>CANMUN010000058.1 GCA_947500875.1 Flavobacteriales bacterium | reverse complement strand
TTGTTTTTTCTTACCACACCATCCCATAAGCGAATGCGCATGGATAAAGCTTCTTCGGCCACACGGGTTGCTTCTTCCCATTTAATTGGGTCGTTCTCACAAACTTCGTCCATTAATTTTAAGGAGAGTGGCCCATGATCTTCTCCATCCACCTCAATGTGACGTTCTAAGTAATAGAGAAAATCTGCCATTTGCGTTGGATGATTCGCTTTCAATTCTTTCACCATTTCTATGAACATTTCTGGAATTAAATCCTCGCGTCCAAAGGTGAACAGCGAAGCGATTTCATGAATTTTTCCGCGTTGAATAATTGAAAAGGTAAACCGCACAAAGTCCTTTGTTTCGGCATTGATCGCACAGGAATCCAAGGCTTCGTCAAGGGGAGTATTCGCTGAAATGCGTTGAATAAATTGTTCGATTTCACGGGTGTCTGCACCCATGGTATGCATCGCTTGAACATACATTTCAAAATGACTCATGGTCTTTCCTGAGGCATCAAAGTCGCTTTCTTCGCCCACTACAATTTCATTAATAAAGCGACGTGTTTCTTTGTTTTTTGTGGGCATCCACGGCACATTAACACAGGTTAAATGACGCTGTAAACTTTTCAATAAGCTCATGAAATCCCAAACAGCAAATACGTGTTCTTCGGTAAAGGATTTTAATTCGCGGTCTGTTGCAATTTGCTGATAAACGCTATGGGCAATGAGTTGATCGCGAAGTGGTGTAATGCGTGCTTGTAAATCCTTAATGTCCATTCGGTAAGATGTTAATTCCTAATTCGGTTAATTGAGTAGGTTCTAAAGGGGACGGTGCGTCGATCATGGTGTCTCTACCGCTGTTGTTTTTCGGAAAGGCGATGAAGTCTCGAATGGATTCTTCACCCGACATCGTGGCTACTAAACGATCTAATCCAAAGGCTAAGCCGCCATGCGGTGGCGCACCGTATTCAAAGGCGCCCATTAAAAAGCCAAATTGTTCTTGCGCTTGCTCCGGAGTAAAACCAAGCAAGGAGAACATTTTTTCTTGCAAGCCTCGGTCATGAATTCGAATAGATCCGCCGCCTAATTCTACACCGTTCATGGCTAAATCATAGGCATTTGCGCGTATCGCACCCGGATCAGAATCCATAAGCGCTATATCTTCTACTTTCGGAGAGGTAAAGGGATGGTGCATCGCAAAGTACCTTCCAGAGGCTTCATCTTTTTCTAATAATGGAAAATCTAAGACCCACACTGGACAAAATGCTCCGGTATTTCGAAGTCCTTCTTGCTGTGCTACATGAAGTCGAAGTTCGTTCATTTGTTTTTGTGTCTTAGCTAATTCCCCGCTCAATATCAATAACAAATCACCTGCCTTAATGTTGTGCGTTGCGGCCAAGGATTGAAAGTCCGCTTCGCTGTAGAATTTATCTACGGAAGACTTAATACTTCCGTCTGAATTATACTTTACGTAAACCATTCCTTTAGCTCCAATTTGCGGACGTTTCACCCATTCGGTGAGTTCATCTAATTGTTTTCGGGTATATTCTGAAGCGCCTTCCACTACAATACCAAGAACGGTTTCTGCCTGATCAAAGATGGCAAAGCCTTTTCCTTGGAGTGCATTCAAATAGTTGAACTTCATACCGAAACGTAAGTCTGGTTTGTCTGATCCGTACATGTGAATGGCTTCGTCATAGGTCATTCGCGAGAAGGGCTCGTTAAATTCAATGCCTTTTACTTCTGCAAACAGATGTTTAATCAATCCTTCGAATACGTTTAAAATGTCTTCTTGCTCTACAAAAGCCATTTCACAATCGATTTGTGTGAATTCGGGCTGACGGTCTGCACGTAAATCTTCGTCCCGAAAGCACTTTACAATTTGATAGTATCGATCAAAACCGGAAACCATCAAAAGCTGTTTAAAGGTTTGGGGTGACTGAGGCAAAGCATAAAATTGTCCCGGATTCATACGGCTTGGCACCACAAAATCCCGCGCTCCCTCAGGAGTGGACTTAATCAATACGGGCGTTTCAACGTCCATGAAGCCCAATCCATCGAGGTATTTTCGCGTTTCGAGGGCCACCTTGTTCCTCAGGATGAGTTTTTGCTGTACAGGGTTTCTGCGCAAGTCCAAGTAGCGGTATTGCATGCGCAGTTCATCGCCTCCATCGGTTTGGTCTTCGATGGTAAACGGAGGAGTTTTAGAGGCGTTTAATACCTTGAATTCGGTGACGTCAATTTCAATTTCTCCTGTGGGGATGTTGGCATTTTTGCTCGAACGCTCTATAACCGTTCCTGTAGCTTGAACGACAAATTCCCTTCCGAGTTTTCGGGCTTCTAAACACAGTGGAGCGTTTTTGTCCATGTTAAAAGCAAGTTGGGTAATTCCGTAACGGTCCCTTAAATCGACGAAGGTCATTCCGCCTAAATCCCTTGATTTTTGGACCCAACCACTGAGTGTAACTTCTTTTCCTATGTGCTCGGCTCTTAATTCACCGCAGGTGTGCGTTCGAAACATTTTTTTTCTGCAAAGTTAATCAACAAATACCTAAAAATTTTGATAACCGAAAAGTGCTTGTTCAATAATTCGTTCAAAATATTGGACGTGAATGGATAAATGTTCATTTATCAGAATCGTTTAAGTGCTTAATTATTAAATTGTTGTAAACTTAACATTATGATATACCTGGCAAAAGCCCCTGGAATGGAAAGCTTTTTTATTGTTATTGGGGTTTTGGCGTTGATTTTTGGAATCGCTTATTTCGTGAGTGAACGCCGTAAAGAGGATTAAAATTTGAGGATTTCCATGCGCTGTTCTTGTGGTATCAAAAACACAATGGAACTAAGTTTGGAAAAGGTATAAACGAATTGTATCTCCTTCCCAAGATGGCCGTTCAACCACTGTTGAATGCTTGTAATTTCGCCTGTATCATCGTAGCATATGTTTACGGTCTCTACGTTTTTGTCGTGCAATATGTGTATGCTATCCACCCGTCCGAGGTTGGTGTGGTAGGTGGTATAGGTGGTGTCCATTCCGGGATAAACGATGTGCATGACCGAACTTTCCAAGCCTCCTGTTTCCCTGCAAATCGACTTTTTGTAGACATTCCCCTTCTTGTAATTCACGAGGATTTCTGTGCTCGAATCCGGCATTCTTGAACATCGGTTTTCATATTCGTTGACCAGCATTTTCGACCCGTTGTGGAGGCCTAGGTAATGTGCTTCTTCCGATAATAACTCATTCACCTGTTGGTGGATGATTTGATAGTAACCGAAGCGGTCCTCTTTGATTTCTTCTCGCAAATGGCCTTGCTCGTCGTATTGAAAAATAAAATTGACGGAGTCCGACCAGGACAAAAAGGGCTTGTACCGTTTAATGCTTCTTGCTCGGCCCCATTCGTCAAATTGAATAGCAACCTTACCTGAGGTTTTTTTAAAGACTCCGTGTCCGAAACGAATGTAGTAGGTGCCGAACAACGAGTCTAAACCCTGTTCTTTTACCGAACGGGGGTTGAAATGGAATTGTTCCTCTAACCAAGCTTCAGGGCGTTCGATTAATTGAGCGCGTGCATGAAAAGCGAAGGCAATGACTACCCCTAGCTTAATGGGGAGAGCAATGCGGACCAACTGCAATGGGTATGTAAATATGCGGGCAAAGTTTCAATGGCAATGCGCTCTTGAATCATGGTGTCACGGTTTCGTATGGTTACCGTATGGTTTTCCAAGCTTTCGTGATCAACCGTAATCGCAAAGGGGGTTCCGATGGCATCTTGGCGGCGGTAGCGTTTCCCGATGGAATCTTTTTCGTCGTATTGGGTGCTGAAGTCCAAGCGAAGCATTTGAAGGATTTCTTGCGCTTTTTCCGGTAATCCGTCTTTTTTTACCAAGGGGAGTACGGCAAGTTTATAGGGAGCCAAGGCTGCAGGAATTTTGAGCACCGTTCGTTCGCTTCCGTCCTCGAGTTTTTCCTCTTGGTAGGCTGCAGTCAATACCGACAAAAATAAGCGGTCCAAGCCAACCGAAGTTTCAATGACATACGGAACATAACTTTCGTTGGTCGCTGGATCGAAGTACTGCAATTTTTTACCCGAATGTGCTTCATGTTGCTTTAAATCGAAATCGGTTCTTGAATGAATGCCTTCTAATTCCTTAAAACCCATGGGGAAATTAAATTCTATGTCGCACGCAGCATTGGCGTAATGAGCCAGTTTGATGTGGTCGTGAAAACGGTAATTGCCCTCTCCCATGCCTAAATTAAGGTGCCATTTTTTTCTCGCTTCTTTCCAGTGTTCGTACCAGGTTAATTCTTCTCCGGGTTTGACAAAGAACTGCATTTCCATTTGTTCGAATTCACGCATCCTAAAGATGAACTGTCGTGCTACGATTTCATTCCGAAAAGCTTTGCCGATTTGTGCAATTCCAAAAGGAATTTTCATTCGACCGGATTTTTGCACGTTTAAAAAATTCACAAAAATTCCTTGCGCCGTTTCGGGTCTTAGGTATATCGTAGAAGCTTCTCCCGCTACAGAGCCTAAAGAAGTGGAAAACATGAGGTTGAACTGACGAACTTCTGTCCAGTTTTTGGATCCTGAAATAGGACAGACAATTTCTAAGTCAAGGATCAGTTGTCTTATATCTTCCAAATTACTTTCGTTCAAGGCCTTCTTCATGCGGTCGTGTACCTCGTTGATTTTCTCTTGGGTTCTTAGCACGTTCGGATTGGTCGCTAAAAACTGGGACTTGTCAAATGTTTCACCAAAACGCTTCTCGCCTTTTTGGACTTCTTTTTGAATTTTTTGCTGCTGTTTTTCCAGGTATTCCTCCAACAAAACGTCGGCTCGGTAGCGTTTTTTCGAGTCTTTATTATCGATAAGGGGGTCGTTGAACGCGTCTACGTGACCCGAAGCTTTCCACGTGGTTGGGTGCATAAAAATGGCCGAATCTATGCCCACAATGTTGCTGTTCAGTTGCGTCATGGATTTCCACCAGTAGGTTTTGATGTTATTCTTCAACTCAACCCCCAGTTGGCCGTAGTCATAAGTTGCCGCTAAACCGTCATAAATCTCGGAGGAGGGAAATATAAAACCGTATTCTTTGCAATGCGAAATGAGGTCCTTTAGTAAATCTTTTTGTTCCATGCTTCAAAGATAAAGGCATTTTTTGCTAGGGGATTCTATGCTCCTTACATTTATTTACAACCAATTGTCAAGTACGCCGAATTGCTTAGTTTTGGGTATGAAATTGTATTTAGATTCTACTTCTTACATAGAGACGCAGGATTTTATCGATCTTTCCATTGGTGTTTCTTCCCAAGGCGTTCAAGCGTGGTACTTGGATCCCCCGAAGTTTACTCCCGTAATGGAAAACGGTTTTGTTGGTAGCATTGCTTTGGGAGGAGGGGTTAATTTTCGAAACATTCAGTTTAATCCACACGGACACGGAACCCACACCGAATCTTATGGCCACATTACTCATGAGATTTTCCCCGTCTCATCCTGCTTTAAAGAATACCTTTTTCATGCGAAACTCATCAGCATTGAGCCTGAAGTTGATGGACAAGACCGCATCATCACCGCTGCTCGTTTATCAGAAGTCCTTTCTGGAGGTGCAGTTGAGGCCCTCATCCTTAGAACCCTTCCCAACGAAATCGATAAATTGAACAAGCAATATTCCAATACCAACCCGCCGTTCATGGAGCTTGCCTGCGTTGAGGTCTTAAATAACTTCGGGGTTCAACACCTCTTGGTCGATATTCCATCGGTTGATAAGGAGGTTGACGGTGGCGCATTAGCTTTTCATCATGCTTTTTGGCAAGTCCCCGAAAATCCAATAGCCCATAAAACCATTACTGAATTAATTTTCGTCCCGAATCATTTAACCGACGGTGACTACCTCCTTGAATTACAGGTGGCTAATTTTGAGAACGACGCTGCACCGAGCCGGCCGCTTCTGTATCCAATAAAAAAGGAAGCCTAAGCTTCCTTCTATCGTAGTAGGCATAATGCCCTGGGAACTCATAAAAAACAGGGGCTTCTATAACTAAATTGAGTGCGAAAACTTTTGACTAGAAAATTTCTGCCTCTCCAAGCAGTAACCCAATTTAAGAAGCCACCTGTATCTCTCCTTATTTCTGTTACCGAAGATAGTACATCATTTGAGTTAACCTAGGTGAAATGAATATTCATGCCATTTCATTGAAAGAAAGTGCAGTTTTTATGATAATCATCCATGAACTACGTAGTTCTACGTATTCCTTTTTGTGTAACTCTTTGTAATTTGTTCCGTAAACGGCTTGCGAACAAGCTGCTTTATGGATACATGACGCATCTTTGTTTCAGAAAACAACGACAACCATTTAAAAACAAATACTATGAAAACAGCTTTTTTAACCTTCGCTTTCTTCCTTGGACTCACCGTTAACATTTTTGCAGGTAACGAAGTTCCCTACCGTTTGGACGATGATAAAATCCAAATTACCTGCAATGCCTCAAAAGGTGATGCCTCCATTGTTTGGTCGGATACCCGCATCGAGTTTATTGAAATCGTTGCCTCCAACGGTCAGTTTATGCCGACAATACCGGTTTCTGATGCTACGTCTTTGCACATGAACGATTTGATGAATGGAACGTATACGTTGATTTTTAAAACCGCTACGGAGGAACTGTATACAAGAACCATAGAGGTTAACCGATAGCCTTTTTTGGAAAGCACCCTGTACTTTCCTTATTTCTGAAATCCCTAAACTGTTTTAGGGATTTTTTGTTTTAATTCATTTGGTTTGAATACTGCTTTTATGGTATTTTTGCACCAATTATTTAAAACAGTTCTAAATAAGATGATAACTGTTACGGACCAAGCTAAAAAGCAAGCGCTTCGCCTCATGGAGGATGAAGGAAAAGAAGGCTATTTTATTCGAGTAGGCGTTTCGGGAGGAGGGTGCTCTGGCCTAATGTACCAACTTACCTTCGATAACCAAGAAGGCGAACAAGATTCTTCGTTTGAAAACAACGGAATCAAAGTGGTGGTGGACCGAAAAAGTTACTTGTACCTTGTAGGTACGACCCTGGATTTTTCTGGAGGACTGAATGGTAAAGGATTTGTTTTTAATAACCCTAACGCGGATCGCACATGCGGTTGCGGAGAATCTTTTTCCGTATAGTCATGGCAGGATATACCGAAAACGAACTTGCGGAAGACTTAAACCAACAGGAGTACCGCTACGGCTTTGTGACCGATATTGCTTCCGATGTTGCGCCAGCAGGGTTAGATGAACAGGTGATTCGATGGATCTCTGAAAAAAAGAAGGAGCCCCAGTGGTTGCTCGAGTTTCGATTGAAAGCCTTTGAAGTTTGGAAATCTATGGAGGAGCCAGCATGGGCTCACGTGGCGTATCAAAAACCCGATTTTCAGGCAATTTCCTATTACGCAGCCCCTAAGCAAAGTAAAAAATACGAGTCCTGGGACGATGTCGATCCCGAAATGAAAGAAACCATGAGCAAATTGGGGATTTCCTTGGAAGAACAACAACGGCTTACCGGTGTTGCCGTGGACTTTGTGATGGATTCGGTTTCAGTGGGCACTTCGTTTAAAGCCAAATTGGCGGAATTGGGCATTGTTTTTTGCTCCTTTTCTGAAGCAGTACAGGAGCACCCCGATTTAGTTAAAAAATACTTGGGCACCGTCGTCCCAATGACAGACAATTTTTATGCAGCACTGAACTCCGCGGTTTTCTCCGACGGTTCCTTTTGTTACATTCCGAAAGGAGTACGATGTCCAATGGAATTGTCTACCTATTTCCGCATCAATGCCGGGGGTACCGGTCAGTTTGAACGCACCTTGGTGGTGGCAGATGAGTCTTCCTATGTTTCGTATTTGGAAGGTTGTACCGCCCCACAGCGCGATGAAAACCAATTGCACGCTGCCGTGGTGGAGCTCGTTGCCCTCGACCAAGCAGAAATCAAATATTCAACCGTGCAAAATTGGTATCCGGGTGATAAAGAAGGGAAAGGCGGGGTTTTCAATTTTGTAACCAAACGAGGCATGTGCGAAACCCAAGCCAAAATCTCTTGGACACAAGTAGAAACCGGTTCCGCGGTCACGTGGAAATATCCCTCCTGCGTATTGAAAGGCGACGGTTCCATCGGCGAGTTTTATTCCGTAGCGGTAACCAACAATTTTCAACAGGCCGATACCGGTACAAAAATGATTCATTTAGGGAAAAACACTAAAAGTACCATTATTTCCAAGGGAATATCTGCCGGAAAGTCCCAAAACTCCTACCGGGGATTAGTGCAAATTCATGCTCAAGCCGAAAATGCACGCAATTTTTCCCAATGCGATTCTTTGCTCATGGGCAGCGAATGCGGAGCGCACACCTTTCCTTACATCGAGTGTAAAAACGCAGGAGCACAAATTGAACATGAAGCAACCACCTCAAAAATTGGAGAAGATCAGTTGTTTTATTGCCAGCAACGAGGCATCAGCGAGGAAAAGGCCATCAGTCTCATTGTGAACGGTTATTGTAAGGAGGTTCTGAACCAATTGCCCATGGAATTCGCAGTGGAGGCACAAAAGTTATTAAGTATCAGTTTAGAAGGAAGTGTAGGATAGAAGAACTTAAGAATATGTTAGAAATTAAAGCATTGCATGCCTCCATCAACGGTAACGAAATTTTAAAAGGCCTTAACCTTACAGTTAAGCCGGGAGAAGTTCATGCCATCATGGGACCCAACGGAGCCGGTAAAAGTACCTTGGCGAGCGTTTTAGCGGGGAAAGAAGATTATGAGGTTACTTCCGGCGAAATTGTTTTCGACGGGAAAGACTTATTGGAACTCTCGGTGGAAGAGCGCGCTCGCGAAGGCGTGTTTTTGGCCTTTCAATATCCTGTAGAAATACCCGGGGTTTCTAACGTGAATTTTCTAAAAACCGCCATGAATGAAATCCGTGAGCATCGAGGTTTACCGGCGCTTTCGGCGAAGGAGTTTTTATCCTTAGTGAAAGAAAAATCAGCCTTGGTAGAATTGGACGCTACCTTAGCCTCTCGTGCCGTAAATGAAGGGTTTTCCGGAGGTGAAAAAAAACGTAATGAAATTTTTCAGATGGCCATGCTTGAACCCAAACTTGCCGTTCTCGACGAAACCGATTCGGGACTGGACATCGATGCCCTTCGCATTGTCGCACAAGGAGTAAATACCTTAAAAACATCGGATAATGCGACCTTGGTCATTACCCATTACCAACGCTTGCTAGACTACATCGTTCCAGATTATGTCCACGTACTGTTTGATGGTAAGATTGTAAAAACGGGCGGTAAAGAATTGGCCTTGGAACTTGAGGAAAAAGGATACGATTGGATTAAGTCATGAGCGAGAATTTAGTGGCCTTCGAACACCAACTGGGTAAAACGAGTTTATCATTGCCCGAACTTCTTACCCAAGAAGCCAAGGAGGGAATTGCCCGTCAAGCGTCTTTTCCCACCACCCGCGACGAGCCTTGGAAATATACCCGCCTTGCAAGGGTTGCCGGTTTAAGCGTAACCCCAATTGCCTTCAATGGTGCTCCGACCCTGTTGAACGGAATGGAAACAATCGATGTGATTTTTGAAAAGGGTACATGGTCCTGCTCCACTGACGTGGAAGGGCTCACGCTTCAATCGGCGAATGCAATTTCCCCGGAGGCTTGGCAGGCTTGCACCACCAAAGGTCACGTACAGCACCTCAATACTCTAACGGCTCAAGGAGGCGTTGGAATTACCGTAGCTGCAGGAATGTCCATCCAACAACCCATTCGCATCATTCATCGATGCAGCGGAGAACGCTTTGCTTTGGTGTTGCACCATCAAATTAAGGTGGAAGATCGGGCTCAAGTGCGCATTGAGTTGATTTTTGAAGGCGAAGCAGATCAGGCTTATTCCAATGTATTAACCGATTTTTTTGTCGGTAAGGAGGCCCAAGTACATGTCGACAAATGGCAGAATACGCAAGGAAATCATTACGGATTTTACAACGAACGGATCTATCAAGATCGTCACAGTACCTTTCGCATGCAAACGTTAACTACCAATACCCATTTCACGCGAAATGACGTTGAGGTGTTTTCTCAAGGCGAAGCGGCACATACCCAACTTTACGGCGCCTTTTTTGGACGCGGCCAACAGTTAATTGATAACCACACCTATGTCCATCACATGGCACCGCACGGCACCTCCGATGAGAACTACAAAGGGGTTTTGTGGGATAAAGCAACCGGGGTGTTCAATGGAAAGGTAAAGGTGTACCAAGATGCGCAAAAAATCAACGCGTATCAGTCCAATAAAAATTTGCTCTTGTCGAGCGCTGCCTCCATGAATGCTAAACCGGAACTTGAAATTTATGCCGATGACGTGAAGTGTTCGCACGGGTCTACCACCGGGCAGCTCGATGCGCAAGCCCTTTTTTACCTGCAGGCAAGGGGCATTTCTAAAGCTAAAGCCACGGAAATGTTGGTGGGCGCCTTTTGCGCTGAGGTTTTTGAAGCAGTGCAATCGGAGTACATTCAAACGGCTATCGCCGAACAGCTGACCTCCTAGAAAGTTCTTATTTTCGTGGAAATATTCTTACCATGAACCTACGTTGTTGTTCTATTTTTTTACTTTTTTGCGTGTTTTCCCTCCAAGCGCAGCACGACAAAGCCTTCGTAATGTATAATGCCAAAGGCAAAGCGGTAAAGTATAAAGACCTGAAATCAAAAAGTTTAGCGGGAAATGTGGTGCTTTTTGGAGAATATCACGATAACCCCATTGTGCATTGGTTGCAGTTGGAATTAACCCAAGAGGCCTTCGAACAACACGGGGCGAACTTGACGCTCGGTTTTGAAATGTTTGAGCAAGACCAACAAGCTGTTTTAAACCGTTACGTGCAGGGAGCATTTCCAGAGAAATCCTTAAAAGATTCCTTGCGCCTGTGGCCTAATTATGAAACCGATTATGCACCATTAATCGAATTCGCTAAAACCAATAAGCTGCCATGCATTGCGGATAATATACAACGTAAATATGCCAGCCTCATGTTTAAGAAAGGACGTACCGCCTTTGATACGCTCTCCCCCGTCATCCGCAATCAAATGGCCGACCCCTTCTTTGAATTGGACACGAATCTTTCGCAGTACAAGGCATTGAAAAAAATGGCTTCCCACATGCCTTCGGGTGCTTCAGGAAGTTACATGGTAGAAAGCCAAGCCTTTAAAGACGCTACCATGGCTAAGTTTATTTTAGCGAATATGCAGGCAATGACCTTTTTCATGCATTACAATGGGGCGTATCATAGCGATTTTTACCAAGGCATCATGTGGTATTTGTTGAAGTCCAAACCGGATTTGCGCATCACCACGATTTCCACGGTAACGCAAGCTGATATCAATACCTTAGATAAAGAACACCTCGGTAGGGCTGATTTTATCATTTGTGTCCCTGAAAATATGACGAAAACGCATTAACTACGTTCTGTCCTGCTACTGTTTACTCATTTATATTAAAAGGATCTTTTGCCTATACAGCCGCGTTTTATTGCAGGTATAGAATAACCCAAACGAAGTGTTCCTGAATAGTAGTTATTCTTAAAGATGTTCAAGGAAAGTAAGGAATAATTGTTTCCCAAGGATGCTCCAATGAAAAATTTGTTAGTGAGGTGGTATTGATAGAAAAGACCAACATTATGATTCAAGGTGGAAGTAATACCAAGGCTATGTTTTTTAAGGCCTAAAGTTAAACTCACGAAAAAATTATGGGATTTTTCGACCACCGTATGGCTGTAAAAGACAGCGGGTGTTAGTGAAATGTGTTTTGCCGTGTCAAGGTCGAAGCGATATGAAAAATGGCTAGAAAGAGAAAAGGGGGTTATGTATGAATATGGAAAGCATATATTTTCTGAACGAATCAGGTTGTTTCCTGCGATTCCTAAGGTCCAATTTCTGTGCAGTAAAGACATTCCAATATTCATGTTATACGAAGGGGGATTCCATTGTGTAGCGCTTTGATAAACAGTTAAGTTATCCCTGCGCACGCTTGCACTGAGGCCACTGTTTAACTGGAGTTTCTGGCTAATTTTGGTGGTATATGCAGCACTGATGTTGGCACCAACGGTTTTCCAATCAACAAATTGGTTATACCCATTGGTCAGACCAAAAGAAAAGGAACCGACTCGTTGTCTGTAAGCAAAGAAATTGTTGAATAATGGAGTAATCGAC
>CANMUN010000057.1 GCA_947500875.1 Flavobacteriales bacterium | reverse complement strand
GTATTGGTGGGTGCGGTAGAAAGTTACAAGCCCCTATGTCGTTCTTGCTATAATGCTCTTACTCATTGAAAATTAATTTTTCTACGGCAGCAATCATTTCACTGCTTGATCCGAAGCGTATTTTGGGTGTTTTCGAAACGAACATTCAATATCTTAGCATCGACACCCGTTCCTACACGCAGGAGTCGAACGCCTGTTTCATTGCTTTAAAGGGACCATTTAGAAACGGGGTAGATTTCACCGAAGAGGCCTATCGGAAAAACATTCGGATTTTTATCGTTGGCGAGGAGCCGAAAATCGTGCATACCGAGGCTTGTTATCTCGTGGTTGACGATACCCTTCTAGCCCTTCAACGCATCGCCAAAGCGCACCGGGATAAAATTAACATTCCCATACTTGGTATTTCAGGAAAAGCAGGAAAAACAACGGTCAAGGAATGGTTGTATGAATTGATCAAAGCGGACTATCACGTTGTAAGAAGTCCTAAAAGCTATAATTCGCAGATCGGGGTTGCCCTTTCCCTTTTGGAGCTAAACGATCATGCAACCTTTGGAATTATTGAAATGGGCATTTCTGAACCCGGTGAATTAGACCGACTATTGCATATGGTTCGACCGACCCATTTCATCGTAACCACATGGTTTAACAACTTATTGGACCATGACCTTTGCCGCGCGATGGAGGCGGTACCTCATTCTTTTTCGGCGCATGAAAGTACATCCCGAATCCCAACATTCTTGGAGCAATCGAAGGAGTTTCTTCCTTTCATCCCCTTCAACGATGCAAACTCAGTTAACAGCGCACAAATGGCCATTGGCTTGGCCTTGGAGTTTGGGGTAGATCCTCAGCGCATTGTAAAGGAAACTTCGAATTTATCCCGTTTAGCCCTTCGTCTTGAAACGTTTTACGGCAAAAACGAAACGTTGGTGCTCAACGACACCTATAACCTCGACCTTGAAACCTTATCTTTATCGCTCCAATACATGGTGTCTTTGGCGGGAAATCGTCCACACTGCATTTACATCGGCTTGGATGAGGGCTCTTTAGGCTTGTTTGATACGGTAAAAAACATGGTTCATCCTTATGCCAAGGAGCATGTGTACATTGGTTTACCCCATCAATTGCCTTTGATTATTCCCACGGGATCCATGGTGCTGATCAAAGGAACCCGCAAGGCAAAAATGGAACGTTTTGCCGCAAGGTTTAGGCTGCGACAACATCAAACGGTCTTGGAAATTAACCTTTCCTCCTTGCGGCAAAATTTGGCTTATTTCAAGTCAAAAATCGAGTCAAAAACCAAATTACTTGCGATGGTAAAGGCCCAATCGTATGGAACCGGATTGGAACAGATGGCACACTTCCTAGAAGGTCAAGGGGTGGATTATTTGGGCGTTGCATATACCTCGGAAGGAGTTGCGCTCCGTCAACATGGCGTTAAACTGCCTATTTTAGTATTGAATCCTGACCCCGAGAGTTACGATGATTGCATTGAACACCAGTTAGAACCTACGGTTTTCACCTTCCGTCAATTGGATCGATTGATTCGTGATCTGATCTTGCATGGAGTTCAACAATTCCCAATTCATGTTGAAATTGATACGGGAATGCGCCGCTTAGGCTTTGAACCCTTGGACGTAAAAACCTTAGTAGGATGCATTAAAGCACAACCGGAGGTGCAATTGAAATCGGTATTCACCCACTTTGCTGAGTCTGAAAACAGGGACAACCAAACCATGAGCCTTCAACAAATTGAGGTCTTTTCTTCGGTACAAAAGCTAGTTCAACAATCGTTTTCTTACCCGGTGCTTTTTCACATGGCTAATTCAGAGGCTATTTTGAATTTTCCCAAGTCCCATTTTGATATGGTCCGTATCGGACTTGGCATGTTTGGACTGAGCAGTTCCGCTGAATTGAATCTTGAACCCGTGTTAGCTTGGAAAAGTTTGATTTCCCAAATAAAAAAAGTTCGGGTAGGTGAAAGCGTCGGATATTCAAGGAGTTTTATTGCAAGCCAAGACACAACAATTGCAATTTTACCCTTAGGCTATGCGGATGGTTTTCCACGACGCTTGAGCAATGGCCAAGGAAGAGTTAAAATCAAAGGCGTTTGGTGTCCAACGGTTGGAAAAGTTTGCATGGACATGCTCATGTTGGACGTTACGTCCTTACCAAATATCCAAGAAGGAGATGAGGCGGTAATTTTTGACGATGTTCCGAGCATTTTGGAAATGGCACAAAGGATGAATACGATTCCGTACGAGCTTATGACGGGCATTTCCGATCGTGTGCATAGGGTTTATATCCATGAATAGCTTAATTTTGTTACTGTTTTCATGAAAAAGGACGCCTCACTCAATATACAAAGCAAGATTTTTGATCATGTTCGAAAAGCGATTGGACCGGATGAATCGATGGGTTTGGTATTAAGCGATGTTCTGTCATTGAGCACAGATGCCGTTTATCGCCGAATACGCAATGAAACCCCCATGACCATTCATGAAGTGGAAAAGGTTTGCTCTTTTTTTAAAATTTCATTTGACGCCTTATCCACGGAAACCAACCGAAAAGTGGATTTTGATTACTTAGATTCGCCCTCGGGTGAATTCTCCATGGATATTTACCTGCGCGGCATTTTATTCGGAATGAAAGAGCTGCGAAAGTTGCCTCAGGTAAAGTTGTTTTTAACAGTCAACAATGTCCACTTTTTTCAAGCGTTTAACTTTCCTGAAATCGTACATTTCAGGTTGTTTTTTTGGGCAAAATCACACCTGTTGTTGCCCGAATACGAACACAGAAAATTTGACTTAACCGGAATCAGCAAGGAGGCGTTAAATGACGGAAGGGAGATTTTACAATTGTACAATCAATTGGAAACCGTCGAAATCGTCGACCGCGAAATGATGCGCGGTTATCTGCGCCAAATCGCCTATGCCTGGGAGTCAGGATGGTTTAAGGACGCTGAGCAAGTATTGAGGTTAATCGATGCTGTGGAAGAATGGCTCAACCATTTTTTAAAGCAGGCGGAGAATGGAAAAAAGTTTCAGCTTGGAACGGCCGTGCCAGCCAGTGGGGCTAAATTGAACCTGTTTTTAAACGATACGGTAAATACCGACACCACGTTTTATTACGAATGTGCATCAAAACGAGGGGTATATTTAATACACAACATTTTAAATTACCTGCACACCACGAACGAACGCTATGTTGGCGATACCAAAGCGGTTATTGATCGACAGCTGCTCAATGCAAATTTGATCAGTGAAGTGAATCATAAAGACCGGCATAAGTATTTTCAGGATTTATTCGCGTCCATTAATGCTGCGCGATTGGAAATAATCACAAAACGATAAAAACATGAAAGTGCTAATTACAGGAGCGGATGGCATGCTCGGATCAAGTATTTGCAGGGAAACACTGGACCAGGGCTATCAAGTTCGTGTTTTAGTCTTGCTCAACAGCCCCTGTAAGACCTTAGAAAATCTCCCAATTGAAGTATACCGTGGAAATTTATTGGACGAGAATTCCATGGAAAAAGCGATTGAAGGATGTGACGCAGTGATCAATGTTGCCGCATCTACCCAAATTTGGCCAAGGCGTAGTCCGATGATCTACAAGATCAATTACGACGCGGTAGTTAGCATGGTGAACTTGGCTAAGAAAAAAGGCGTACAGAGGTTTATTCAAATTGGAACCGCGAATTCATTTGGTCACGGAGGGCCTGAAAATCCGGGTACCGAGGAATCCCCTTTTATGGGAAACAGTTACAAAATGGATTATGTCGATAGCAAGTACAAGGCTCAACAATTTCTCTTGAAGGAGGCCAAGGAGGGCTTTCCTGCCATTATCATTAATCCAACGTACATGATTGGCCCCTTTGATTCAGGACCCTCTTCAGGTAAAATGATTTTGGCGTTGCTGCAAGGAAAATTGCCGGGATATACCTCTGGAATGAAGAATTTTGTTGCCTCCAAAGACGTAGCTATTGCCGCCGTCAATGCTTTAAAATGGGGTGATCCAGGTTCTTGTTTCATTGCAGGAAATGAAAACATGACCTTTGCACAAATGTTTCAAAAGGCATGTCACGTAAACAATGTGCCTTTCAAGCTGAAGCGTGTTCCCAATGCGATCATTTACGCGGTGGGGTTTTTCAGTTCTGTATGGGCAAGGATTTCGGGTGTCGCTCCGAAGTTAGGATATCACATGTCAAAACAGGCGACCATGAAACAATGTTACAATCCTAGCAAAGCAAGGGACATTTTAAAAATGCCATCCACGCCCATCGAGGAAGCCATTGCGGACTGTTTGTCTTGGTGGAAAGCGAATGAATACCTTAAATAATGCAATCATGAATGTACCTTACTTAACGCAAAAGGATCAAATCGCTACTGCTGCCATTTTGATTACAACCTTTTGTTTTATCCTTTATTGGTTTGTGGCTCAATCGCAAAAGTTAAAAGCCTCATATTACGCAAAATACGCTTTTGATGAGGCAAGCCGTAAACACATTTTCTTTACCAAGTATTTTGGTTTTTTGGTGTTAGGTTTAATTCCAGTGCTCTTTCTTTCGTTCCTTATTCCACGATTTACGTTGCAAAAAATTGGGTTATGGTTTAATTCCGAGACGACATGGTTCAGTATAACATGGACCTTAGGGTTATCCTTGGTGGTAATTCCTTTGGCCTTTATTTCCGCAAAAAAACCGGAAAACTTGAATAATTACCCGCAGATTAGGGCTAAAACCTGGACGAATAAAACCATGGTAATTAATCTATTGGGATGGGCGCTGTATCTATTTGGATACGAGTTGTTATTCCGTGGCACCTTGTTTTTTCCCTTGGTAGATTCCCTGGGTATTTGGCCAGCAATCGCAATAAACATTGCCCTCTATGCTACAACCCACATTCCCAAAGGCCTTGCCGAAACCCTTGGGGCCATTCCTCTTGGATTCGTGTTGTGCCTGCTTACGTTGGAATCCGGTACCGTTTGGATTGCTTTTTTTGTTCACCTTGCCTTGGCTTGGACCAACAGTTTAACCGCCTTGGCTTATCATCCAGAAATTGAATATACGGGCCGAATTTTCAAGAAGAATGCAAACAACTAAAGGGTCAATTGTTGTTACTGGTTCATCCAGAGGCATCGGTAAAGAAATAGCGCGGCAGCTCTTACTTTTGGGATATTCGGTGGCGATTAATGGCCGAAATGAAGCGCGATTAAACGCAACCTTGCAGGATTTGAAAGCCATTAGCGGCAATGTTATTGCTGTTTTGTCCGATGTTTCCGATTCCGATGGAGCAGATTTATTGATCAAAGATGCGGTCAAGGAATTTGGTCGTATAGATGCGTTAATTAACAATGTGGGGGTTTCCTCTCGGGGAAGTCTCGCCAACCTTCATCCGTCGGTGATTCGATTGTTATTTGAAAGCAACGTTTACGGGGCCATTTATCCAACCCAATCAGCGCTTCCATATTTGCGGATAACGCGCGGCTCCATCATTTTCGTATCAAGCCTTGCAAGCATTCGAGGATTACCAGGATTATCTCCGTACAGCGCTTCTAAAATGGCCCTTCGAGCCTTTGCTGAAGCCATCAGAATCGAAGAACATGAACACGGGGTCCATGCCGGGATTGTTTTAGTTGGAAAAACAGCCGTTGAGCAGGATAAAGAAGTAATCATGGAGGAAGGGTCAACGCGGTTGTTAGCCCCAAGAATCGGTAAGGGTATTCAGTCCATGGAGCGGGTTGCTAAGGGAATTATACAAGCCGTTTTTAGGCGAAAAAATCAAGTGACAATGACGCCATTGGGCAAACTTCAATGGGTACTTCAAGCCATTGCGCCTAAGTTGGTAGAACGCATTATCCTTAAGAACATTCACCGTTTTGAAGAAGAAAATAAATAAGAATGATTGGAAGGGATTTTCAGAAAATTGAATGGAATGTTGGAGGATTGGAACTGTTGGAACCGAATGCATTTTTCGGAGACGTAATCATTTTAGTGGTGTCCCTTTATTTTTATCGCAGAATTCAAAAAGCATCCGTGTTCAATGCCCTGTGGGCGAAATTTTACCTGTGTTTTGGCATATCTTTCATCCTTGGGGGATTAGGTCATTTGCTTTACAATTATTGCGGTTTGTGGGGAAAGGCTCCCTCCTGGTTAATGGGTATTACAGCGACATTTTACGTGGAGCAAGCGATGCTTTCCCTTTGGATTAACGCTAGGCAAAAAAGGACGCTGTTAAAAATATCCCAGTTGAAGATGATCGTTTTTATGGTCCTCGAGATCGGTTTGTTGCTGCGTTTAACCTCAAACCAAGATCCGGCGATCGGTTTATTGATTCCCACCCTAAATTCAATCTTGGGTTTGGGATTTTCCTTAGGTTATCTCGGCTATTATTACCAGCGGAAATCACATGACGATTTTAAATATTTTTGGTTCGGATCCCTCGTATTGCTCCCTAATGCTGTGGTGCAGGGCATGAAAATTAATTTGCATCCTTGGTTTGATCGAAATGATTTAAGCCATGTCCTCCTCTTAATTGGAGTCAGTATTTATTTTGTTGGGGTCAAAAAACTGTCGGATTATATTGCCCAAATGCAAAATATGAAACCCTAGATTCTTGAGTTGCGAAGAGTAAAAGGACTAAAATAAAACGCGACTTAATTTTGCGAAATCATGCGATATTGGACAGGAAAGAGGGTTTTAGTCACAGGGGCATGTCGAGGCCTGGGATTGGTGATAACGAAGGAACTTTTGAGCCTTGGGGCTCGAGTCGTAATTCATTCGAATTCTACCCCCTTGCCGAACGAGGACATGGTCCTGAAGGCGCTTGAAAACGGACAGGCGCTTCACGTTCGCGCCGATTTGTGTTCGACATCTGAAATTAATGCGATGATGAGCGTTGTTTTAGCCGGTTTTGGTGAAATCGATGGGGTTATCCATAACGCGGGAATTTCAGCGTATGGTAGCTTCTTGGAAACCTCTGAATCCACATTTCAACAAGTCATGAACACGAACTTGTACGGTGTCATTGCTTTAACAAAGGCCGCCTTACCCTCTTTAATAAAAACCCAAGGTAGTATTTTATTTATTTCCTCCCTGGCGGCCATTCACGGCGTACCTAATTATCTGAGTTATTCCGTTTCAAAAGCTGCTTTGGTTCCTCTGCAAGAAGCGTTGGAGCTTGAATTGAAACCCCATGCAGTTCATGTAGGGTTGATTTATCTCGGATTTGTAGAGAACGACGAACACAAATATTCGTTGAGTGCTGACGGAGGTAAAATCCCCGTTCCAAAACGGAATATTCGAACGAAAATCACCAAAGAGCGAGCCGCTAAAAAAGTACTTTGGGCGATAGAGTATAAGAAACGTAAAGTCTATGGTGATTTCTCTGGAAGATTGATGAGGTTCATAAATGGTATTTTTCCCGGAGTTTTAAGGGGCCTTCTATCAAAGAACCAAAACAAAACGTAGCGCTTTCGTGTTTCATCTATTTTGGTTACCTTCGATAAAAATAAAAGAACCATGAATAAGCAAATAGAAACCGCTTTAAACGACCAAATAAGTAAAGAAGCTTCTTCATCGCAATACTATTTATCCATGGCCTCTTGGGCAGAAACCAAGGGCTTGTCAGGTACGGCGTTTTTCATGTATGCACATTCCGACGAGGAACGCTTTCACATGCTGAAATTGGTGAAATTTGTCAACGAACGAGGGGGACGTGCAATCGTTCCTTCCATTCCTCAACCACCCTCCGATTTTGATACCGTTCAACGGATGTTTGAATTGTTATTAGAGCACGAATTAACGGTAACCCAATCCATTAACGAGGTGGTTGATATTTGTTTAAAAGAAAAGGATTATACAACCCATAACTTTATGCAGTGGTATGTTTCCGAGCAAATGGAGGAAGAAGCTTTAGCTCGTTCAATCCTAGACAAACTGAACCTCATTGGTAATGAAAAAGGAGGTATGTATTTGTTTGATCGTGAGATGCTTGAAATTGCCAATGCCAGTGGTTCAGAGCCGGCAAAGTAATTGGTTGCTTTTCGGTTTATTATGGTTTGTTGGTCAACTACAAGCCCAGTTAAACCCAAAATTTGACCATTACGGCATAGAAGACGGGCTCTCTCAATCCTGCGTTAATACGGTTGTTTCAGAACCCAGTGGAGCGCTTTGGGCAGGTACTCAAGACGGGCTCAACCATTTCGATGGGTTTGAGTTCAGGCATGTAACTAAAGAAAATACCCCGCAAATTTCAAGTGCATTCGTGCTGTGCAGCGAAGCAGACTCATCCGGTAATTTATGGTTTGGCACGCAAAAAGAAGTAGTGTGGTATCGAGTAAAATCCCGATCCTATTCGTCGTTTAAAAACCCCTCTACGTCATCTAAGGTTATTCAAATAGCACACAGTTCAAAAGGAATCCTTTGTTTGTACGAAGACGGACGAGTGTTTTTGTTGTTAGCAAAACAGAAAAAGTTTCAAGAAATCCGCCTGCCATCACCGGCAACCCACTTAATTAAAGGCAAAACCAACATTCATATTCTTACCCGATCAAATGTTCTTTATCTGTTTCAAGGCATTCAACAATTAAAGCAGGCATATTCTTTCCCGAATGAAACCGTTTATTCAGGCTTTTCATGCTCCGATAATTTGATATTTTTTTTGAAAGGTAAAACAGTACAACTCGATCAAAAATACCGTTCAGTTTCCTGTTCTCTTGCAGGATTTGATCCTTCCCTCCATGCTCAAGTGGTCAGTGTTCTTGAAATGGCGTCCGGTTATTTGATTGCGGTGAAAGGGAGGGGTCTTATGTATAGGAGTAATTCCGGAAAATGGCGCCATTTCTCCTCCGACTTTTATCAACCGAATTCATTGAAATCCAATAACATTAATTGCCTGTATAAAGATCACGAAGAGGTGGTTTGGATTGGCAGTGATAGGGGATTGTCTTGTTTTAAAGAGGAAAACAATTCTTGGTTTAAGGTCGGGCCGAATCCTAACCCCCTCAGTGGTTTGAATACCGAGAACGTTTGGAGTTTCGCGAAATTTGGCGAAGAACTATTGGTAGGGACCGACCAAGGAATCACCCTTTTTCGCTCTCAGGATGGAACATTTCAGCACGTGCTCCGAACGGGATTAACAACCTCACAGGACGTTTCGGTCATGGATATTGAACCGCTGAAAGGCTCGAAATTTCTTTTGGCTTGTTTTGACGGATTGTGGTTGTTTGATGCGGAAAGAAAATCGTATGAAAAAATTACTTTGAGTCCTATACTCCGTGAAAAGCACCGGCACTTTTACACGCTGTTCAACCTTAAGGAAAGCATACTGGTTGGAACCTCTTCAGGAATTTTAACTTTTAATAAGGCCTCCAAGAAGGTAGACGAAGTTCATTATAAACCTTACGATGTCTGCAGGAATTTTTTAAAGGACCGAAAAGGCACGATTTGGTGCGTCGCCGATAAATCTGGTCTTTCAACCCTCAATGTTGCAACCAATGAGTTCAAGTCAAGTGTTTTCAACAAGCCCCTTCGAAAAAGAGCCAACGATGTTTTTTCTTGTTTGATTGAACCCTATGGTTCGACTCTTTTTATTGGCACCCTGGGCTCAGGTATCGTTCAATTAAACACGGTCACAGGTAAGGTCGATCTTTTGGATAAAACTTCAGGATTACCGAATAATGTAATTAATGGATTGATGCTGGATGCTTCAGGTACGATTTGGGTATCCACCAATCGCGGCCTCGCTTACATGAGCCAAAACCACGAAGAGAATGTCCGTTTTGTGAGTTATGGTGAAGAGGATTTCGAGTATAATACCAATGCTATTTTTCAAGAAGGAGGCAATTTGTATTTTGGTGGAATCATTGGTTTTGTGGTATTCTCGAATAAACTCGTGAATGAGCAAAATGCATCGGCTTATCCAAAAATTTCGATGGTACGGCTCAAAAAGAGTACCGCTCAATGGCCAAAAGCTCAAATTTCCGATGCGGAATTGAAAGAAATCGCGTATGAAATGACCCTACCTTATTATCGAAGGGATTTTGAAGTTCATTTCCAGCCCAATTCCCTTTACAATTCAAAAAAAATAGAATACAAATGCGAAATTATTGGGGAAAGCATGGACACCATGTTTCTAGGGAACACGAATCACATATCGTTTAATGCATTGGCCTCTGGAACCTATTATTTAAGGCTATATTCTCGAACAGGGAAGAACGGTTCCTGGACAGAAACCCCCGCGTTACTCACGGTTAAAATAGAACCTCCTTTTTGGAGGAGCAAAATGTTCTTCTGGGCATGCATACTCTTGGGAATGATTTCAGCCTATGTTTATGCTCGTATTCGGATTGAAAACGAACGAAAAGAACGGCTTAAATTGGAATCAATAGTTGAACAACGAACGCATGAAATTCAACAAAAAAAGCAAGAGATTGAACTCAAGAACCTCACAATTCTTGAAGAGAAAAATAAGGTGTTAGACCAACAGAAATTACTCTTTCTTGAAAAAAGGAATGCCGAAAAATGGCTCAACAACGCTTTACCAGAACAGGCGGTAAAAGAACTTCAACGCTTGGGAAAAGTACGCCCAAAATCCTACGATTCGGCTACCATTTTGTTTACCGATGTGGTTGGGTTTAGTAAAATATCAGAAACCATGACGCCAGCACGGCTGGTAAATAAATTGGATAGTTTATTTAAGAAATTCGATGCCATTGTTAAGGAGCGAAATATCGAAAAAATCAAAACAATTGGGGATGCGTACATGGCAGTTGGGGGAATTCCTGAGGCAAATACTACCCATCCCATAGATGTTTGTTTGGCAGCCTTACTGATACAAGATTATATGGCCAAACACAAGTTCGATGCGCTAGCGAATGGAAAAGATTTTTGGGAAATCCGAATAGGTATCAATACCGGACCCGTAACCGCCGGAATTATTGGTAAACTCAAAATCGCCTACGATGTTTGGGGGTCTGCTGTAAACCAAGCACAACGCATGGAACAGTTTGCGGAACCAGGTACGATTTCCATTTCAGAAACGACCTTCCGTCTGATCGAACCGTATTTTGAAGTTCGACCCAGAGGAACCGCCCCTATGAAAAGCGCTCTGTTAATTAACCAGTATGAATTATTACGCGTAAAACCCGATTTATCACTTGGCGGTGAAGGATTAGTACCCAACGACTTGTTCTTCGAAATTTCACAACTGCATCTGTACAGCCCGATAAAATACTATTCTGTTGAAGCGGAGGTACTCCGAATGCTCGAAGAGCAATTGCCCAAAAATTTGTACTACCACAGTGCAGAACATACTCGGGAGGTTATTCAAGCAGTTGAGCATTTGGCCCTATGCGAAGGTGTTCGAGATGAAGGTCTGTTTTTATTGAAAACCGCAGCTCTTTTTCATGACCTTGGTTTTACGCAACAGTACGAGCACAATGAGTCCATAGGCGTTGAATTGGCTCAAAAAATCCTTCCAGATTTTGGATACAGCGACGTGCACATTCAAACCGTTTCAGAGCTTATTTTTGCAACAGAAGTTCCTCATAAACCCGTGAATAAAATGCAAGAAATCATGTGCGACGCAGACCTTGACTATTTAGGGACTGATGATTTTGAAACCATTTCACAAAAGTTAAAACGGGAGTTGATGGAAAAAGGAAAAATAACTTCCGATAGGCATTGGGATGAAGTGCAAGTTCCCTTTCTTGAAAACCACCGTTATTTTACTTCAACTGCTATTGCCTCAAGAGGTCCAAAAAAAGAAGAGAACTTAGCCGCAGTACGCCAACGTTTGGAGGAAAACAAGTACGGTTAAAGGGAACGAATATCTTTTCCTTTTTTCGTCTTGTCCTTTGCTTTAGCCGGTTCAATGGCAAATGAATAACCCAAACTGTACATCAATCGCGTGCGAGGAACCGTATTAACCCATTGGTCGAGGTAAGAGCCAAAACTGAATTTGTGAACGCGTTGAATGTCGAAATCAAATCCTGCGTAATATCGAATCCGTGTAAACTGCTTGCCTTTAGCATGATTGGTCGGGTCATAAAAGAACTCTGCGCTGAAAGATGGGCTAAGTGGAAAATCGTTAATGTTGTATTGGATGGAAGGTTTAATTCGCCAAGCTTGGTCAAATTCAACATCGTAATTGCCATTGATTCGATTGAAAGAGTACTGATATCTTAACCGCAACCCAAGGTCTAAGCGTTGGATGCTGTATGCCCCCTGTAAATTGGCATTGAGACGATGACTTGACTGGTAAGGTTCCAAAAATTCTCGCGAGGAAATCCAACGGTAATCCATGGAAGGCCTTAGCCATTTGGTCAACTTATATTTTACACTAAATTGCGGAAATATCGTTGCTAAACCATACTGATTATAGCGTTGGTTGAGTTCTGCATTTACCGTCCACCTTTTAATAGGTTGGTAAGATATCCCCGACTCCAACCAAACCTCCTGATTGAGGTTTTGGGCCATGGCATGTGAGAAAAGGATCAGTACCACCGCGAATAACAGCGACTTCACTTATTGCTCTTTGGTTAAGGTAATTTCCCCTAAATCAACCACTTCATCTTTGCCGGTAATCTCCACCTCAAACAGCTTCTCCTTTTGCAGTGAGGCGCACGGATAGCAGTTTTCATACATAAAAACCACATATTTTCCCGGTCGTAGGTAATTAAACTCGAAGCTGCCGTCGTAACTTGTGCGCAAGTCATCGTCGTATTGAGTCTTCTCATTTCCGTAAATTATGTACACGCGCTCATCGCTTAAAAAACTAAAACCCGTAAACGCAGTGAGCTGGGTATCGGAATAAAATTTACCGATTAATTTACCTGTAATTTGGGCTCTTCCACCGATGCCAGGTGCTTTTGAACATCCAAGAAACAATAACGGGACGAGTAGCAATGATAACAACCAAGAATAATACCTCATAACAATTTATTAATATTCAGAGCCTAAAATTAACACTCTCAAAGGTATAACGCATCTTTTTGTGGAATTTTTCGTAATTTGCCCTAATAATGACTGGAAAATTTTACGGGCTTCTTTGGCTGGTTCTTTCAATCGCCCCTTTTGATGCGGTTTTTGGACAAGTAATAATCAATGAATACTCTTGTTCGAACGTTTCAGGAGTGACCGATGCTTATGGTGAACGTGAAGATTGGAT
>CANMUN010000056.1 GCA_947500875.1 Flavobacteriales bacterium | reverse complement strand
TGTTTTTTGCTCCTTTGCCGCTGGTTGACCAACACATTTCCATGATAGAATCGGAAAAACCCGATAAGAATAATTTCAATTTTTACGATATCCCACTTCTCGTTAAGGACAGTATTCTCCTTAAATTGGACTGAGTTGGCTCATTTTGCGCAAAGCCTCTCCGGTGTAGTTTCCAGGTATTTGTGACAGGGCCTCAGGACTTCCTTCAAAAACCACCTGCCCCCCCTTATCTCCGCCTTCAGGTCCAAGATCGATGACATAGTCCGCACGCGCGATGACATCCAAGTTGTGTTCAATTATAACGACCGAATGCCCTAAATCCAAAAGTCCGTACAAGGCGATTAACAATTGCTCAATGTCGTAAAAATGCAATCCCGTGGTCGGTTCATCGAATAAGAACAGGGTGGGGCTTTGGTGCGAACCTTTCGAAAGAAAATAGGCCAGTTTAATGCGTTGTGCCTCGCCGCCGCTTAGGGTGGACGATGATTGTCCTGCTTTCAGGTATCCCAAGCCCACTTGCAAGAGTGGAGCAATGATTCGTGCAATCGACCGTTCCTTCTTATCCCCAATCGCATCGAAGAAGTCGTGTAAGGTTTGCAGGTCCATGTTCAACAAATCAGCAATGTTCTTTCCATGGTACAATACTTCGAGTGCCTCGTCTTTGTAACGCGTTCCTTTGCAGGCCTCACAGGTCAATTGCACATCGGCCATGAACTGCATACTTACCGTAATTACCCCTTCGCCTTGGCAGGACTCACAACGTCCGCCTTCGACATTAAAGCTAAAAAAACCGGGTTTGTAGTTCCTTCGGGTAGATAGGGGAGTTCTCGAAAATAAGTCCCGAATTTCATCAAAGGCTTTCAAGTAGGTTATGGGATTGCTTCGACTACTTTTTCCAATCGGATTTTGGTCAATTAGCTCGATTTCCCGAATTTTTCCAATGTCCCCCGAAAAGATACATCCTTTATACAATGCATTGTTGGCATCTTCCATTACTTGGCGAAGTCCTGGGAAAAATAGCGATTTCATAAGCGTCGATTTTCCTGAACCGGAAACTCCGCTGATGCATACCAGCTGTTGTAAAGGAATCTGAATGTTGACCTTTTTAAGGTTGTGCATCGTCGCATTTTCCATGACAACAGCAGCGGTCGATTTTCTCATCGCTGTGCGAAAGGGAATGCGCTTTTCGCCTCTTAAATACTGTGCAGTTAACGAGGTGCTTTGTGCGAAGTCTAATTGTTTTCCACAAAATGTTACAAGCCCTCCATGAATTCCTGCCATGGGTCCAATATCAATGATGCAATCAGCAGCCTCCATGATGGCCGATTCGTGTTCAACAATGACTACGGTGTTTCCGAGGTTTTTCAATTGCTGAAGCACCTTGATTAAATTTTCCGTGTCACGCGGGTGCAGTCCAATCGACGGTTCGTCTAAGATATAGGTTGATCCCACTAAGCTGCTTCCTAACGAAGTAGCTAAATGAATGCGTTGCGATTCTCCACCCGAAAGGGTGTTGGTTGCCCGGTTTAAGGTAAGGTAGCCCAACCCAACATCGCATAGAAAATCTAATCGCTGTTTAATTTCGGGTAAAAGCCTCGCTAAAACTTTGTTTTGGGGTGTATCGATGAGGCAAGTAGTAAAAAAAGCACGTAGCTCTTTTACCGGTAAAAGCACCAGTTCTTGAAGAGATTTTCCTTGGAATTTCACATAACCTGCGTCCTTTCTCAGCCGCGTTCCGAGGCAATCAGGGCATGAGGTTTTTCCGCGGTACCGAGATAGCATGACCCGGTATTGAATTTTGTAGGTTTGACTTTCGATATGCTTGAAAAAAGCACTTAAGCCATCAAAATGCGCATTACCCTTCCATAAGATATCTTTTTGACCTTCGCTTAAATCTCGATAAGCAGTATGTACTGGAAAATCGATGCGATGTGCATTCATTAAGAATTGCTGAAGGTATTCGCCCATCGTTTCTCCTCGCCACGGATGAATGGTCCCTTCGTAAACGGATAAATTGGGATTGGGGAAGACCAAGTTGGGGTCGATCCCTAATACAGAACCAAAACCCTCGCAAGTTTTACATGCGCCATACGGATTGTTGAAGGCGAAAAAAGCGGCACTTGGTTCTTCGAAAGCCATCCCGTCCCGTTCAAAACGGTGGTTGAAATGCCACTTTTCTTGGGTGTCTAAGTTTAACAGGGTGCAGGTTCCTTGGCTTCGATTAAACGCGGTATGAATGGAATCCAGCAACCGAGAGGATTCTTCGTCCGATGAAGGTAGGGATCGAAATCGGTCCACTACGTGGTAGGGGTCGTCCATTTCCCAATTTTCTACCTCATTAACTAATAATACTTTATTATTGAAGTAAATGCGTATAAAACCTTCTTTTTCAGCGGATAAAAAAGTTTTTTTCAGGTTTTCGGCACCTTTGGTTTGGGCTGGATATAGGATGGCAAAAGGAAACGAAATCGCTCGATCCTGAAGCTGTTGAAGCACACCTGAAGGAGTATCTTTGGTAACTTCCATTCCGGAAATGGGACTGTAAGTTTTTCCTTCACGGGCAAATAACAATTTGAGATAATCGTAAATTTCTGTCGTCGTACCGACCGTTGACCTTGGGTTGCCCGAAATGACTTTTTGTTCAATGGCAATCGTGGGAGAAAGGCCTTTAATGTACTCAACTTGTGGTTTATCCAATTTACCGAGAAATTGCCGTACGTACGAGGACATGCTCTCAATAAACCGCCGTTGACCTTCTGCAAAAAGGGTCGTGAAAGCTAAGGAAGATTTACCAGAACCAGAAACTCCTGTTATGACGGTGATTTGACCGTGAGGAATGTGTACATCGATTCCTTGCAGATTGTTCGCTCGAGCCCCCTTGATTTCGATGGTTTTGGACATGCTACAAAGGTAACAGTTCAATATCAAAAAGGTTTCCTCGAAAATTTATTTCTATTTTAGGGAAAAATTAAAACGAGCGTGAGGAGTTTATTTAGAAGAAAACAAGTAGCGGACATACTTGCCCAAATGAAAGAAACGTCCAGTGGTGATGGACACGATGGATTGAAAAAGCACTTAAAAGTAAGGGATTTAACCGCCTTCGGTATCGCTGCCATCATTGGAGCAGGGATTTTTAGCACCATTGGTGAAGCTAGTTATCAGGCTGGACCAGCGGTTATTTTTCTTTTTTTATTCACCGCTATTGCCTGCGGTTTTGCGGCTTTCGCCTACGCGGAGTTTGCGTCCATCGTTCCTGCATCAGGAAGTGCTTATACCTACTCGTACGTTGCATTTGGCGAAATTGTGGCTTGGATTATCGGTTGGGCCTTGATTATGGAGTATGCCATTGGTAACATTACCGTCGCCATCTCTTGGTCGGATTATTTTACCGACATGCTCAGTCATATCCACATAAGCGCCTTAGGAATTAAGGGCATTCACATTCCATTGTGGGCACAAATGGATTACCTTTCTGCCCTCAACGGGCATGCACAGGCATTGACGTTATTGGAATCAGGGAAAACCTTGAAAGAACTGGATCAGGCTACGCTGTTGGCCTATGAAGCCTATCAAAACAGCCCGACGCTCGGCGGTTTTCATGTCATTCTGGATTTACCTGCTTTGTTCATCATTGTCGCTATTACCGCTCTGGTATACCGGGGTATTAAGGAAAGCCGTAATGCCTCCAATGCCATGGTCATCATTAAATTGGCGGTAATTCTCCTGGTCCTTGGAGTTGGTATATTTTACATTGACCCCACCAATTGGTCGCCGTTTGCGCCCAATGGAATCGGTGGAATTTTAAAAGGTGTCTCTGCCGTTTTCTTTGCTTACATCGGATTTGATGCCATTTCCACCACCGCCGAGGAATGCGAAAATCCTCAAAGAGATTTGCCTCGAGGGATGATGTGGGCCATTATTGTTTGTACTGTTTTGTACATTGCCATTGCCTTGGTATTGACTGGAATCGTTTCGTACCAAACCCTTCGAGTCGGTGAACCTCTTTCATTTGTGTTCAAACAGATCAACCTCCCCCATCTGAGCGGCATCATTTCGATCAGTGCCGTGGTTGCGATGGCTTCGGTATTGCTGGTCTTTCAAATGGGACAACCCCGAATTTGGATGAGTATGAGCCGCGATGGCCTTCTTCCGAAACGATTTTCAAAACTGCATCCGAAGTATAAAACCCCGTCCTTCGCAACCATTGTTGTTGGATTTGTGGTGGCAATTCCCGCTCTTTTTATGAATTTGACCATGGTTACCGATTTATGCAGCATAGGAACCTTGTTTGCCTTTGTTTTGGTGTGTGGAGGAGTTTTGATGTTGCAAAATAGAACCGACATTCCTAGAGGTAAATTCAAGACCCCATACCTGAACGGCAAGTACGTTTTACCTTTTTTAATCGTAGGTGCTTTGGTTATAATCTTTACAAATTATAAGCAAGACGCATTGGATTTTATTACGAATAAAGAAGAACTGAAAAGCAGGGATGAAATCGTACAAGGATTAAATCCCAATGAGATTTTATTTTTGAAAAACCATTTATTACTGAACGATGGAGCCTCCTTTCGCCGGTATCAATCGAACATCAATGACTTTTACACGGCACGAGGTACCGAACGGTTGGTTCGTGACTTGAAGATTCTAAAACTCCCTAAATCGCATTTTTACCGCTACGGATGGCGTCATTTTCTCGATAAAATTCCGACGTGGATTTTTATTCTTTTTACTTTTTTCATTGCAGTCATGACGCATTTAAAAAATTTATCAACCATTCCTTTATTGGGACTGTTATCGTGTTTGTACATGATGAGTGAAATCAAAGCAGAAAATTGGTTTTTCTTCTTTATTTGGTTGGTCATTGGTCTCGGGATTTACGCTGCCTATGGACGAAAATATTCGAAATTAGCCCTGAAGGAAAAAACGTAGAAGGACTGTTTTTCCCTTGTAATTGCTTACTTTTGTTCGCTAAAATAGATTGAATACATGTTTGAAAATTTAAGTTCTAAAATTGAGCGCGCTTTCAAAGTGCTCAAAGGTCAAGGTCAAATTACGGAAATCAATGTAGCGGAAACGCTGAAAGAAGTACGACGTGCCCTTTTGGATGCGGACGTTAATTTTTCCACGGCGAAAGAATTTACGACGAAAGTCAAAGAAAAAGCTTTAGGACGTGACGTACTAAAAGCGGTTTCTCCGGGCCAATTGATGGTGAAGATTTGCCACGAAGAATTGGTTGAATTAATGGGCGGAAACGAAGTCGAACTCAACCTCAAAGGTTCACCCAGCGTTGTGTTAATGTCCGGTTTGCAAGGTTCAGGTAAAACAACCTTTACGGGTAAACTCGGAGGATATCTCAAAAATAAAAAAGGAAAAAAGGTGCTTCTGGTTGCTTGCGACGTATACCGTCCGGCTGCGATTGACCAATTGCATGTGCTTGGAGAACAACTTTCCATAGAAGTGTTTTCGGACCGAGTTGAAAAAAATCCGGTTGAAATTTCACGCAAAGCCGTTCAACATGCCCGTAGCAATGGCTTTCAAGTGGTACTCATAGACACGGCAGGTCGTTTGGCCGTGGATGAGGCAATGATGCAAGAAATTGCTGCGGTGAAGGAAGCCATTCAACCCACAGAGACTTTATTTGTGGTTGATTCGATGACGGGTCAGGACGCCGTTAATACTGCCAAAGCGTTCAATGAACGCATTAATTTTGATGGGGTTGTTCTTACGAAACTCGACGGCGATACCCGAGGTGGAGCCGCTTTATCCATCAAGTCCGTGGTAAATAAGCCCATTAAATTTGTGGGAACCGGCGAGAAAATGGATGCTTTAGATGTGTTCTATCCTTCCCGAATGGCTGACCGAATCTTAGGAATGGGGGATGTCGTTTCCTTAGTAGAGCGTGCTCAGGAACAATTTGACGAGGAGCAAGCAAAGAAGCTTCAGAAGCGGATCATGAAGGATCAGTTTGACTTCAACGATTTCTTATCCCAGCTAGAACAAATTAAAAAAATGGGCAATGTCAAGGATTTGATGGGCATGATTCCCGGCATGTCCAAGGCAATGAAAGAAACGGACATTCCCGATGATGCCTTCAAGGGGGTAGAGGCAATTATTCGCTCAATGACACCCAAAGAGCGTTCAACGCCTGCCATCTTAAATACCTCACGTAAAAACCGTATTGCGCTTGGTAGCGGTACATCGATTGCGGAAGTGAATAAACTCATTAAGCAATTTGAAGAAATGCGTAAGATGATGAAAATGATGAGCAATCCTCGTGCAATGGCTGGACTTATGGGTCAAATGAAAAACATGCGTTAATCGGTGTCCGAATTTCAATTATACCCAGAAAAACCTGCGCTCGTTAAACCAGCGGAAAAAAGCAATTGGGCGCTAACGGTGTTCACCATTGTGTTATTCATCGCTGTTTTTTTGAGTTTTTACCGTGAAAGAGCCGATTTTGTATTCTCCTTGGTTCTGGTTCTGTTGGTTCATGAATTCGGTCATTACTTCTTCATGAAACGTTTTCAATACGAAAATGTCAAAATGCTGTTCATTCCCATGATGGGTGCTTTTGTCCAAGGTTCTAAAGATGTTTTCTCACAGCGGGAGAGTATTTTGGTCGCTTTAAGCGGACCGATTCCTGGAGTCTTTTTGGGCGCAATAGGACTAATTTTGAGCGTTTACTTTCATTGGAATTGGTTGGTCCTCTTATCCTTTATTTTTCTTTTCGTCAATGCCGTAAATCTTTTACCACTGGATCCCTTGGACGGCGGTCAAGTTCTTAAGGTTTTGTTGATCAAACAACAGGATTGGTATGGACTGATATTTTCGTTATTTTCATCATTGGTGCTTATTGCCATCGGTTTCGTATTAAACGATTGGTTGGTCATTGCCTTCGGTTTCTTGATGGGGTTTCGGGTCAGGGCAATGCAGGTGCATTATAAGATTCGACAAAGCCTCGAGGAGCTAGACGTCAATTATCATGTTACTTATGATCAACTGAGCAACCGCGATTATCACGTTATAAAAGAGACTTTAATAGAATTCCGTCCCGCTGCTGCACAGTATGCCCAACATTTAACGGAGGAAAACGAGCAACTGATGGTGCGATTGGTGGATGAATTGCTGATTCCACCCATGAAGAGAGATTTAGGTATTTGGGCCAAAGCCTTGGTTATCATCGTTTGGATATCGGGAATCGTTTTGCCCCTGTATTTATTATTCACCATGGATTTGAATTGGTACTTTGCTGCGCTATAGTTGGTTTATTCTTGGGGGTATGGGTTGGTGCACTTTTATGCATGGACAATGCGATCGCATTTATTTTAATGGCAGGGTAGAGGACACCCTTCGGCCTCAATCTTTTTACAATCTATTAGTTGTCAATCGAACTACAGGAAAAGCCACGTTTGGCTTACCCGATGGCAGATTTAGCGGATACGCTTTACCCAATGACACCGTCGCACTTTCCGTAAAACAATATCCCATTTACGAATTTGTGGTTAAAGGAGATTCGAATTGTCAATGTCAAATTATGGCTTTTATCGATCGGTTACCGCAAGAAATGGTGGAGGTTGTGGTAAAACCCCTCAAAACGTTGGAACAAATAAAAGAAGAACGTGCAGCGCTTGCGTTGAGAGAAACGAGGATGGTGACGGGAGTGAATGTATTGGAAAGTCCTATCACCGCTTTGTACCAAGCATTTTCGAAAAAAGAACAAAACAAGCGTTGGATCGCCGAACAGGTGTACAAGGACAACCAGCGGAAAGTTGTGCAAGAATTGTTAAGGCTTTATGTAGCTTATGAAATCATTGACCTTAAAGAGTCGGAGTTTGATGAATTTCTGCTGTTTTTAAACTTAGATCCCGACTTTCTAAAAACAGCTTCAGAGATGGAGTTAATTACCTATATCAAGGATAAATTCGAACATTTCAAAAGGTTTAATGCCGGCGAATGAGGTCGTAAATGCAATTCGTGGAGGTTTCCCATGAATAGTGATCTTCGACAAATTTTCTGCCTTTTTCGCCGAGTTGAGTGGCTTCCTTCGGGAGGCTCAACAGACGGTCAATGGCATTTGCGAACTCTTCTGGTTCATTGGCTACAATCAGCGGACTGTTGGGAATGGCGGAAGCGGCAAGGCTCGAAACGATGCAAGGGAGTTGCATCGAAAGGGCTTCCAAAACCTTGTTTTGCAAACCGGTACCTATTTGCATGGGGGCAACAAAAACCTTTCCCCGGGCATAAACCTGTTGTATGTTATCCTGCCAACCCAACATCGTGACATTTTCAAATCCTTGACAATACCCATTCAATTTATGTCCAAGATTGGCTCCTGCAATAAGCAATCTAAGGTCTTTACGCTTACGAAGCACCTTCTCACACAACCAATGAATTGCATCGATGTTGGGGGCATACGACAAATTGCCAACAAAAACCAATTCGTGGTCCGAAGTAACATCTTTCAAGGGTTGGAAGGTTTGGGTACAAATTCCATTTGGAACTACCTGAATTGCATTTCTTTGTGGATGGGGCATTCCATCAGCGTCTTGCTGACTTATCATTAAATGAAATTCAAAATAATTGAAAATTCGTTGTTCGTATTCTTTCAGACGTTGCGCCTCGGTCGAAAAGATCCAACGACGAATACCTTTCATTTGCATTTTTCTGCGCTCCATTCCAATGGAAAGGATGTCCATATAATCCAATGTTTTTCGACAATGGTGGTAGTGTTTTACATATTCAGCTGGACGGATCATTTGGCAGAATATATGGTCAGGTTTTACCAATTGAAGGATTTTTGTTACGCGTCGTTTCTTGAAGAAATCCGTAAAATAAGCCAATTGAAAGGGAAGTTGTTGAACAAGGTTAATACCGAGTCGACACAAAATTCCCCAACGATTCAAGGTGAACATATGAATGGCTTCGGTGTAGGGACGTAATTCGTTTTTCCAAGCATCTGAAATAGGTTCGTCCGTCAACGAAATTAAATGAACTTCATAATGTTTGCTTAGTCCTTTAATCAGGTAATAAGCCCGAAGTTTATCTCCTTTCTCCAACGGAAATGGAAACCTAGAGGTCATGAACAGAAGTTTCGGCTTAGTTTCCATGTAAGACGTTTTGAAGTTCATTAACCCGATCATACAGGTTAAAGTACTTTGTTGCATCCGTATGAATCGTTGCGCTAATTTCTTGGATTACGGCATCGTTAGCAAACATCCGTTTCATGTTTTGGAGGAATTCTTCATCGTTCATCGAAGGCAAAAAACAGGCGATGCCAGTCAAGCCGCACAACCTTGATCGGTACGAAATTAAAGGTATTTGATAAACTAAAGCATCCAATAATTTCATGTTAAATCCAGTTCCTTCTAAGATGGGATTAATGAGAAATCGCTGCTGTTGGATAAATTCGCGTAATTGACCTACAAAACCATATCCTTGAATTCCTAGGGACGGATTGGTGTATTTTTCAGAACCTCTACCCGCTATGGAAAGTTGTACGTGAGGAAATTCTTGGTGAAAAACTGGCCATATCTTTGCAATAAATTGCGTCATTGCCCTTTTGTTCGGCAGCCATTCCATATCGCCTACAAAACCGATAGAATTTTGCTGCATTGAAGATGAATGATTCGGGAAGTGCTCGGTGATATGAGGTAAAAACAGGTGAGTATTTGGATTCCATTGGTGTAAAACATCCATTTCATCTGCCGATATGCTTAATACTTTGCTAGCCCTTTCCACCTTAGCTTGTTCATAGGGTTTCATCATTCGGGCAATCCAACGAAATAAAGGCCTTTTCCACCAGATGTCATATTTGGAACGTTGCTTCCAATGGTACGTTTCAAGGTTGTGCGAACGATAAATTACCGCATGATGCTTAAAATGTTCCTCTCCTATAAGGCATAGCGCATAAAACCCGTCGCAAATTATCGCATCAAAATTTCGTTGGAGGATTAAGTCATTTATTGTGGATACACTCGAAGAACCAAGGTAACGCAGCACGTTCAGGGGGACACCATCAATCATTCTACGAAATTGAAATAAGCCTTTTCGCGTTGATACTGGCAAAGGAACCGTTTGAATAGGTTGGGATCCACGCGGAGGATCAACCTTGGCGTGTTTCGAGGTGACCAATGGAACGTAGGTAATTTCAAGATTTTCACACATGGTCAAAGCCTCAAAAAATAGGGCCATTGCGCGCGAACCCCCATCTTTGATGGGGAAAATGGGTTTATGGCTGATGTACAAGATTTTCTTCATGCCTTGGTTCTAAAGAACACCCTCGGTAGTTTTGGAAAAACTACTTTTCGATCGTTGTTGGCCAGATAACCGACTAAAATGGCCAAGGGAGTGAAAAAGATACCCGGCATCCACATACCGAGCCACGGTGAAACCACATAGGTATCTGCGAGATTGTCTCCGATGCTGTAGACAATAAAATAAACCATGAACAGCAGTGCTGCAATGACTACCGGTGCGCCAAAGCCGCCTTTACGCACTACAGCACCCAAGGGGGCACCGACAAAAAAAAGCACTAAAATGGTGTAAGTTAGGGCAAATTTGCGGTGAAACTCTATCCAGAATTGCGCGTTTTCGTGGTCCATTGAAACGATAAAATTATCGTGGTTTCGAATGTTCTCATTGATTTGATAGAGTTTTGTTACCACCTCTTGTTGTAAGGCCTTTTTCTCTATTGGCGTCAACGCTTCAAATGGGGTACAGGGTTTAGCATTATCAACCAACATGGGGTCATGTTCTCGAAATTTAGGCGAATTTTCTGCGCTTTTGGCATGAAAAGTAGGGAAACTGCCCTTAATGCTCTCCACAAATTGACCGGAAATGAACGACTTTCGTTGCTTAAGGGAGTCCGTTGCTCGACCAATTTGAAAAACGTTTAACATTTCATATTTGTCTTGAAAAATATCCTCGTCAGATCGTTTAAGGCTAATACCTGTTACGTTTAAACGGTAGGTTGCTCTTTCAAACGTGGAAATGCGGTCCGGATGTTCGCTCGATGGGGTAACTGCACCATCAGGAAATTCAGGATTATCCAAATCCGTTTCTTCAAATATGGTTCCATGGCTCAAATCAAAAAATAAATGGTTACCATTTTCCGACCGGTAAATGTTGGCTTTTTGAGCTTTGACCGTTTTTAGGGCTTTTGGGTCGGTATGGTCATGGATGGTAATATCGGTGTATTGGCCCGATTTGTCTTTGTGCACTTTGAGGGTGTAACCATCAATTTCACTGGTATAAACGCCAGGTGTAATTAAATTGCTCAACTTGGTATTTTGAATGTCATAGATCAATGAATGCCATTTCAAGTTAGCGACCGGAATGATGTAGTTATAAAAATAAAAAGTGGATAAGGCAATAAAAACCACAATAACCGTCAACGGACGCATGATTCGAATTAAGGAGAATCCGCTAGCCTTCAGAGCTGTTAATTCGTTGTTTTCCGCAAAATTCCCAAAAGTCATGAGGGAGGAAAGTAAGATGGATAAAGGAAGAGCCAATGGAATTAAACTCGCGGAAACGTAAAAAAGCAACTCCAAGATAATCCATACACTTAAGCCTTTTCCCATCAAATCGTCGATGTAGACCCAAAAAAACTGCATGATAAGAATGAACATTGCAATAACAAGCGTGATCAAGAAGGGACCAACAAATGCCCGAATGCTAAATAAATAAAGACGTTTCAACGATTTTTTTTACAAAAGTAAAATTACTTAACCACTTATTAAGAACCAATGAGCCTGCGCAACTTAATTATTTGCTGATCCCATGTCATCTTAGCGTTTTCGAGGTCTCCGGGTTCGCTAAAATCGGAGATGGTTAATACCACGTTCGAGGTTAATGGGTCTATTTCTGTGGCGATTTCAAAATAGGTGTCCAAACCATTATCTTCATCCTCTGCCCATTTAAAGCGAATCAAATGAAAAGGCTTGTGGCTAAGCAACAGGGCTTTTTCTTCGTAATTATCCCATGTGAAAAAATAGTATCCATCGCGCTCATTAACGTCGTCGCAAAACCACTCTCCCAATCCTGCAGGACTTGAAATCTTGGACTCAAGTACCTTTGCAGAAGTCTTGAGTAAGACTTGAATTTCGAACTTTTCTTTCATATTCAGTAGTAGGTAATGCAATTTACGGTTTTTCTTCGGATTTTTGTCCGATGAAATGGGATTTTTGGGGAAATTGGGTATTTCGACTTAGGGGTCAAATTCCACTTGTTTTCTTGTTGATTGCCTTTGCATCCAGTTATTCGTTCAACATTCAACTGGTTGAAAATGAAAACGCTAGTCTGTTGTATGCCATTGGTGGGATTTTCATTGTCTTCGCCACGATCATGAGGGCTTACACCGTTGGATATGCCGCTCAACACAGTTCGGGAAGAAATCGGAGCGAGCAAGTCGCAGAACACCTCAACGTGCATGGAGCCTATTCAATGGTTCAAAATCCTCTGTATTTCGCGAACGCTTGGATGTGGTTAGCAAGCGCTTTGTTTTCGAATCAGTGGTTTTTTATCGTGAGTGTTATCGCCTTAATCGGATTGCTCTTGCCCGTACTTATCCATCAGGAACGCGTTTTTTTACGCGCGAAATTTGGCGATGAATTTGTCCGTTGGGAAAAGGTGACCCCCGTTTTTTTACCCAATCCCTTATTGTTCATAGCACCTCAGTCAACGTTTCAATGGATACGATTACTGGCCACCGAATACCCAACATGGGTTTCAATATGCACTGGAATCTCGGTGGTTCATTGGTTTGGCCGGTACCTTTCAGAAGGTAAATACTCGTTGTCCACCGAACAGTATATCTTGTTCATTTGCGCAATTACGCTCGGTTTGTTCGGAAGGTTTTTTAAATACGTTGTGGTTCGAAAGTGGCTTAATAGGCCAATTTGAATACTTGGCGTTGCTCTAAAGACCTACTCAAGGTGATTTCGTCGGCAAACTGCAATTCCGAACCTACGGATACCCCTCGGGTCAAGGCAGTTATTAACAAGTTTTCGCGGTGTAGCTTTTTGTACAAATAAAAATTCGTGGTATCGCCCTCCATGGTTGGACTGACCGCAAAAATTATTTCCTTGAGTTCGGGATTTGTACTTCTTTCGATCAATTGATCAATGTTCAAATCTTTTGGTCCAATGCCGTCCATGGGGGAGATAACGCCACCGAGAACGTGATATAATCCTTTGAAACTGCGAGTGTTTTCAATCGCCATAATGTCCCTTACATCCTCAACTACGCAAATAAGAGCAGTATTTCTCGTTGCATCGGCACAAATAATGCAAACGGGTTCATCCGAAATATTATGGCAAATACTGCACGTGTGGGTTTTTGTTTTTAATTCCACCAAGGCTTCAACAAAACTTCTCATTTCCTCAGGATTTCTACGATGTAAATCCAAGGCTAAACGCAACGCTGTTCGTTTACCTATGCCCGGTAAGGTTGCAATTTGCTCTGCAGCCTTTTCCAAGTATTTTGAAGGAATTTCCATAGTTCAAAATTACTAATTAATGTAAGGCTTTTGTTACTTTTGTGCTATGTCTTCCCAACAACTTAATATTAAAAACAAACGTGCACGTTATGAATTCCATTTGGAGGATGTTTTTCACGCCGGAATCGTGCTTTCGGGAACGGAAATTAAAAGCATACGAAATAACAAGGCGAGTATTTTAGAAGCCTATTGCATTTTTCACGAAGGTGAGGTATGGATACGTAACATGTTCGTGAACGAGTATGAAAACGGAACGCATTATAACCACCGGCCTAGAGCGGATCGAAAATTACTGTTGAACCGCAAAGAAATTAATCGGATTGAAAAATTCTTAAAAGTGAAAGGGAACACCATGGTCCCCTTGAAATTGTATTTATCGGATAAAGGTTGGGTTAAAGTTGAAATAGCCTTTGCCGTGGGCAAAAAACTCCATGATAAACGCCACGACCTCAAGTTAAAAGACGATCAACGGGAAATGGATCGCGTGTTAAAACGTTAGTTCTTGATGACTTTATAGCCTGGATAGTTCTTTTTGTCAAACGCAAATTTCGTGTCTTTAACCTCTGGATTGGACGTGAATTTCGACACCGTATAGGTCATCACGGTACCATCACTCGACTTCATTACCGCTTTTTTCAATTCGTTTGCCGTTTTGGCTATGTAAACGGTAATGCTGGTGTAATTCGATTTCTCCGGTTTTTTGGGATATAAGTC
>CANMUN010000055.1 GCA_947500875.1 Flavobacteriales bacterium | reverse complement strand
GTAATCGCTGGAATTGGATTATTCCCTGAACCCACCGGATGTCCAGACAAACCTCCACCAGCGGTCGAGAAATTCCACGTGAGCGTGGATCCTGCGAGATTCGATGTAATATTCACCGGTGCCGTTGGAGAACCTTCGCAAAGGGTTTGTTGCAAAGGAGCGTTCGTAATCTGTGGCGTCGGATAAACCGTAACTACGATGGTATCAGTCACCCCTGCACAAGCATTTCCGATGGTCGGTGTAACAATAATTAACCCCACAATGGGGTTCACCGTATTATTTATCGGTGCATTCCAAGCAACTAAATTCCCCTGCCCTGAAGCCGGTATTCCGATATTCGTATTGGAATTCGACCAGGTAAAAGAAGCGCCAGCAGGAATGCTCTGAAAGGCAGGCGGAGCAATGTTTGCCCCAGGGCAAACCGAAATATTGTTCAATCCCGTCATTTGAGCAACGGGGTTTACCGTGATCGTGGTAGTTACTGCTGTCCCACTGCAGGCATTCGCTGTAGGGGTGATGGAATAGGTAACAGTCCCCGTGTTCGATGTTGCGTTGAGAAGAGTATTCGTTATAGTAGAACCTGAATTATTCGTATTTCCAGAAATACCTGCAGAAGCACTGGAAGTCCAAGCAAAAGTGGTTCCAGCGACATTCGATGCCAAACTGATGGTAACATTGGAGCCCGAACAAATGGTGGATGCAGGCGAAACGGTCGGTGTTACCGTTGGTATAGGATTCACCGTGATGGTGTATGTTGAAGCAGCACCCTGACATCCACCGTTGGTGGTATTGGCCTGTGCTGAAATGGTCACTGATTGAGGAGTATTCGTTACTTGCGTTAGGGTAAACGATGGGATGGTGGCACTTGAACCGCTGTTTGGATTAACCCCCGAAACATTGTTCGACGCAGTAACGGTCCACGACCAAGTAACATTTGGCGTAGTACTGGTCATATTAATCGACGAGGTACTTTGACCGCTGCAAATGCTTTGATTCGGACCTCCCGTAAATTGCAACGCTGGAGCAGGCATAACCGTTATGGAAAGGGTATCCGGTTGTCCATTGCAACCCGCCGCATTCGGTGTAATCAAATAATTCAAGGTGTACGGTTGAGTACCCGAATTCGATACTACGGCTGCTGCTAGTTGATTATTGCCAGAAGGAGCAAGAAATCCGCTTACCGTATTTGGAATATTCGCATTCAACAAAGACCACGTAAATCCTCCTCCTGCAACGTTGTTCTGATAACTGGATAAGGTTGTACTGGTGCCCGAACAAATCACTTGATCCACGACATTCGAAACGGATGGATTAGGATTGACATTAATGGTATACGTTACAGCAGTGCCCGAACAGTTGTTTGTACTCGTAGGAATGACGGAATAAGTTACGGTTTGTGGCGTATTTCCAGAATGAGCAACGGTCATCTGTGGGAGCGGATTGCTTCCATTTCCGGCGTTAAACCCACTCAGATTCGCTCCAGAAGCCAAGTAATTCCATGCAAAGCTTGATCCGTTTAAGTTCGAAGTAAAGGTAATTGGAGAAGTAGCTACCCCTTCGCACACCGTTTGATTCAATGGAGAATTAGTTACCGTTGGGGTTGGATAAATCGTAATGGAAAAACTCGACGAAGTACCCACGCATCCGTTATAGGTTGGTGTAACCGTAACCGTTGAGGTTATGTTAGATAATCCGTTATTGGCAGGGGCATTCCAAGGTGCAATATTGCCATTACCCGACCCGAGAAGTCCAACTTGTTGGTTCGAGTTGTTCCAAGCGAACGTGGCAGGTGCAGGTATCGAACCAAACGCCATGGGACTTAAGGGATTACCGGGACAAGCCGTCAAATTGGACATTGGATTCATTACCGCAACAGGATTCACATGAACAGGAATGGTAAGAACATTTCCATTACATGCGCCAATTTGTGGTGTAACCGTATAGGTAACCGTTGCAATTGCTGAAGTTGCATTGGTCAGCGTCTGCTGAATAGTTGAAGAGGGTGCCCCTGAAGGGGATGCTCCCGTAACTCCATTCGGCGAAACAACCGTCCACGTAAATTGAACCGTTGGTGTCACAGAACTCAAGGTTAGGTTCACCTGCGTGTTATTGCAAATCGTATCATTACTGACAAATGTTGCAAGAGCGGTAACCGTTGGATTTACAGTTATTGTATAGGTATTTGGTGAACCTGGACAAACCGCGTTTCCAGTGGTAGATGCCGTTGCCGTAATGGTAAAAGCAACAGGTTGATTGGTATTGTTGCTTAACCCGGTAAAAACCGGAATTGCCGAAGTGTTTCCAGAAGTTGGCTGAACCGCGCCAAGCCCATTCGGTAAAGGATTCTGAACACTCCAACTAAACGCTGTGTTTGCGGTGGTAGAACTGATCGTTACAGCTTGTGAATTAGCGTTGTTACACACCGTTTGATTCGGGATAGAGAACGAAACAGCTGGCGCAGGATTTACGGTGATCGAATACGTCGCGGTTGTTCCATTGCAAGCGTTCGCCGTTGGCGTTACCGTGTAGTTCAGGGTGTAAGGATTCGTGCCAGAATTGGTGATCGTTGCTGCTGGGATTTGACCACTTCCGTTGTTTGGATAACCAGTCACTGTGGCTGGAACGGCCCCCGGACTTTGCAAAGCATAGGTAAAACTTCCTCCGGCCACCGTATTCTGAAAAGTGCTTGGTACCGTTGCCACACCACCGCAAACGGTTTGGTTTTGAGAAAGCGTTAGTTGCGGAATAGGATTCACAGTAATCGTATACGTTATCGCAGGACCGCTGCATCCGTTTGTTGTAGGAGTTACGGTATAGGTCACCGTTTGAACTGAATTTGAACTGTTGCTAATGGTCATCGACGGTAAATTACCGCTACCCGAAGCCGTAAATCCAGTAACTGTTGGGGAACTCCCCACTCCGGTCCAGGCATACGTTGTACCTGCCAAATTAGACGTCCATGGTACGGCTGAGGTATTCGCACCCGAACATATACTTTGAGCAAGCGTGTTATTCGTGACGGTAGGCGTTGGGTTGATGGTTACCGTAAAACTGTTCGCCGTTCCAACGCAACCGTTGTAGGTTGGTATTACTGTGACAGTTCCCGTTATCGGTGCATTCGTATTATTGGCAGGAGCCGTCCATGGAGCAATTTGTCCGTTACCCGGACCTGCAATACCTATTTGCGCATTGCTCACCGTCCATGCAAAGCTTGCGCCGTTTGGAGTCGAAACAAAAACGGTCGGCGTTATAGTCGCTTGAGGACAAACCGTTGGTGAGGTCAATGCAGCGATCGTTGCAACGGGGTGAACATAAGCAATCACCTGAATGGGTAGTCCGGGACAAGCACCAGCCACAACTGGGGTAACGGTGTATGTGACGTTTCCAAAATTCGTAGAACTGTTGACTAAGGTCTGCTGTATACTTAATCCAGGATTGACGGAATTCGCGCCGCCTGAGGTATTTGCCCCGTTGGCTGCGGTCCAAGTAAATGAGGTATTCGGTGTATTAGCTGTCAAGGAAATATTGATGGCGCTATTGCTGCAAATGGTATCATTGCTTACGAATGTGGCAACTGCTGTAGGAACCGGATTTACGGTAATTGTATAATTTGAAGGCGAACCGGCACATTGAGAAGCACCTCCTGTGGTTGCTATTGCAACAAAGGTTACTACCAATGGGGCGCTCGTATTATTGGTTAAATTTTGGTACGCTGGGATTGTAGCGGTACCTGAAGTTACGTTAAGATTCCCTAAACCGGCAGGCACTCCTGCAGGAATGCTCCATGAAAAAGTAACCCCGGCTGTTGAACTTGACAAGGTAACTATATTCGTATTCTGCCCTGAACAAATCGACTGATTAACTGGCGCAAAAGTCGTAACTGGCGCAGGATTTACGGTAATCGAATAGGTCGCGGCTGTTCCACTGCAACCGTTTGCCGTTGGCGTTACCGTGTAGTTCAAGGTGTAAGGATTCGTGCCAGAATTGGTGATCGTAGCTGCTGGGATTTGACCACTTCCGTTGCTTGGATAACCAGTCACTGTGGCTGGAACGCCCCCCGGACTTTGCAAAGCATAGGTAAAACTTCCTCCGGCCACCGTATTCTGAAAAGTGCTTGGTACCGTTGCCACACCACCGCAAACGGTTTGGTTTTGAGAAAGCGTTAGTTGCGGAATAGGATTCACAGTCATCGTATACGTTATTGCAGGACCACTGCATCCGTTTGTTGTCGGTGTTACGGTATAGGTCACCGTTTGAACAGAATTTGAACTGTTGCTAATGGTCATCGACGGTAAATTACCGCTACCCGAAGCCGTAAATCCAGTAACTGTTGGGGAACTCCCCACTCCCGTCCAGGCATACGTTGTACCTACCAAATTAGACGTCCATGTTACGGCTGAAGTATTCGCACCCGAACAAATGCTTTGAGCAAGCGTGTTATTCGTGACGGTAGGCGTTGGGTTGATGGTTACCGTAAAACTGTTCGCCGTTCCTACGCAACCGTTGTAGGTTGGTGTTACTGTGACAGTTCCCGTAATCGCAGCGTTCGTATTGTTTGAAGGAGCCGTCCATGGAGCAATTTGTCCGTTACCCGGGCCTGCAATACCTATTTGCGCATTGCTCACCGTCCATGCAAAGCTTGCGCCGTTTGGAGTCGAAACAAAAACGGTCGGCGTTATAGTCGCTTGAGGACAAACCGTTGGTGAAGTCAATGCAGCAATCGTTGCAACGGGATTCACATAGGCAAGTACTTGTAGAGGTGATCCAGCACAAGAGGAAGCGCTGGGCGTAACGGTATATGTCACGTTTCCAACGGCGCTCGAACTGTTCGTAAGTACCTGATTAATGCTTGCCGACGGCGCTGCTGAATTTTGTCCTCCTGTTACCCCTGCCCCATTCGCTGCGGTCCAAGTAAAAGTCGTCCCTGCAGTGGTTGAGCTCAAAGCAATGTTGATGTTTTGACCACTACAAACTGTATCGTTGCTCACAAAATTGGCGGCCGCAATTGGCGATGGATTGACCGTGATGGTATAATTAGCCATTGCCCCGGGACATTGTGCAGGGCCTGAGGTTGTTGCTTGCGCTTGAAGCGTTACTGTAATTGGAGCCGTAGTATTATTGGTCAGATTCGTGTAAATCGGAATACTCGAGGTTCCGGAAGTGGGATTTAAATTCACTAATCCTGCTGGAACAGCACCTTGAAGGCTCCATGAAAAACTTACCGATGGAGTTGTACTACTCAGCGTAACAAGTGTTGTATTCTGTCCTGTACAAATGGTTTGATTCCCCTGAGAGAACGTAGTTACAGGGGCCGGATTAACGGTAATAGTATATGTACCTGTGGCTCCACTGCAATTGTTAGCCGTTGGCGTTACCGTGTAGTTCAGGGTGTAAGGACTTGTACCAGCATTGTTAATAGTTGCTGCTGGAATTTGGCCGTTTCCATTGGTTGGGTGACCTGTCACGGTTGCTGGTGGAGGATTTTGAAGCACATAAGATATTGTGCCACCGGCCACTGAATTCGTAATCGCTGAAACCACGGTGGTTTGTCCGCCGCAAATGGTTTGATTCGCAGAGAGGGTAAGTACAGGGGTTGGATTGATTGTAATCGTGTAGGTAAATGGTGGTCCTGGGCAACCGTTTCTTGTGGGAATAACCGTGTACGTGACTGTTTCTGGAGTATTACCGCTATTGGTAATGGTCATCACGGGCAAATTTCCCGTTCCGGGTGTTGTAAAACCGCTTAGGTTGGGTGAACTTGCAACCCCGGTCCATGAGAAGGTAGTTCCCCCAACGCTTGAGGAAAACGGAACCGCAGCCGTTGCAACACCTGAACAGCGTGTTTGTGATGTTGGAGTGTTGACAATGGAAGGCGTTGGATTAATTGTTATGACAAAACTCGCCGTGGTACCTTGACAGTTGTTATACGTTGGCGTTACGGCTATGTTGGATGAAACCGTAATATTGGAGTTATTGGCCGGAGCCGTCCATGGACTCATTTGACCTGATCCGTTGGGAGGAGAACCTATCCCTGCAGGATTGCTACTCACCCAGTTGAAGGTGGCTCCGTTGGGATTGGAAACAAAGGCGGGCGGAGTAATGGTAGCACCCGGACAAACCGTAATGGGACCGAAAGGCCCGACGGTAGCCACAGGCTGAACCACCACTTGTGTAGTGACAGGGGAACCGGGACAACCATTAGAAGTAGGAATGAACGTGTAAGTAACGGTTTGAGGAGCATTGGTATTATTCGTAATCGCCGTGGTTAACGTAGCGTTGCTGCTCCCGGGATTGAGGGTACCGCTCGCTGTTCCCGTTACCCCCGCAGGGAAGGCTGCAGTCCAAGCAAAGGAAGTCGGGTTGATGGTTGAACTAACAGCGATAACCGCATTACTTCCTGAACAAATGGGTCCAACCGATTGAGGAGCCGTGGCAACAGGTAAAGGGTGAACGGTAACGTTAATGGTAGCCACCGCCGGGTTACAAGGCCCTGCCGGATCATTGGTGGTAAGGGTCAAAGTTGCAATTCCTGTAAAACCAACTGGAGGCGCCCATGTAGCATTTAATGCGTTCGCATTTGGCGTGAAAGAACCACCAACACTGGAAGTCCAAGTAGCGCTGGAAGCGGCACCACCAATGGACCCGTTCAACACCAAGGTACCGTTCATACAGGCTCCGTTAGGGTATACCCCGGCATTCGCTGTTGCTACAGGATTGAAAGTAATCGTCGTCTGAGCAGTGACCACCGGACAAGGCGCAGGCGGTTGCCCTGAAGTCAGAGTAAGTATGATATTTCCAGCGTATCCAGCGGGAGGCGTGTACGTTGCATTCAAGGCACCGGAATTAGCTCCTCCTGATCCAACGGGATTAAAGGTTCCTCCCGCAACGTTGGCCGTCCAATAACCGGTAGACACGCCACCGGATACAGTTCCATTCAGCGACACTGGGGAATTTAAGCAATAAGGACCGTACGAACCCGGGGTCACGACCACAGGATTATTGACCACTACGGTAGAAGAAACCGTAGTTGGACCGCATTCATTGGTCGCTGTCAGGTTGAATGGAAAAGGACTACCGGTAGAAGACGGGTACGTAATACTCCCTGGATTCAGGGTATTAGCCGAGGTAGGATTTGGGATGCTCCCGGCTGGAATGGTATTACCTGGATTAAAATCCCATGCGTACGTGTTAGGCGTGGTTCCATAACAATTGTTCATCACAATCGTAGGAGAAATCGAACCGCCAGCGCATATGGGTCCCACCGGATTGATGGAAAATTGAGGGGGCCCTTTGATCGTTATTTGCTGCGTGTAGGTTGATTGAGCGCACGATGCACCGATCACCTGGTTGCTTAACCCCAGGGTTAATTGAATGGTATAAACTCCGGGACCGTTAAAACTAAAGGTAGGATTGGCAAGGGCTGAGTTGGCAGGCTGCACCGAAGGTCCTCCGTTGAAATTGCAATTCTGAGGATTCGTCGAAGTAACAGCCCAACTGAAAACATTCGTGAGGTTACAGCCCGGAGTGCTTGACGTATTGTTCGGGGTAATGTTCACAGGAGCACACGCCGTTGCCTGGGGCAAGGTAAAATTCGCCACCGTAGCGGCAACCACGCAAATGTTGTAAATCACGGAATCCATTCCGCAATTATTACCGAGATGCAATACTACTTGATAATTCCCGGGAACCGTCCAGGTAACTGGAAGCGCTGCTGAACCGTTATTCCAAGAAAAAAAGTCATAACCGTTCGGTAAATTAGGAAGAAACCCGGCAGGACTTCCCAAGGTACCGGAAGTGGTAAACCCAGAGTTGGGCGAAATCGTCCAATACCGTCCGAAAAGTGAATCGCACCCCCCATTGCTAACATTGGTACCATGATTGGATACATCGTTGAACGTTATCGGTTGGTTAACGCAAATTACGTTGGTGTTCGGATTTGCACTCATAACAGCATTCACCGAGCCACCTGCCGCGATAGGACCGATTGCGGCAAACGTGCCTTGAGGACTGCAAGCATTGCTCGCAAGGACCTGAATGGAAAAAGAGTTGTTGTACGTTTGATTCTGAATCGTGGTGTTCACACCGCAAGAGGTTTGAGAAAAAACGTGGTTGATGGTTTGCGGATTGGGATTTAATCCATTCAAGGTTGTGGTGGGCGTTCCATCGTTGTATATGATTTGAAAAACCGTTCCTGGTGGGACGGCACCTTGCGTTCCCACTTGAAACGAATAAGGATTCGGCAAGCACGAAGACGAACCGGAACCGGTTAAAGATATTGTTGGAGCAATATTCCCTACATAGACTAAATAGTTTTGAGTAAAAACACAGCCCCCTGGAAAAGTGACTTGGTAGGTTAAGTTGTAGTAACCTTGGGCGTTGTAAAAATGATTAATCGGTGGGGCGCTTGTTCCATTGGGAGTAGCATCCCCCCAAACCAAGGTATACGTGGTACCTGCAGGGTGCGAAGCTATCGTTGGGTCCGAAAAGGCAAAGGTCCCTGTATTCGAACCACATCTCCGAAAGATGGTCATTCCGTTCATTGTTGACGTGGAATAACCTGCGGCAGCGTTACTGGTTAAGGTAAGCGATGGGTTAAGGTTATTGGCAACAACCGTAACATTCACTTGTGAAGTAACCCCGTTCCCCAAATTGAGGGTGGTCGTATAATTTCCGGGATTGTTATAGGTGATATTGTGTGGACCGACTTGGTTGGAATTGTTGGGATTCCCTCCCTGAAAGGTCCAGTTGTAATTCGTGGAGGCATTCGTACCCGTGGACGTGTTGGTGTACAACACCGTAGAACCTTGACAAACGGTGATGGTATTGTTGTTAGCTGCTGGCGACGACGTAAAGGAAGCGGATAATTGGGCCCTCCCTAGAACAGGAAGAAATAACAAAACAATTACCGTACGAATCCAATGCATAAATTAGGTTAGGCGAATTTACGTTTTTTTAACGGAATAAACGGATGTTTGACCATAAAAAAACACGGTACCTTAACGCACCAATGCCTTGAGCGTTGCTTCGGAAAAAGAGATAAATTTCAATGCTTTTAGGGCTTAATTTTTAATCAAAACCGCCTTTCGGACCGGTTCAAGTGGCAAAAGCCCCAACTTTCGGCTCAAAGTAATCCAAAGTCGCTCGTCTGTAGAAACATCCATGGACAGAAAATTTCCTTTGTGCCAAGCGGTCCAATGCTGTCCGTCGTCCGTGGAAAAATCCAACCCGTTGGTGCCGCATGCAAAAGTAACTTCTTGAAAATGAAGAACACAAGAACGATACCCCATGGGAGGAATGAGGGATTCTCTCCATGTTTTACCTCCATTTTTTGACGTAAAACAAACCTTGCTCCTTCGATTAGGAAATTGGTAATTGCCCCCAACCACTACAAGGTTTTTAGCATCAATGACGCACAGGGAATAAGGCCCCTCCCCTTCACCGCTGGCAAAAGGAATGTTATATGACTTCCAGCGCTTACCCCACTTTTTGCCAATAAAAATGCGCGAATGAGTTCCTCCGGTTACAAAATACAAGGTTTTATCTTGAATTTGAACGGTGGTTCCACTCGCCGCATAGGCGGCTTCTCCTTCAGCAGCACTAAGCCCCTTTAGTTGTTTCCAATCCTTACCGAAATTAGTTGACGTGTACAAGGGAAATTCATGGTTCACGGGGTCTCCCATTGCAAAGACAAAGGAATCTTGGACCGCGATTCCATCGAAGAAGACACTTTTACCCTGCGGCAGAGGAAAAAGGTCGGGTTTATTGCTGGTGTAGCGAAAAACCTTTCCAGAATCTCCCGTTTGCATCCATAAAACGCCGCATTGATTAACTTCAACATCGCGTATTTCGGGATTTTGCAGGTTCAAGGTATTCAGCTCACCCGTGATGGGGTTGTACGAAAAACAACGGCCAAGATTATCACCCAAATAGACCATGCCTTTCGCACAACGAAGGGCTCTTGCGTGGGCCAAGGGATTCACGGTGTCCAACAGTATCGGCTCTTGGGCCTGAGCCATCAAAATCCAAGCGAAAACCGCGAAAAAACAAAGTAGGATTCTCAAGTTATCGGATAAAAAGCAATTCGCGGAATTTCGGCAAAGGCCATAATTCGTCTTCAACAATCATTTCCAGTTTATCCGCATGGTACCGAATTTCATCAAAATGCACCTTCACATGATCGCAATAGGCCAACGCTTTTTGTTCCGCATCCTCCATGGCATTCGCCTTTTTGCGTTCCGCCAACATTTGTTCCGAGGCTGATTTCATGGCATTTAAATGGTGGTTTACCTCTTGCAACATATCGATCTGAGCTTTGGCCATTTCTTTGCCTTTCTTTTCACCAAAGACGCCAATAATCCCTTGAATGTTTTGGATCAATTTATTCTGGTATTCTACTGCTGCGGGCATGAAATTGTTGTTCACTAAATCCCCCATCAAGCGGGATTCGATTTGAATTTTCAACACGTAACCTTCAAATTCAATCTCTCTTCGTGCTTCAAGCTCTCGTGGATTCAAAACGCCCATGTTTTGAAACAATTCCTCCACCCATTTTTCATGGTACACCTGAAGGGCCCGTGGTGTATCTTTTCGGTTGGAAAGACCGCGTTTTTCCGCCTCTATTCTCCACTCTTCCCCATATCCGTTTCCTTCAAATCGTATCTTTTTGGAAGCTTTGATCAACACTTGAAGCTCTTTCAAAATCGCCTCATCTTTGCCCTCCCCTTTCGCCATGCGTGCATCAATGGTTTTCTTAAACGAAATCAACTGATTTGCCACAATGGTGTTGAGCACAATCATCGCAGACGAGCAATTCGCCGAAGAACCCACCGCGCGGAATTCAAACTTATTTCCCGTAAATGCAAAGGGTGAAGTACGGTTTCTATCCGTGTTATCCAATAAAATTTGAGGGATTTTGCCGATGTTTAATTTCAATTCTGTTTTATCCTGGGGGGTCATTTTTCCCGCCTTAATGTTTTTCTCGAGGTCGTCCAACACCGCGGTCAAGGAACTTCCGATGAATACAGAAATAATGGCTGGTGGTGCTTCATTGGCCCCAAGGCGATGGTCGTTCCCTGCAGACGCAATGGAGGCACGTAGTAAGTCGGCGTTGTCGTGTATTGCCTTAATCGTATTCACGAAAAAGGTTAAGAATTGCAGGTTGCTTTTCGGGTTTTTTCCGGGCGCCAGCAAATTAACCCCCGTATTGGTACTCAAGGACCAGTTGTTGTGTTTTCCAGAACCGTTCACACCGGCAAAAGGTTTTTCATGCAATAAGACTCGAAAGTCGTGCTTGCGAGCGATTTTCTCCATCAAATCCATCAAGAGAAGGTTGTGGTCGTTGGCAAGGTTGCACTCTTCAAAAATCGGGGCACATTCAAACTGGTTCGGTGCCACCTCATTGTGACGTGTTGTGACAGGAATACCCAACTTCAAGGATTCAATTTCAAATTCCCGCATGAAAGCGTTAACGCGCTCGGGGATGGAACCAAAATAATGGTCCTCCAGCTGCTGACCTTTAGCGGGGGCATGACCGAAAAGCGCCCTTCCGGTAAGCATCAGATCCGGTCGAGCATTGAACAAGGCTTGGTCCACCAAAAAATACTCTTGCTCCCACCCCAAGGTGGTATTGACTTTAATGACGTTTTTATCGAACAATTGACACACCTCAACCGCCGCTTTATCGATGCAATTCAAGGCCCTAAGTAAAGGCGTTTTATAATCCAAAGATTCTCCGGTATAGGAAATAAAAATCGTAGGTATGCACAGGGTTTTTCCAATAATGAAGGCTGGCGAAGACGGATCCCAAGCAGTGTACCCTCGGGCTTCAAAAGTATTTCGGATGCCGCCATTAGGAAACGAAGACGCATCCGGTTCTTGTTGCACGAGCATGTCGCCGTCGAAGCGTTCAATGGCCCTCCCGGGACCGACTGGCTTCAAGAAGGCATCGTGCTTTTCAGCGGTGGATCCCGTTAAGGGCTGAAACCAATGGGTGTAATGCGTGGCTCCTTTCGAAAGCGCCCAATCCTTCATGGCCGTAGCGACTGAATCCGCCAATTTACGGTCCAAACGTGTTCCTGTTTGAATCGCTTCCATCATGGACTTATACGTTTCGGAGGGCAAATATTCCCGCATCACATCGCTGTGAAAAACAAGGGTACCGAACAATTCCGAAAGTTTTTGATTCAATTCGACGGTTTTCGGGGTTCGATTCAAAACATCTCGGTAGGCTGCAAGTCTTTTTTCAGGCATTTTTCTAATTTTTTACAAAGATACCCCTTTTTCAAATAGGTAATCTTCAAAAATTTCTAACATTTTTTCAACACACCCCCTAAAAAAGAGGGTACGCAAGAAAAAAAAACCGTTTTATTCTTAGATTCTTAACAAACGTTTAATTTTGCTCAAAACCGTTCGCTTTGTTTTCCACTTACCTCGATCGACTTGCTCACAGAACGCTTTCGGAAGAAGACCATCTCCCGCTATTACCGAGCGGAAGAACCCTTTCAAGTCAAGCGAAACAAGGTTCAATCCAAATCCGTCAAGCTTCGGTTGGGATTCATTGCTTTCCGAATGAGGACGATGCCCTGTCCATATTTTTGATACAGCGAAGCGAATACGACGGAAAACACAGCGGTCAAATTGCCTTTCCCGGCGGCAAAATGGATCCAAGCGATCCGAATTTAGAATTTACTGCGCGCAGAGAGTGTTATGAAGAATTGGGAATTCCCATGGAAGCAGGAAAACTCATACGACCCCTTACCCCCGTATATATTCCAGTATCCAATTTTGAAATGATGCCCTTTCTCTTCTTCCACGAATCCAAACCCGCAGTGTCATTAAATGTGCGGGAAGTGGTAGAATGCATGGAAATGCCTTTGCCTGAGTTAGTTCACAACATCCCAATAATTCACCGTGAACTCCCCTTGGAAAGGAATTCCTTATTTCAACGCAAGGTACCGGGTTTTCAATTCGGAAACTATTGGATTTGGGGCGCAACCGCCTTAGTCTTGAATCAGCTCAAAACCTGTTGTCAAGCATGAGTTAGTGCTTCCACGCCAAGGTCATTTCGCGCTTTCCCGGAGGCCCAGGTCGCGATTCCACCTCAAAACCTACCGATTTCAAATGCCTTTTCACTTGACCTTTAGCACAATAGGTGGTTAGAAGCCCTCCGGATTTCAACGCGTCGTAGGCTATTTTAAAATGCTCCATGGTCCACATTTCTGCTTGAGCACGAGGACCAAAAGCGTCATAATACACGAGGTCGAATTCCTCCATGTTCCGCAGCGAATTCCACGTAGCATGCAAGGGATACAGTTCAAAGGATCCCAAAGCCTGGCATTCACCGTAGCTCAAATGGCTAAAAAAAGTACGCTCCTTGTTATCAACCGTACCTAAAGCGTCCAAACACTGCGCAATCACCGCACTTTCCACCGGAAAGGCCTCGACTCCACAATAAAAAATGGATTTTTGGTTTTCTTGTGCCCAACGGCAGGTTAAGTAAGCATTGAGGCACGTTCCCAAGCCCATTTCGAGTACCTGAATCCTGTCCTGATGTTTGAATAGCTCGATTCCATGCTTTATAAAAACGTGCTCCGCTTCTTGCAGCGCTCCATGAATCGAATGATAATGTTCGTCGAGTTCGGGGACAAACAAGGTATAGGAACCATCAGCCGTTTTTGTTAGAGTTCTTTTCATTTTTTTCGAGCAACCATAATGCCGTCCCGAATGGGCAATAAAATGTTCTCTACCCGCTCGTCGTGGTTGATTCGCTCGTTGTATTGACGTAATAAGACGGTTTCCTTGTCTTGGGCTTTTTCGTCGATTACTTTTCCCGACCAAAGCACATTGTCCGCCAGGATCAATCCTCCAGACCTAACCCGATCAACCACCAAATCGTAATAATTCAAGTAATTTTTTTTATCCGCATCTATGAATACCAAATCCCAGGTTTCGTTCAATGCAGGAATGAGGTCTAAAGCATCCCCGATGCGGTAATCGATTTGTTCGCTGTAATCCGACGCATTAAAATAACCCTGTACCCGCTTATAAAGTTCTTCATTTACGTCCAAGGTGATTAATTTTCCCTCCTTGGTTAAACCTTCTGCCAAGCAAAGAGCAGAATATCCGGTATACGTTCCGATTTCCAAAATCCTTTTGGGCTGGACTAATTTCGAAATCAACGAAAGCAATCGTCCTTGAAAAGGACCGCTCAACATCCTTGGCTGCAATACATCCAGATGCGTTTCACGTTCAATTCGCTGCAGCAATGACGAAGCAACCGTAGAATGCGCGTTGGCATAATCCGCCAACCCTTGTGCAATAAATTCCATGGGGTAAAATTACTGCATTGCGCAAGGAATGAAAAGCCAACGCATCTTTTTTTCTACCTTTGCGCTTTACCGAACAGCGTTATGACCGTATCCGAAATTCGTCAGCGATATTTTGACTTCTTTGAAAAGAAAGGGCACAAGATTGTTCCCTCTGCCCCCTTGGTTATAAAAAATGATCCAACCCTCCTCTTCACGAATGCGGGCATGAACCAATTCAAGGATTATTTTCTTGGCAATGAGCCCGCCCCTGTTCCCAGAATTGCGAATTCGCAAAAGTG
>CANMUN010000054.1 GCA_947500875.1 Flavobacteriales bacterium | reverse complement strand
TATAGGACGTGATATTGAAATACGTTACAGCAATGTAACATTGGTCCTATAGCTTCCCGACGTTTACTGCGTTCTGTCGGGACAGGCAACTTCGCTATAGGACGTGATATTGAAATACGTTACAGCAATGTAACATTGGTCCTATAGCTCAGTTGGTTAGAGCACCTGACTCATAATCAGGTGGTCCCTGGTTCGAGCCCAGGTGGGACCACAACAAAACCCTGACCGAAGCGTCAGGGTTTTTAGTTTAAATGGATTGGGCGAGAAGTTTATGCCGAGTGTAGCGCAGCGAAATCGAGGTAAGCCCAGCTCTGCTATGCGGATGCTTCGCAGAAGCAAAGGTGGGACCACAACAAAACCCTGACCGAAGCGTCAGGGTTTTTAGTTTAAATGGATTGGGCGAGAAGTTTATGCCGAACGAGGGACGAGTATCGGGAAGCCTGTGTGGGACCACTCCTCCCTAAAGCCCCTAAAAAAGGGGCTTTTTCGTTTAGAAAATCTAATTAATTTCAGTACTTCTTTAATAGTTCAAAAAGTGCCGTATTGATATACAGAGTTTCCTTCCACACCTTTTTTGACTGAAGAATTCCAATATTCTCAAGTGCCTTAAGGTATTTTGCCGCGGTTATACGTGAGATCGATAATCGATTTTCCAAATATTCACTCTTACTATACGGATGCTCAAATAATAATTCGATCAATTCTTTACTATATAATTTCGGAAACTCCTTCCTAGTCTTTTCCGTGGTCTGTTCAAAAAGCGTATTCATTTCTGTAACCTGATTTATTGTCGCTTGTGCAGTTATTTCAACTCCCTTTAAGATATAAAGTATCCAGTCTTCCCATTTATTATTCGTTCGCACCTCTTGGAGTAAACGATAATATTCTGACTTATTATCAATGATGTAACCGCTCAGAAATAAGACGGGTTGATCGAGCAGACCAGACATAATAAGACAGAGAATATTAATAATCCGACCTGTGCGTCCATTCCCGTCATAAAACGGGTGTATGCTCTCAAATTGATAATGTTGAATTGCCATTTTTACCAAATGAGGAATTTCGTCTTCATCAAGATTGATGAACTTTTCCAAATTGCTCAACAACGAATTGATAACATCCGTTTGATCTGGCGGGGTATAAATAGCCTTTCCAGTTACTGAATTTCTCAATGCCGTTCCTGGTAGTTTTCTTATACCCGCATTATTCTCTTCAAGAATTTGCTGGATTTCAACAATCGTATTGATAGTTAGGATATTTTTTTTCTGGATTGTTCTAAATCCAAATAACATGGCCTCTCTGTATCTTAATACTTCCTTAGTGGAACTATCGATTTGATCACCCTTTGCCGATAATGCTTGATATAATTTATCTTGAGTGGTTATTACATTTTCAATTTCAGAACTTGCTCTTGCTTCTTTTAGGATAACCGCATTGAGTAAAATTTCGGGATTGGGTAAAATATGGATGATTCCTTTTAATTCAGCAATAGCAACTGAGGATTTCACCAGTTGCTTTAAAATAATTACGGATTCAATAAATTCGTTTGCAGGGGGCAAAATGGGCAAATCATTAAATGGAATCTCAAAGTTATCTTTTACGATCTTTCCTTTTTTTCTCATGTATAGTATTTTAACTTAATCCCGGCCTCATGTAAATATAATAAATTTATTTATACATGACAAGATTCTCATGTATAAATAATTTACTTTTCTAATTCCATCGCAACCCTCTCTAAATCCCTACACAACAAGTTCGATATTTCAGACCTTTCGCCCACGTAAATACCCTGACCGAAGCGTCAGGGTTTTCTATTAAATGGAAATGGCGAGAAGTTTATGCCTGCAGACTAACTATTTACTTCATAGTTATAGTTCCCGTACTCACTGTCATATCGTTCGATTGGAATCGTTTGACCGGGTTGAGCGAGCTTAACCACGTAATCGCTTAGGTAAATTTCTTCTGGATTTACTTGAATTAACCAAGAGTATAGTAACTCTGAGACCTTATTTTCTTTTAAAATCTCGTCAAGGCTTGCAGAGGGTAACGCCTGCCCCAATTCATCGGTACTTTCCGAGAGTAACGGCGCTGAAAACAGTAAATGGTATGAAGTGAAAAATAGTTTAATAGTTGGATCATTCTCAGTTGCCGCTGCCAGAATAGTTACCAGTGGTTTATCTTCGTCAAAAAATGAGTTTAATTCATCCAAGTATTGTTCTATGGTAGCAATTGGAACAAAGGTACCCGTTCTTTTTTCGGTTATTTCGCCATCATAAGGATAATTGTAGTATAATTTCATGGGATTAAAGGTAAATTTCTTGGTGTTTTAAAGTCCATAACGGAGACCCATAGCTATTAATTATTCCAGGAATGTTCTATGGTTTCTTTGATAGTTTGTTCATCATACGTAGTACTATGCAAACAGCAGGAAATCGTTAGATTGTATCGGTGTAGCAACGTTTCTTTTTCCTCATTGGTGGCATGATAAAATGTTTCTATCCACCATCTATTACCTTTTTCCTGGATAAACTCATCGATGTCCGCGTAATACTTTTTATCATCGTGCGATAGTTCTTCAAATTCTTTTTCGAAGGTTTGGTAAGTGTTGATGAACGAGCTGAGGTTTTCTTTACACCATTCTGAAACCAATACTTCGATGGTCATAAGCATTTCTTCGTGCAAAAGACCTTGTTCAACCATCTGATACAGGTTGGTATCCATTTTTTCCAGTTCTAAGTCTAAATTTTCCTTGTCTGGACGATACCCCTTTTCAGGAGGATTTTATGAATTCAGTTACAGAAGGAATTGTTTCCAACATATACCCGGATGGTGTTGGTAATTGGCTTGGACATACTCTTCAAGTCAGCGCTCCTTTTTCGGGAGGAAGTAGCGGTGGTGCACTCCTGAACAGCCTAGGTGAGGTTATAGGTGTCACTTGCGGTGGAAACGAACACGAATCCGGAGCAAGAGCTAATATCAATTTTGCGATTTGGATTGGAGAATTGGAAGGAATGCCTAGCATCAATAAACCCACAGCAATGGATATTACGGACTACTATAATAGTCAACTGTCGAGAACCTCAGGTATTTTTCTCGGAGACTTTGTGGGCAGTGAACTAAACGATGAAAAATTCCTCGAGTATTATTCAGAATGCACAGAACTTCGCATTAAAATGTTTGGAGAAGATCAAGCGGAACTTCCATTTATCTACTCGTATATTGGACTTTGGTATTATGAACTTTCGAACTTCACCATGGCTCTTAAATGGATTCATCGGTCACTGGATATGCTTCAAAAATTCAATGAAGAATCGTTGTTGGAAGTATTAAAATACCCAAGACAATGCGTTATAGCATTTAAACTTGCAGCATGTTATGAACGCACCAACGATTTAAACAAGGCATTCTATTTCTACTTGGAATCGGCCACCAACAACTATGAGAATTTCGGTTTATTGGATCAAAAGACAAAGGCAGCAATACGTAAGGTACGTAAATTGGCCGAAGATTTAAATCGACAAAGTGAATTACCAAAATGGACGAACACTCCTTAAGTGAAATAACGATATAATGATAAAAAAATTCCTCGGGCTTGCCCGAGGAATTATAACGGGGTATCATGAAGTACTCAGTACCTTTACAGCTCATTTCCCAACACCTTAACCCAAAGCCTTTCCGGATACTCGCCTTGAAAAACATACTCCGTTACAGGGCAAAGCCACAACCTGTGACCTTGCATTTCGGGAACGGTGTAATACATTCCGTAACCCACGGGTGCATGTCCTACTTGGTCCAACAATGCTTGGTTTTTGCCGTAAGCATCTGAAATCAACGAATACTCTGCATCTGCAAAAGGCTCCGTTTCGAATGCAATAAAGACTTCGGTTCCCCATTGACTTACCCGGTCTAAAAATTCATCGGCACCATCCACCATGAGTAAGTTGTTTATGCTTCCGAGGCCCGCCTCTAAAAACTCCGGTAAATCAACGTACCAGAGATGGTTTTCTTTGTAAAATCGCTTTGTCATATTGAAATTTTGGGTAAAGTTACTACGGAAAGCTAGGCTGGTAAATTCCTTGCAAGGTTGTAATGTTTTTAGCCCCCAAAACCAATGCGGTTGATGCCTTTTTGCAAAACGACCTCCTGCGAGCAAAGTTTTAAGATGTAGTCCAACTCTAGCGGGCTTTCGTGCAAAATACGCTGCACCTCCAGCTTGCGAACGACGTTGTCGATCTGTCCTCCGGTTAAATCATATTCTTTTGCCACGGCTTCTGCGTCACCGTCGGTGAGTTCCGGTAATTTGGATTTCCATATTCCGGCCCTTGCGGCCAAACCCGGACGGTGAAACTCAATCTTGTACAAGAATCGACGGTCAAAAGCCTTATCCAAGTTTTCGGCTAAATTGGTGGTTGCAATGAAAATTCCTTTGAAGTTTTCCAATTCTTCCAATAATATGTTCTGCATCGCATTTTCCGTTTGTGATACAGGGCTATTCGAGCTCGTTTTGCGCGAAGAAAGGATGGCGTCGGCTTCGTTGAACAACAGGATTGGGGCTTTGACGGTATGTGCTGCCAGTTCTATGTAGTCCTTGAAGATTTTTTTAATTAATTTCTCACTTTCACCAAACCACATGCTCTTAGATTGGCTTATTTCAACCTTCATGATTTCACGGCCCGAAGCTTTTGCTAACTGGTAAACCGTTTCCGTTTTTCCCGTTCCTGGAGCGCCGAATAACAAGATGTTCAGGTTTTGTGGTAGCGCTTTGCTGCTCAAACGTTGCATGAGGTTGTTGTAGCGTTCTTCCTCCATCATTGCCCGTAAATCGTCCACTTGTGCTTTCTCCTCGGCCTCGTAAAAAAGCTCTTTCTGGGCAATGTTCTCGGGTAAAATGGCGTTTTTACTCGACTTTCGTTTAACGACCGTTAATCCGTTTTCTTGCAAAAGCGTTAAGGATTTGTCCGAAAGTAAAAAATCGAGATCATTGAAAAAACGCCCGCTGCTGAATTCCAATAGGTCGTATTTGATGAGTTTATTGCTACCATTGTAAATGCCTTGAAGGTATTGAACCCGGTTCGAGGACCTTCGGAAAAACGAGTTGATGGGTTCATCCATATCAACGGAAAGACAGCCATTGATGGATTTCCAAACAACATACGTGTAAACGATTCTGTCTGCGTTCGTTAAATCCAAACCGAGCACATAAGCGATGAAGGGAAAATGCTTGTACTTTTCAAGTGTTTCGTTGACCTCGTCATATAAATCGTTGGCATCCATGTTTTCTGAAATGCACTCTTGGCAAAAGTCATTGATCTTTTCCAAAACCTCTACCACGTCCGAAATTTCTTTCACCTCCTCTTTCGGCATGGGTTGTTGGTTAAGTATGGCGTTGAGGATGGCAGGCGCCACGATGAAATGGTATTTTCTCAAGCCCTCACTGAAGCGACGACGGTTCTTTTGACGTACTAACAATCCTTTATCGCTGAGCGTATTTAAGGTTTGAAGATGGTTAACAAGTTCGAAGGGGGTAACGTCGAAAAAACGTATCAGGTCGCGGCTCTCTACTTCTTCGCCAAATAAGTTCATTGCGCAAACAACCGCAAACATGAACGCCTCCTCCTCGTTGGAACCAAGGTATTGTCCAATGGAATATACTTCGTTTTTGATTTCAGAAAACAACTCGGGTTGTAAACCAGATCCCTTGGATTGTTTGTAAATAGTGTTAAGGGCTTCTGTGATAGGTACTAAGGAAGGCTTGGATTTTCTTGGCATGGAGATTTGATTTTTAAACTGAAGGTTTTACGCATAAAAAAACCCTGAATAACAGGGCGCATCATTTTTTTTTTTGAAGTACCGTTTTATTCATCAAAATCGGTACTAAAGAAAAGGTCGAAGCGCTCCAGTAAGGCATCAGAATTGATCATTTTTTTTAGTTTTTGTACTGCACGCTTGATGGTTTGCGATGGATTGATGTCGTTAAATTCACGCCCTATATTGCCTACATCCACTCCCTCCATGAAGTGCCGTTTTATGTACATCGCGTCCTTGGGATGCTTAAGGGCAAATTCCTTCAACACGGAATTGATTTCAAGCACATATTTACTAAGGGAAGGGTCATTCGTTTCAAACTCATTATGACCCCCTGCAAAAATGCGTCGGTCGAATTCCGATGCGTCATCCGAATGGTTCAGGGATTCCATCCCCTGCGTTGCCTGATACGTTTTTGAATTTTGATGCCTAAAAAAATCCTTGCACCTGTTATTCGCAACGGTATTCAACCATGCACCCGAGGACCACTTGCTTAATTCATCCTCATCAGCGTTGCGAATTTTATCGAGTAGGTGCAGGCATAGCTCTTGATAGATGTCATCTTCATTTTGCTTAAAGTACTTACGAATAATGTTTCGCAACATTCCAGCATTTCGGCGGATAACTTCGTTAAGGATCAGGTCTCTGTTCAAATTAATCGGGTTTTAAGGGTTATTACTCGTTTTCGTTTCTAAATACTTAAATAAAAATTTATCAAAAATCGGCGCATCTTGATCGATTTCCCAGGTTTGCTTGAAATACTTACCGTAGTTTTGGGTGGTAGATCCGAGCGCTTCTTCAAAATCCAAGAACAAGGCCTTTATTTTTAAAAAGACCGCATCATCAATTTCAGCTTTGGGCCCGTTCGGGACTTCTTTTTTATACAACGCGGGTTCAAACACCATGTAGTCTGCATTGGTTTCGATTGATTTTTCTTGCGTTCCATAATAACTCTTTGATTCTTTTATTTCTTTTAATTGCTCCAATACTTGATGCACCATTAGTTCGAAGTTGCTTCCAACCAGCAAGGAATATTCTGACTTGGATTTTGCTTCGAAAAACGTTTTAATTGAGTCGGATAAATCTTTTTCATTGTATTGCGGTTTTGGGTCCTCCTTGTTTTTTAAATAGTTAATCTTGGTTGAACTCTTTTTATCGCTGGGTTCATACATGAGAATTTCATGGTTGAAACATTTACGAACGTGCATATCGGTGGATTGATAGGCCTCAAAAGCCGTTTCTCCGACCCATAAAATTTTTAGTTTTTTGTGTTTTTTGGATGTCATAGTGTATTTTTTCAGTCATAACAAAGGCATTACGCAGAGAAATTCGGTGTATAACCGACTTTAAGCAAAAAGTTACCATTTTTTTTCGATTACCTTTGTTTTTTTAAAATCATGCTCCGTGTTCGCTTGCCAAAAGACCTAAACTTAGGGGCTGAAACTACTGCTCAGTTAGTTGAGGCCGTTCGTGAAGCGGCCAGTCTTCTCGAATTCAACGGCGAATACACCCTGCATTTATCAACATCGACCTCGTTCATCGATCATTGGTATGCGAAATTTGACGCTCAACGATCCAATGCTAGCACCTTTTTTATCGAATTGAATCATCACTGGTTGGTTTCCCAAAACTACGAACCCAAGTTGCTAATCCGCGTCCTCCTTCATGAATTAGTTCACGCTCTGGATTACCACAACATTGCCGAATCCAGAGCGACTTATCAAACGCAAAAGGAGTCAACACGGTTGCTTTTAAACCCTAAATCCCATGAACTTTTTTGGCGCTTGTCGTACTTTTTTTCGCTAACGCGCAACGAAGGCCTTGCCTTATACGCTGAATACCTGTTCTTTGAGGAGGATAAGGAGCCTTCGCCAGTTCCTCCAGAATTCACATCCGACGTATCCTATTTCTTGACTTGTCCCTCGGATTCGAGGGGCCATGAAATATTGGTGCAGCGCTTTGATCAAGTGTATCTGTATGCGGGAGAACTGTTTTTAATCTTATTCGGTAACCCGGTAAAAGAACATCGAGCTCAACGTATGCAACAGCTCATGAAGATGGATCTGTCGGAATGGGTTTGGCTTACTTTAACTCGTTTGTATACACCTGGTTTACCTCATTTTCTTTTCTTATTGTCCAAGTTCACCCAGTTCCAATCCCAAACAGCATGGTTATTTGAGGAAAAAGATCATTTTACTTCGTATTTAAAAACGCTGAATATTTCCCCAAAAGCGAATATTCCTCGTATGCAACGCACCACAGTAAATCTCGAACGTATCATACAAGCTAAAATCACAGACCTACAAAGCACCTTGGGGCCAGAGCATGAACTGTTTCCTTTGGTTATAGGCTATCTGCAGATAGAGCGGGATCTTATTCCTGACGATCTTCCATTTTTAGGCTTATTGGATGATTGGTGTTTTGTTGATCGATTCTGCAAACTGGTTAATTAAAAAGTATATTTTTGTTGCTAAATACTATTTCTATGTTGTTCCTTTACATTTCCCTTGCTGTGATTATCACTGTTATTGCTGTGGTTTTTTTATATGATTTTTCTCAAAAAAAGAATGCCATAACTCGGAATTTTCCAGTGATTGGGAGGATGAGGAATTTACTCATTAAGCTTGGGCCTCCAATTCGTCAGTATTTTATTGCTAGCAATCGCGAGGAATTACCATTCAACCGCAGCCAACGAAATTGGATTGAAAATTCGGCATTAAAAACGAATAACTACGAAGGCTTTGGAACCGATAAAGATTTGTACCGTCCGGGCCACGTTTTCGTGAATCCAAAGATGTTTCCTTTTAAAGTCGATGGAAACCATATTAACAACGAATCCAACGATCCTTATTTTATGCCCTGCGCCAAGGTGATCGGTGCAAGCCAAAACAGAAGATTTCCTTTTCGTCCTTATTCCGTGGTAAATATCTCTGCCATGAGCTATGGCAGTTTGTCTGCGAATGCCCAAATGGCGCTTAATTTGGGGGCGAGCATGGTGGGGTGTTACCATAATACGGGCGAGGGTGGACTTTCTCCTTACCACATGAAGGGTGGAGATGTTATATTTCATATTGGGACAGGATATTTTGGATGTGGTGTTACCAAAGATGACGGACTTCGATACTTTGATTTGGATATGTTGAAACGACTTGTGATTGATAAATATCCAGGAAAAGTAAAGGCATTGGAGGTTAAGTTGTCGCAAGGAGCTAAGCCCGGAAAAGGAGGTGTGCTTCCGGCCTCAAAAAACACCCTTGAAATTGCAGAAATTAGAGGGGTTAAACCCCATACGGACGTATTATCACCCACCTACCACACCGCTTTCTCCAATGTTCGTGAATTGGTTGATTTTATTGAATACCTTGCTGAAAATACGGGCTTACCTGTAGGCGTTAAATCTGCGGTAGGCGACCTCGCTCAATGGAAAGAGTTGGCAGATATTATGAAGAACGAGAACCGTGGACCTGACTTTATTACCATTGATGGTGGAGAAGGTGGAACAGGTGCTGCACCTCCGTCCTTTGCTGATCACGTCGCCTTGCCATGGGTATTCGGTTTTAGTGAAGTGTACAACGTTTTCATGGAACGTGGATTAACCAACAACGTCGTCTTTATTGGCTCGGGAAAACTTGGTTTTCCATCGGAAGTACTCAAGGCCTTTGCTATGGGGGTAGATGTAATCAATATCGCTCGTGAGGCCATGATTTCCATTGGTTGCATTCAAGCTCAAGAATGCCACACTGGACATTGTCCAACAGGAATTGCTACACAAAGCAAGCGGCTTCAACGTGGATTGGATCCTGCGGTACAAGCAATCCGTTTTGGAAACTATATTAATTCACTTCGAAAAGAATCGCTTCAAATGGTGCATGCCTGCGGTTACGAACACCCAAGCCAAATGAAGATGGTGGACGTGGATGTAAGTTGCGGAGATAACAATAAAGTAATTACCCTCGAAGCTGCTTACGGTTATGAAAAACCCGAAATACCTTTCAGCTCCATGCAGGAATTGCTCGAATGCAAGTACCTGAGTGGATTAGGAAAGGAGAAAAACCGCTTGATTAAAAAGCACTAACTCATTTTCCGCAGGAAGATCCATCGGTAAAATGCACCCGCGTTACTTTGATAAAAACTTTGGTAGCACCGTCAACCCAGGCCCCTTCTAAGTCCGTCATGGTTTCGCCAGGTTCAGCAACACTTGTGAAATTTCCAGATTCCCATTTACCGGTTTTCTTTCCTTTAAAATCTTCGAAGTTGTTGTAGAAATTCGCTGTCCAGCTCACCGCATCGACGGTTTTAGAGGAATTGTTTTTCAGGTTAATGTAATAACCTACGTTTTGGCCTAAAATATTTTGGGAATAGGCTTTGACCACATCCACCCCGCAAAGCCCAGTATGCGAAGGCGGTGAGCTCATCCAAGCAATGGGTAAGAAAAGTACAATAAAGGAAACAAGTTTCATTGGCTTATTTTTTTCAAAACTATACGTTTTGAGGATAGATAAATTGTTTTTTTGTTTTTTTAACCATAATTTTATTAATCGAAGCCCAACCTAATCCAACTATTATGACGCTATTGTTGTCTTCCATTGCCCCTGCTTTGTTGATAATGTACCTCATTTATCGACATGATTTAGCCAAAGAGCCTTTAAAGATGCTTGTAATTGCTTTCTTCGGAGGGGTGGTTTCTGTTTTCGTTTCTTTGCTGTTTTCGCAGCCGCTTTCAGCTTTTGAAAACGCAATGCCATCGGGATTTTTCGCAGAATTTTACCGCGCATTTTTTATCGCAGCTATCCCAGAGGAATTGGCCAAATGGTTGGTGTTTTGGGTGATTATTCAACGCGCTAAAGATTTTGATCAATACTACGATGGCATACTATACGCCATATTTATTTCCATGGGTTTTGCCCTTGTTGAAAACATTCTTTACGTCATGAAAGGCGGAATGTCGGTGGCCATCATGCGGGCGATTTTGGCGGTCCCTGGTCATATGCTTTTTGCAGTCCCGATGGGATATTACTTGTCGCTTTCCAAGTTTGAACAAGGTGCTACTGCCTCACAGCATCGAGCCTATAGTTTGTTGATACCTGTGCTTTTACATGGGACATACGATTTTATTCTCATGTACATGGGGGCAAAAGGTAAATCTTTTCCGTTACTTGTGCTGCCCTTACTCATTGCCTTTGTAGTGTTCGATATTTACATGTGGCGCCTTGGATTGCGTAAATTGAAAGCAATGAGGGATCGAGATTCAATAACGGTTAAATAGAAATTTTATGTTTGCAGGAATCATTAAACCTTATTTTAATAGAAGCACACCTAGCTCCGAGGAAATTTCCATTTATCTCAAGAAGTCCTCGTTTTTCATATACGCCGACATCGTTTTTCGTACAATTGTTGGTCTTGTTGGGATAGTAATTGCCATCTATAAGGGCTATACTGTTGGACTTGGTATGGCTTTTTATGCCCTACATTTTGTACTATTATTCATAACTGTCTATTATGCAAAGAGAAGGGTAAACGCGGCGAATGTCTATCTAAAGAATCGGATTATGGCCTATGAAGGATATGCCGTTGCAGGCTTTACGAAAGAACCGGAAAGGCAACGTTTGTTCATCTACAGCGAAACCTCGAATATTTCGGCTAAGGCACTCGTTTATGGGCTTGTGTTTTGCCTTGTTTCAAGTTCCATTTTCTGGTTGTCATCCTCCTTTGCATGGTATCACGTGTTTTTTTTATTGGTTAGCTTCTTAACGGGATTTATTTATGCCTACATTTATTCTTGCATCTTTATCCAAAGAGACATCGAAAAGGTTTATTTTAGTGGAAAACTATTGTCCGAGGCGGATTTATTACAACTTAAACTGTACTTGAATGAGGAGCGATTTATTCAAAATTATGATTTAGACTTTTGGAATGATAAGTACATTGCTGAATTAGACAAGGATTTTAATATTTACAAAGAGAAATTAGAAACGTTTCTGATTGAAAGTGTTTTTTTAGGTGCCTTGACGTTTTCTTCGGTGATTCAAATTATGGGACTAGACGGCAATGAAAAAGAGGAGTACATTCAATTTGTTAACGGCTTTTTAGCAAACCCCTCTTTCGATGGTACCCTGGTAGACCATTTATCCTTGAAATTTGGCTTTGGTTTTTTATTGGTCGGATCGGTCATTTCTTCATTGATGTACATGGTCGTTTTGTTTAAACGCTTTCCTATTATTAAGAATATTGAAACGGTGAGAGGCCTTTTAAACATCGCCAAGTTTTACAACGATAAGGAGGAAGAAGTGAAGGAAAAATGGAAAAAGGACCATTATACAAAACAAATTCAAGTTCAAATCGCGAATTGTCAAGAACAAAAATTGTTGCTAGAATCCAATTTGAAAATTATTTCAATGTTTCGTTTTGCCGGATTATTCTGTTTTCTCATCGTGCTCATCATCGCCAGTTGGATGATTAGCTTTGCTCTGCTCTTAGCCGCCGTATTTGTGATGCTGTATTTATTCATTGCCTCACGGGTCATAGAAGATAATACGGTATTGAAAAAGTACGTTTTTGAAACGTCCAATATTGATAAGAAAAAGAAGTCTAAGTAAGATCAATCTTTTTTTCTTTCCAAAGCTTCACGAAGTGACTCAATACTCTTCTTTAGGGCAGTTATCTCATGTTGAAGGTCCGAATTTTCCGGCATTGAGCCCTGAGGTTTTTGATTTTTTTCTTTTGCCAATCGGTCTTGAATCCCAGAGGTCATTACGGCTAAAAAAACGTTCAGTGTAATCATTACCGAAAAAATAAAAAATGAAATCACATAAAAGTCAGTGATCAAAGGGTTGATGGCCTCATAAGTTCTCAATTCATTCAATATACCTGACCATCCATTGGTCATCAGCATAAAGAGATTTAGCATGGCTTCGTATAAATTGGAAAAATCCAGGTTTTCAAAACGGTGAAAATTGTACAAGTTCATCCCTAGAATGGCATAGGTGTAAACCAGAAGAAAGATCAGGATTAAAAAAATGGAGATGGTTGGAATGACTGCAGCAATTTTCTTCTCGATGTTCTTGATATAATCGCTGATGCTGAAAATGCGAAAAATCCTAAGGATGCGAAGAATCCGAAGCAACATGATCAGTTCAGGGTGGGTCACAAAGTGCTTGGCAAAGGCAATCCAACTGGCTAATACAAGAAAGGAGTCAAAGAGTAACCAAATCCATTTTTCTATAACTTCAATTTTAACATCTCTGACATTATCCTCAAGTATATGGTTTGAGTTTTTGCGGCGCTCTTCCTCGTCCATCAAATTACTGATTCGATAGTGGTCTAATAATTCAATAATGGATGATTTTAATTCGGATATAGCTGGTCGTAGTTTAAAAATGCGAAATCCAATTTCAAACGTAAAGTACCCGACAAAAACGATGTCCAACACCGTAAAGACCCAATCTGCTGTCAGGTTCCCACGTATGCTACTTTCCACACCAATAAGGATTACGTTCATTAGAATGATGATTCCAGAAATGCGGTTCAGTAATTTCTCTTGCCTCTTTTTTGTTTCGGCGAGTTTAAGAACTCGTTCTTCAGCGGTTATTGTCATGAATTTTTTTGTGCGAATGTACTTATTTTCGCATATTTATTTCACTTCACACGCGCCTAGTTTCATGGGGAATCACTAATTTCAAACAACTTTTAACGATGATCAAATTCTTATTTTACCCATTCATTGGGATGGTATTGTTTGCTTGCAGCAACGACCCCTCAAGTCCGTCGACGAATGCTTCAACCGATAAGGTTTCCAAGCTCGAGGATTCTACCGTCAAAACCCCAAGCGCTGCTTCCTGGAGAAACCCCGTGATGTCGCCATGGGGAGCGGATGTTGGACGGATTATTCGAGGCTATTATCTCGTTGGTGATTACCAGAAAATGCTGCAATTTGTAATCATCCCTCCTTGCTACACGCGCAAGCAAATCGAGTACATTCTGCGTAAATCGAAATGGGGCTATGACATTAAAATGAACAACTTGCAGTGGATGGAAGATAGCACCTTCTTGATGAATTACCGCTCCACAAAACAAAATACCACTGGCGCGGAACAATATGCAGGTAGAATTATCAACGATACAGCAAAACTGTTCCTCTTTCCAGAAAAGGAGAATTTGTTTCAATACTACGGTGATGAAGACCTCGAAGATCCATGCCAATTAAAAAACCTGCTGGACCGCATTTATTTTGCTTTCGATAAAACGACCATTTTACCTAAATCCAATGAGGCCTTAAGTGCTTTAGTTAATTACCTTAATTACAATCCATCCCTCCATGCGCATTTCATTGGGCATGCCAGTTCCGAGGGAGGAAAGGTTTACAACAAAAATTTGAGCGAAGGGCGCGCAAAGGCTATCTGCGATTACCTAATCAAACAAGGTATTGCTAAAAACCGCTTGAGTTACGAAGGAAGAGGGGATAGCCAACCGCTTGAAAAGAACGATACAGAGGCCCATAAAGGCCTCAACCGAAGGGTAGAATTGGTGTTGAGCAAATTCGAAGACGAGGTATTAAAATGAAAAATTATCAAATAGCATTCAGCCCCGGTATGGCATGTAAGGAGCTCATTATTAAGTCCTTGCGATTAGCCGACAGCACAATTGATATTTGTGTATTCACCATCAGCGATGACGCCATTAGCGGCGAAATAAAAGAGGCTTATGATCGTGGTGTCGAAGTTCGAATCATTACCGATAACTATAAGGTATATGATGAAGGGTCAGATGTTGAAGAATTATCCCTGTTTGGAATTCCAGTTCGAGTGGATGAAAGTGAGAATCACATGCACCATAAGTTCATGATTGTCGATCAGAAAGCTGTTTTAACCGGTTCGTATAATTGGACTCGAAGCGCGGCGCTTTATAACCAAGAGAATTTGGTTAAAATGAATGATGCTGAATTTTGTGTTGCATTTCAACAAGAATTTGACCGGCTATGGACGAATCTTGTTGATTTAGAGGTTAAATAGGTTCATTAAAAAACGATGGAATATCCCTGGCACTGTGCACCAAGGCCTTGAAAGCGAAATCGCGTATTTCAATCGCGCCTAACATTTCCGTGTGGTCGTTGAGGTATTGAGAGTCCATGACCATGAATTGGTTTTTTTGAAGGATTTGCATCAAATGGTGAAATGCAACTTTTGAGGCATTGGATACGTGGGAGAACATCGACTCACCAAAAAAAATGCTGCCAATGTGAACCCCGTATAATCCACCAACTAAGGCCTCGTTTTGATATACCTCTACCGAATGGGCAAATCCCCGTTGGTGCAGTTCAAGGTAGGCGAGGATCATGGTTTCGTTCAACCAAGTTCCGTCGAACCGTTTACGAGGAACAGCACAATTCCGTATGACATCCTCGAAAGCTCGATTGATGCGCACTTCAAAAATCCCTGGTTTTAAGTAAGGTTTCAACGATTTTTTACACCGGTAGCGATTGATGGAAAATACCGCTCGATACATCGGGAAATGCCATGAAAT
>CANMUN010000053.1 GCA_947500875.1 Flavobacteriales bacterium | reverse complement strand
ATTTCTTCATCGGTAAAGTCATTCGAGTCGTTGGTAAACGGTGCGTTTTCGCTCAATCGGTGGGTTTTTGGATAAATGTGGGTTGCTCCATTTTCCTCGTTGGCGTTCACCAACGGGACATTTAACGCGACAGCAAAATCATTTCCGTCCTGATGAATGGTCTGAAAGGTAGAACCGGGTGATGAAATATCCGAAGAGAAAAAGACTAAGGCAAAATCTTCCTCGAACGCGGATTGCAACAATTCAAAAAGATCTGCTTGCGCATAAAAGGCGCTTTGGAGCATCCTTGAATTCGAAGGCAAAAGCATATTCCAACGGTTGATATCGTGGTTGGCTCCATAATTCCCTTCATCATGAAATCGGGCGTAAAAGCGCTTTCTTTTTTCTGCAAAAATAGGGTCAAATTCTCCTTTGAAAGAGCTTATTAATTCTTCGGAAAAGTTATTTTTTCCATGGTAATATCCTTGTTCTTTAAAAAACGAAATCGGGTCGATCATAGGTCAAAACTAACTACTTTTTTTTGTTTGATATACTTTTTCAAGAAAGGCAGTTCCATATTTCATATCAGGTTCCAGGTAATGCCCCTCGCTCCATTCATTCCAACTTGCAATATGTACATCATCAAGACGGTTTGCCCGAGACCAGGCAACGGCATCGCGGAGGTTTGCATGAAAGGAATCGGGATTGGCGTCCATAACGACGGGCGCCCAGGGAAACTTTCGCACTTTGAAATTCGGTAAATGGCTTCCACGAGGTGATGCATCCCAACCTGTCGCCACACTTGGATAAAACGGCACCTCAGTTTTTTCTTGAATACTTCGCCATACCAATGGTTGTTCCGCGGCACAGGTGGCATGTCGGAGTTTTACCTTATCAGCATTAAAATTGACCAAAGTCACGTAGGCACTGAGGCTCGAAAATCCCAGGTTACTGGATGCTTCAATCCAGTCATCGTCGCGGCCACATATTCCTTGCAAATGGAAGTTTTGAAATTGGTTCAAAATGGCGGGGACTTTTTCGCCATGGAGTTGGATCAATTCGCTCACGGAATATACCTGTAAAAGCGGTTTTCCTTCCTTTCCTTTACGGTAATTTGGGTGGTTTGAAATGCGCTGGAGCTCTTCGAAAAAAGTTTTATCATCTTGAAAATCCTGAATGCGTTTCTTGAACCAAGGATGGTTATGGTATTTACCATAGGACCCTTCTTCGATGGGAAGGATCCGATGTGGAAGTCGAAGTACCCACATGAGGTTGAATTCAAAATCTGTGCCTTCTACGGCTAACATGAGTTGCTTTAATGGTTCATCCATTATGGGACATGATTGTTCAAAATCCCAATAATAGCACACCATAAAACCTTTGATTCCGTAAGTTCTTGCTAAGGTGATTTGATTTTTTATTTCAGTTGTTTCAGCCTGATTGTAATAGCCTCCCTGTGGAATCCGGGGTTGATGATGATCCTTGGATCTAGGCTGTGCCTTTCGAACAATGTTCCATTCACTTCCACTCAAGCGATAGGTGTCATTGTAAAAACCAGGATAGAAATAGGTGTAAAAGTTCATCAACGCTGCAAACTTAAACATTCATTTCTTTCGCTTAACTTTGATGAGTGGATAAATTGGATACCGTCATTGTAGGAGCCGGCATTGGAGGGTTGTATCTTGCGGAGTTTTTGGAGCAAAAGAACCTGCCTTATTGCATGGTTGAAGCGAGTCAGAGGCTAGGTGGGAGAATTCACACCCATGTCGTTGATGGTGTTTCTTTTGAATTGGGAGCTGCGCGAGTTCTTTCAAGCCAAACACGAGCCATGCAACTTATTCAAAGGTTCTCACTTGAATTGGAAGAACATGTAGTATCCGATGCATCCATTTATTGGGAAGGAAATTGGCATGATTCCCTAAACGGTCTTTTGTCCACCTTCCATTATCCTGAACCTTTGGACTTATTCCATGAGATGTTAGCAGAAGCAGAGATTGCCTCCCTGAAGGAATTTGAATTGCACGCTCCAAAGGATTGGGATACCATCCTAACCAAAGACTGGTTAGCCTCTAAAGGAGTCCCTTTTAAATTTGCGAAATTGTATTTTTTGGGGGATATAGACGTAAATCTAAGTCAAATTACTTTGTATGAGTCCTTGTACTTTTATGCTGCCAATTTGAAGGAGCCTGAGGCAAAAATCTACCGTTTGAAAGATGGCATGGGGCGCTTAATCGCTCACCTTTCTTCAAAAATTAAGGATCCATTGATGGGTGAAACCGTTCAGAAAGTCACTTACCATGGAAAGGAAGTTCATGTTACTACTACTGAACGCACCCTAGAGGCTCGAAATGTTGTTTTTACTTGTTCATTGAATGCGTTGCAGCGCGTTCAATTGCCCCATGAAGCGCGTAAGAATTTAGAGCAATGGTTGCGAATTGGCCATTACGGTAAGAGCTTGAAAGGTAGAATTACCTTGAACCAAAATCCCTATCCCAACCAATCCTATATGCTTTCGGATGATCCGATACGAATGCTAAGGCGTTCAGCATTTGATTGGGAATTGTATGTGCCGAGCCTGAACCAATCATGGAGTGAGGAAACTCTGCGTGAAAGGGTTGAGGAGATGTTTGGTGAAAACACCTTGGTAGAACTGAAACTGCAGAATTATATGGATGCACCTTTTTATGGTTGCTACTGGAATTACACAAGAGGAAATTTTAACCGAATATTTGACGCTTCTCAAACCCTTCAATTGGCATCCTCAATTTACTGCGTCGGAGAACATTTTTCAATGAATCCAAATTGGATCGAAGGCACTTTGGAGAGTGTATCAAACCTCATCAATACTCATGTATGAAAGCTTCCATCGTTATATTGAGTTTTAACAGGTGCGTTTATTTAAAAAACACCGTTCGTTCTTTAATAGAGAGTCTAAACCGTCGAGAGGAGGTTGAGATCATCATTGTGGATAATGGGTCTTCCGATGAAAGCCCCTCCTACATTCGGGATTTATTGGAACAGGGCATTATAGACAAGGCGCTGTTGTTTGCAACCAACCAAGGGATTAGCAAAGGCTATAATTCAGGTTTTGCCTTGGCAAATTCCAATGCTTCGTATCTTATAAAATTGGATTGTGATGTGATCATTCATCACTCCGGTTGGTTGGAAGAAATGGATACCCTTTTTAATGCCGACCCGAGCATTGGCTTACTGATGCTATTTCAGGAGAATCACCCTACCATGAAGGATTGTGTCCGAACGAATCATCTGGGACGCACCTTTATTTCTTTGACAGAAATTATTGTTGGTAGCGCTTGCTTTACGATTCCTAAGAACGTTGTTGAGTCATTGGGTTATTTTTACGAGGACCATGACTATTTGCTTTTCTACGACGATATAGATTATTTTATTCGATTGGAATTGTTGGGTAAAAAAGCGTTTTACTTGCTCTCGCATACTAGCAGTTATCAAGAAGATTTGGATACTAGCGTATATTTGAAGTATGATCAAATGAAGGATCCCATGTACGAACGTATGAACATTTTTCATAAAGATCTGAATGGTTTATACCAGAGTGGTGCCTTTCCAATGCAACGGTTTTATCCTCGTTTACGTGATTTAGCTTTAAGAGGCCAAAACAAATCCTTAATTGAACTTCCATGATTGCTCTTATTACAGGTGTTTCTAAAGGTTTTGGGAAAGCTTTTTTTAACCTTCATAGCAGATACATGCAGATTTATGGGGTGTCTAGAAACCCCAACCATGAACGTTCATTTGAATATACATCTTTCGAAAATATGCCCAATCCAGAGGTGCTAATCCTCAATGCAGCTATCGGAGATACTGGGGTGGATATAGATTCCTTGGACGCTCAAGCATTCGAGAACGTCTTGCAGGTGAATTTAATTCAACCCATTGCCTTCTTTTCGGAACTTAACCGTAGGGGTAAATTAAAGCACTTAAAGTCGCTCATTATCGTAGGAAGCCGCTTTGCTTCTCCTTCTTACATTCGGGATCAAGATCTTGAACAACTTCCAGGATACGGTTACTGCCTTTCTAAGTCAGGTTTGAGTTTATTTGTCAATATTTTGAGAAAAGAAGAAAAATCGTTTACCGTTAACATTGTTCATCCGGGCGTTTTAAATACGGAAATGGGGTCTCCCGACGGTTTGTCGGTAGAAACTGTGGCTCTTAAACTCATGTATCACCTCTTGCATCATCGGTTTGATGTGGAGTTTGATGGAATATATGACCTTGTTAAGGATGAGGTTATTCCATTTTGATAAAAGCGACTAGGTCAGAGGTGAGTAAGGCCATTTTCTCATAATTCAAGGTTTCAGGCAAATCGTCCAAGGTATGGTAATTTTTATTGCGGTACATGGCCGTATCGGTGAGCATCAATGCGGGTATCCCGAATTTCCAGTAATTTCTATGGTCGGACCAATCTAAACCTGAAATAGGGAAAGGTAAGAGGAGATTTTTATAGAAGGACGGGCGGCCTTTATGAAGGGCCTTTAAAACTTTCCGCGCTTCTTTTCGAGAAGCGGGATTACTAACGCCTAACAGAAAATTACCTCGGTTTCCGAACCACCATTTTAAGGCCCAAAATGGGTATTCTTGGCTGTTTTTTGCCTCACTGAAATAGCCCACCATTTCCAAACAAATCATGCATTTTATGCGTTCGGGATTCAAGTGGCTTGCGTGATAATAACTCCCCATGTTTTCGGTACCAAAAAAAGGCGGTTCTTCACAAGCGTAAAAGACGAATTCCCATGTGCACTTCGGCACTAAACTTGGGTTAAGGCTTTTTAATACGCCGAGTAAAACGGCAACGGCGCTTGCATTGTCGTCGGCACCCGGAGTGTCTTCAAAACTGTCATAATGGGCGCCTAACACGTAGGTTTCCTCGGATTTACCTATCAATCGAACGATAAAATTTTTGAATATCCTTCCCGATTCATCGCGCCATGATTGGACATCAACGGAATATCCCAACGTTTCAATTTCAGCCGAGAGGTACTCCATGAACTCATACCACCGCTCCCCGTTCGCATTTCGGTAATTTGAAACGGCAATTTCATGAACAATACGGGAGAGGTAATCTTGCATCAGAAGTCGAAATCGTCAAAAAGGTCCTCTTTATTAGTTGCAACGGTGCTTTTGTTGAAGAGCACGTTGGAAATGCTTTGCCGCCAAGCATCGAAGATTCCTTGACCCGTCGTCCCGTCAGCTGTATACAGCGTGATTTCAATGCGATTACCGTAGTCAATAAACTGCCATTCAAAAGGATATTTGGTTATGGTTGGTTCACTGACCTCAACCTTTTCAACCCATTCTTGAGGTATTTCAAGCATTTGATAGTTTGCCACAATAGATGTCGTAAATTCTTCTTTATTCCAGGGTATTTCGGTCTCCGATAGTAAATCGATGGAAAAGGCATCCAGTTCAGTAAACATACCAGGGATTCCGGGGTGTTGGTTTACATTGGCGTATGCAATCAGTGGTGCTTGGTGTGCTACGGCAACCGATAAGAGCCAAAATTCCCGATTGGACAGTGCGTTACCTTTGCAATGAAGCTGAACCGTTTGATATTCTTCATCGCTTATTTCTGTGAATAACTTTACGGCGTGTTTTGAGAGGGTTTGAACGTTTAATGCTGTCTTTTTCGGATGTGTATTTAATAATCTTTCGATAGGATTTCCATAATTCACCGTTTTATCATCGAGTTGGTCCAACAGCCGGTTCAGAAGAACATTCATTCCCAAGCCATCCAATAAAATATGGTGATAGACCAGTTCAATGTTGCTTGAATTGACGTATCGAAATCGAATTAATGGCTCACTCCACTGCGAAAAACTGTCTTTGGTAAATACCTTACTCGAATTTTCTGTTTGAGTCCAAGCGGTGTTTTTGGGGTCATACACTTGATCTAAACCGTAGGTTAAATAGGGAAATTGAACAAGTATTGCTGCAACCGCTTCCTTCCAACGCGCTTCGGATAGTGTTTGTTGAAGTTTAACCGTAAACCTTAAAATAAATGGATTCTGATCCCCCCAGTTATTTGCCAGTTCGGTCAATAAAATGGCCCGTTGTAGGTTGTTTAATGGAAATGCGCTGGGGAGCAATACATCCTTGGAAGACCGTTCATTTTGTAAAAGATTCTCGAGCAAATTGGGGGTGTTATGCTCGATAAGTGACTTGACAGAAACAAAACACCCGGCCTTTTTTTCTAACCATGCCTGCATTTTCATGAGAAGGATTGAGTTCCCACCCACTTGATCAAACCGATCGGTTACATTAAACTGGTCATGTCCTAATACATCAATCCAACATTGTATACTCAAGTGGTTTCTGTTTAGATCCACTGAGTTCTGTACCATGGGCTTTATAAGCTCTTTTAACATTCCTCTATCCGCTTTACCGTTGCTGTTCATCGGCATGGCGGTAAGAGGATGAAATACCTCTGGAATCATAAAATCAGGCATGCCTTCGTGGGCTTTAGATCGCAATGCTTCGATGGCTAAAGAAGTTACAACAAAGGCGTGCAGGGCATTTTGATGAACTAAAACACAGCATTCTTTGATTTCGTCAATTTCAGTGAGCAGTCGTTCTACTTCGAGCGGCTCTACACGAAACCCCCTGATTTTCAATTGATCGTCTTTGCGTCCGATAAAATGAAATTTTTTGTCCTCATCGATGAATGCCCAGTCACCCGTTGCATAAAAGCGTTGTTCATGAACGATGGGGAATTTGAGTTGGGTTTGTTGTTCGTCCTTTAAATAACCAATAGCTAAATGATCTCCAGCGGCCCAAATTTCACCCGGCAATCCTTCCGGTACGGGAGCGCCATTCACCATAAGTGCAAGGGTTGTATTAGGCAATACCTTGCCAATCGAGGGTTGAGTTATTACTTGCGAAGCATCTACCGGTTGCGCCGTAATGACATGGGTTTCGGTTGGGCCATAAAAATTCAATAATCGGATGTTACTTCGTTCAAGGTAGGACTTTAATTCACCTCCTATAACCAAAGCTTCTCCCGTAGTGACAATATTTTTAAGGGAAGTACAAGCTTCAAAAAAATTGGAATCCCCCTCCAGTACTGCATTCAATAACCGCGCTGGTATCCACCCGAGCGTTGCTTTGTGCTGGAGAATATTGGCGCGGATTTTCTGTGCATCAAGTCGATCTTCTAAGGGAACTTCAACCAAAGTGGCGCCAAGTGCCATGGCCAATAGCACTTCATGAAATGAAGCATCAAAACCAAAGGATGATAGTTGTAAAATCACCTCGTTCTGGTTTAATTCAAAAGACCTCGCATTCCATGAAATTAAATTGATCAAACATGCATGGGTTTGTATAACGCCCTTAGGTTCTCCGGTGGATCCGGAGGTGTGTAAAATAAAGCTGGCTTCAGTTCCATGAGAAAATGCCGCAATGTCTCGGTGTTCCAGCGTAATTTCTGAGGAATTCGATTGAAGGATAATACGAACCTCTGAATTATGGAAAATGTAATTTTTTCGTTGAGTGGGATAGCGCTTGTCAACGGGGCATACGACCCCTTGAGCCATCCAAATAGCCAGAACACATTGGGTGAAATGATAGGTGCTTTGGACATCAATACCTACAGCTTCACCCGGTATTATTTTTAGGTTTTTAGCCAATAATTCTGCCTCGCTCCAACATTTAGTGTAGGTAATTCGGCTTGTCCCTATTAAGATGGGATTGATCGATTCCCTCTTGAGTAGATCTAAAACGCTGGTAGCTGAATGTTGTACTATGTCCCCTGAAATCAGTGGTGTAGGACTAAATGCACTGATGGACTTACTCATTGGTTGATCCCAAACCAAATCACTCAACCAACGGGAAAAGTGCCGTAAAATTTGGTGGACATATTTGGAAGCATAACGTTGGGTCTCGTGTAAAATGGCAAGTTCGAAGCCACCTTCTTTCGGATAAACTATCGTACTCCACGAGGCTCCTGTGCGCTCTTGAAAAGCTCCAATGCGTATTCCGTTGTGCTCAAGCGTTGAATAGTCTACCGGGTAGTTCTCAAAAACGAAAAGGTGATTGAATTGATTTCCCTTAAGATACACATTCATTGGGGCGTTCGCGTTGGCTTGGTCGCTCTGTGATTTTGCAAAAACCTTTGCGCAAAATGCTATAAAAGAATGGTTGGAATTGAACGATATGTGAAATGGAAGGCTTCGAATGTACATGCCCATTTCCTCCATGGCACTTTCGTCCCTTAAGGAAATAACATTTGCGATGTGAAGTGCTTTTTTATCGAATAATAACCCCAAAAAGGCACTCCAAGCAGCCAACATAAAACCATGTTGTGATAGATTAAGTTGTTGCAACTTCTGAAATTCGGTAAACGGAATAAAAGCGGTGGTTTTTTGATATTCCTTCTCTGGATGTCGTGCACCAAGGTAGGGGATTAATGGATCATTCTCTTGCTGATCTAGCTGCTCCCTCCAATAACTAGATTGCTGTGAGGATAGAGATTGTTTACAACAAAAAGCGATAAATGAATCAGAGGATACTAACTTTTTATTTTCCAGCGCTTGAAGCATCTGTTGGCTAAATATCCCTAGCGACCAACCGTCTAGGATGAGGTGATGATGCGTCCAAATGATTCGATGAAACTCATCGCCCGGAATAATGCTGAGCCTCGTTAGGTTTTGTTCTAGGTTGAATCCGAGTTCAAAATCATGGGTTTTGAAGGATTCAAAATCAACATCGTAGAGAATTTGACAATCAATTCGATGATCGGAGGCAACTTCCATAAGGTAATTTTCCTGTTTTCTCGCAATGCGCGACCTTAAAAGCGGCTGCGCCTCACATACCTGTTGATAGGCTCGGTACAGGTCATCAGGACGGTATTTGGAGGAAATTTCATAGGTGAGTTGCTCAACATAGAGCGACGGGTTCTCTGATTTTAGGCAATCGAAGAGAATTCCTTGTTGCGACTCTAATAAAGGAAAGTAAAAATGTTCCGGAGAATAGTTGAGTTGTTTTTTTTCATGAAAGGCCTTAACGAAATTCTCCGCATTTGCAGCTGCCGAAATGTTGATCGGGTTCAATTCATCGATGGGATTTTCACTGAATAATTCTTGAACCGAAAGTTGAAAGCCTTCCTTTTTCAATCGGTTGATCAGACGAATGGCAAGAATGCTGTCTCCTCCATTTTGTAAAAAAGAACGTGAGCCATCGATGTTTGAGCCTAAAATTTCTTTAAAGTAGGCACTCCAAGGACTGATGGCATTTGCTCTTGATGTTTTAGTGATACTTGCCACCAAGGCTTTCTCGTCAATTTTTCCACTTTGATTTAAAGGGAATTCGGGGACTTGAATTAGCACGGAAGGCATGGCATAATCCGCAAGGATTCCTCTAAAATGATCCGGCGTTAAATCCGTAACGCCTCCTTTATAAAAGGCAATGAGTTTTTCATCAACAAACAATACCGTAAAATCACATTGATTAACTGTTTGTTTTAATGAGTGCTCAATTTCACCTAACTCAATTCGAAATCCACGAATTTTTACTTGCCGATCTCGACGCCCTAGGTAATAAAAATCGCCAGCGATTTCCCACGCTAAATCCCCGGATTTATAATGCCTTCCCTGCTCATCAACGGAGAATTTTTCTTTGGTAAGCGAAGTATTATTGAAATAACCTGCGCATACGCCGAACCCATAGACATAGATTTCACCTAAAAAACCCTTGGGCACCTTTTTGCCGAGTGGATTCATCAATTGCAAATGATATCCCGGTAGTGCTTTACCAATATTGCTTTGCGCTTCGATTACAATTTTTTTGAACGTAACATGAACCGTTGTTTCAGTGATGCCGTACATATTGACCAACTGGGTGTTTGGATAGGAATTCATCCAATGGGATAATCGGGAGGTTTGTAGTTTGTCGCCTCCAAAGATGATGTAATCCAGTTGTTTCAGCTGTTCCTTCCCCTCATCAACCAACATCAAATTATAAAACGATTTTGGTGTTTGGTTTAAAACATTAATGCCTTTTTGAACCAAAATTTCATGGAATTTAAAGGTGTCCTGTACCTCTTTTCGATCGGGAATGTATAAAGAAGCTCCGTGCAATAAGGCACACCAAATTTCCCAAGTGGAAAAATCAAAACCATAACTGTGGGCTAAAATCCAACGATCGTTGGAGGAAAAATCAAACAATTTGGTGGCGCCTTCCAATAAATTGACAACGTTCGAATGAAGAACTTGACATCCTTTTGGGGTCCCGGTGGTTCCAGAAGTGTAGATGAGGTAACACGTATCGTTCGATTCGATATCAACGGATGTAAATAGCCCAGAAGATGTTATTTCCTCTGGGTTAATGACCGTTCCATCAAAATCCAGGTCTAAATCAGAGATGATGGTTTTGATGTTCGAGTTTTCAATGATGAACGCACGGCGCTCGGCCGAAACTGTAGGGTCCAATGGGACGTAAATTCCACCGGATTTCAATATGGCTAAAAAGGCGATGGGAATGTTCGCAGAGTAGGTGGTGTATACCCCAACGCATTCGCCTTTAGGAATGTTCAATTGACTAGAAAGTTTATTGGATTCCTGATCCAATTGGCGAAAGGATAAACGTTTATTCGTATAATCTTCTACGGCTATTTTTTCGAGATATTGGTTCACAACCCTTTTCCATCGCTCAATTATCGAGGGAAATTGAGGGGCGTGCAGCTCGTTCATTGAATCGTATTCAGCCGTTGGTTTCTTAAAATCCGCAAAGGATTGTGAAATCTCTTGAGCCGCTCGTGCGTCAATTTTTTCCAGATTCCAACAGAATTTTACGAGCAGATCTTGCCCTTTTTGACAAAGGACAAGGGTTAATAGATAGTGCGGTTTTGAATAAAAATACGAGGGTATATTGGAGTTTACGTAAGGCTCAACGACCCAACAATGGTCAAAAGAATTCTGCGTAAAATGGTCTTTTACCCATGCGGTGGAGCGTTTCTTTATTTCCTCTCGGGCTTCCCTTAAACCCTCCAGTGTTAACTTTCCAGAAATGCACAAGGGCCATGTTTGAATGAAATACCCTAAAGCCGAACCCGCTGCTGGAGAAGAATCTCGGGACGAAAGTACCTCTCCTATAACGATTTCATCTGCGCCTGAAGCCTGTTGAACGAAGGTCAGCCAATCCAACATGAATGCTTCATAATTGGTTTGGGAAAATGAAAATTCTAAGCGTAGGTAGGCGTCTTGCGGTACGACGGATGGGGGAACAAATCGCTCAAGGTTGAAAGCCGCAAGTTCTTTTTTTTCAATATTTTCATCAGACGCTGTGGGCGTCCAATCACCAAACGTTACCCTTTTTTGGGGGTCAAGCGCTGAAAGGGCCAATTGAACCGAAATACCATCGAAAAGCAAGTGGTGGTAAACCAAGCAAAACACCTGTCCCATGGGCGTTTCCAGCAGGAAAATCTTAAATAAAGGCGGTTTTTGTACATCGAAACTGAGGTTTTGATCGTCTAGCCAAGCGACTACCTCGTCGATGCAATGTAACTTCAATTCGACGGATTCTACCGGATGCCATGGTTGCTTCATCCTTATTCTAAGGGGATTTGACTGCTCGTATATGTAGCAATCTTTGAAGCGTTCAATGGAGTCAATCCAGTTATGTATTGCTTCTTGGTTGAGGCGCCCATCCCTTAATTCCAAAATGGCATATTCTATATAGCGAGAGGTATCTTTTTCCGTTTGAAATACGAGTAAACTCTCCTCTATAGGAGTTGTCCTATACGCCTGTTGTATGTCGTCTTTTGCGAACTTCATGAACGATTTAAAATTCCAAGGATGTCGTCCATGTCGATGTCATCGATGTTCAGTTGCTTATCGGATTTTTGAATATCACCGCTAATAGTTCCTTCAATCAGTAAAGTGTTAATGCAAGGATTGGCCATGATCGATGTGGCTGGTACGTTAAAACCGTTCAACATGAGTTGGTTGGATAGTGACAACAAATCTATGCTATTCCAACCAAAATGAAGCAGGGAATCGTCGGCTTTTCCAAAGGATTTTTCAAAAGAAATTAAAATAGCGTAAATGCGTTGTTCTTTTTCAGTAGCATTCGGTTGCCATTTTTCAAGGCTAACTATTGGTACTTTAATGGACTTTTCCAAGTTTTTTCGGTCTATTTTTCCATTTTGGTTCAGCGGCCATTCCTCATGAAATTGAAGGATATCTGGCAATTGAGTGGGGGTTAAATGGCCGAGTAGAAAGGATTTAATTTCTTCTACGGAATGCGGTAAATTGTGCAGCAATATGGCAGCACCATTATGAGCAATTACGCAACAATGGCTATAAGTTCCAAGGCTAGACACCAATTGTTCAATGCGACTAGCTGGAATTCTTTTACCATGAATTTTTATAAAATCATGGTTTAAACGTCCTGAAACTATCAAGCCGTTATGTGGATGAATCATGGCACGGTCTCCCGTTTTGTACACAAGTATATTCTTCTCACGGTAATAATAACGTTCGGTCAATTCGAGCGGTATTCCCACACATCGGCTTTCTATGTGCAATTCTCCCCAAATTCCTATGGGAAGCAGATTCCCTGAAGAATCACAAATACGGAAGGATTGCTCGCCTAGGGGCCATCCAACAGGATATTGACCGTTTACCTGCTTGAGTTCGCAAAGGGCTGAATCGATGCTTACTTCGGTTAATCCATAGCTGTTATAAACTTTAGTTTTAGTGAGTTTTTGAACGGCAGTAAAAAATGAGGCAGTCATGGCTTCGGACCCACAAATGAGATGTTTAAGCCCATCCAATGTCCCGTTTTGTTGAAGTATCAACTGCAGAAACGATGGGGTAGACTCGAGATGCGTAATTCCATGGTTGTTGATTATCGTTTGTATTCTTGTTGGCGATAACCGTTCTTCCTCGGTGGCCAGCACCAATCTTGCCCCCAAGAAAAGGCTTCGGAATAAATCACCGAAAAATACATCAAATCGCATGTCTGCTAAACTTAGATGAACTGAGTCGCTATCGATGTGCAAGCGTTCTTTCCAATCCAAAAGCATGCTTTCAATGCCAGTGCGAGTTATTTGTATCGTTTTTGGTTCTCCGGTACTTCCGGTCGTTTCGGATGCATAAAGAATGGAATACTTTAAAATTTTTATATCCCTATTCTTTATGAACGTGACACTTCCCCCTAACCACCATTGTTGTAGGATTTCAACGATGGTTTCGATGGATCTATTCGGGGTAAGGTGTAGCAGTTCTTTTTGCAAAAAGGATGCGTCTGATAAACGTTGTTTTAACGTCCCGTACGTAATGAAATCATTTCCGCAAATGATAGCAACGGAATCGTCCGAAGCTTTAAGGAAATCACTCCATATTGACAATTTGCCTTTCGGACGTGCATTAAGTTCGGCTTTTGGCAAACTTAAAACTGGAATTTCATGGTTTCTTGCAGTATTTAGGCTAATTAGATATTGGTAAATCCAGCTTCTCCAAAAAGTAAGATCGGCAATATCCGTTCGCACATCTAAGGAAATGGTCATTGAATCCTCTCCAAACTCAAGCACATGCAACGAAACCAAGTTCTCGTCAATGGTTGTTGGAAGGAAGGTAAAATCTGCTTTAAGTTCATCACCATCTTCCTGATAGGCTTCTTTTTGGTAGGAGAAAAGTACATTGAATGCCGTTGATCGAGATTCCTGCGTCAACCATTGCAATAGAGGATAGGATTGATTTCGAAAACAGTTTTTTATGGTGCTCTCAAGGTTTTTCAATTCCGTTATTCTAGCATGTTCAACGGGTAAAAAATTAACTTGGGTAAGAAATGCCGTTTTGGCAATTTTTCCAGACCTATTTCGCAATGCAATTCCCGTTTGGGTAGTAATTCCAAGATACGATTCAATGTCATTCAGACGGTGTTGTAACGTACCCAACATCAGGGTAGAGACATTGATGCCTAGTTCTATACAATTTTTGGATAACTTTTGGATTCTTTGCGGTGATAGCTTAAGAGTTATTCGCTCTATGGGGCCTAATCCAAGTTGTGTTATGGATTTAATGCTTCCTAAATCCGGTAAAGTTGAACAAGTGTCTAAATTTACGTTCAGGGAAGCCGGCAGTAGACTGCCCTTTTGATATATAGTTTTAACGTCGGACCAAAATAATTGAAAACTATGAGCATCACCCAAAGCATGATGTAAACAAAATTTCAAGAGGATAGCCCCATCACCTTTAACCAGAGAAATAGACCATAAATGATCCAACGAAAGGGGGTCATTATAAAAATCATCCAGGAGAAAAGATCCATTCATTTTCTCACCTCTTTGCCATTCGGTGCGATTTTCGTTCAATCGGAGATAGGGCCAATCTCGGAATTCGAGAACATATTCAATGGATTCCTTGAGTCTATCCCAATCGGCATTCTGTATTTTTGCAATTCCCGAAAGACGATTGCTTAGCGAAGAACCATTGGCTAATTCCTGACGGATAAAGAGATTTTGATAAGCAAGGATATGCATGGCAAATGTTCAGGCAAACATAGGAATTAATTCAATTTTATAATTATTTGGCTGAATTTTTCCCCTTCAAAAATGCACTTCAGCCAATAGGTGCCTTGGGCCATGCCTCGGGTATCAAGAGTAAAGGGGGATGAGGGAGAATCATAAGCTTGAAGTTTTCTGCCCGCCGCATCGTAAAGCACAAAGGTGAAGGCTTTGTCGTTCGGCAAATTATGCACCACTGTTGGATTGTTTACGAAAGGGTTGGGCTGAATTCCCACCTGAATGCTGCCCTCGGTAATCTGCAAGGTCTGCGACGATTTTCCGATGCAGCCCAGCGTGTCGGTAACGGTCATTTGAACGGTATAAATTCCCGGTACGGCATACACATGCACTGCTTGCAGCCCGTTGCCCCAAGGCGTTTGGTCTCCGAAATCCCAAAGGTATTGGCTGCTGGTTCCGTTGTTCCCGGTAAAGGTATATTCGCTACCATTACTACTCGGGTTGAAGGTGCTGTCCGGCGCCGAAATTCCTACGTTCATCGGAAGATTGCGCTCGCATCCAAAGGCATCGCTCACTTCTAACAGGTAAGGACCAGGAGTGGTCAAGGTGATTTCAGGGGTTTCAGGACCGGGTTTCCAGTTGTAACTGTACAAGGGGTTGTAGGGAGCGGTATAGGTGATTCCCACGCAAACCGTGGTGTCTTGAGGAATCTGCACCGTGGGTAATTCCGCTCCAAAGGGGGCCAAGGTTTGGTCGATCCACGTGAGCCGTTGGTACATGAACACCTTCAAATTAAGCACTTGCTGGGAGTAAGGCACACCGTTCAAGGTTTGCCATGTTGCATAATTTCGTTCTGCGGGTCCTTGGTACAACAAGTTCGCAGTGCTATCAATGAAGGCCATGAATTTCCCGTTCGCTAGTTCGTTTTCCCGAAGGCTGAACCAGCGGCAGGCCAGTTCGTGACGGT
>CANMUN010000052.1 GCA_947500875.1 Flavobacteriales bacterium | reverse complement strand
GAAGACCGAGGGGATCAACGAAATCAGCCCAAAAGGTTCGATGGTGCGCCAAGATCTAATGCGGGAACCCCTTCGGAAACCACTCGCCCGATAAGCGACTTCGGATCGAGCGAACCATATATCACGCCCATTATTCCGATCATCGACAACCGTAAAAAAGTCGTACCCAAGGATAAAGAACGTAAATCCGACAGTGAAATCGACCGCAGTAAGAAACCAAAAATGGATGCTTACAAAAAAAGCGGTAAGAAGGATAAATATTTGGACGACGACGACGACCTCGATGTGGAAGGAGGTTTGTTCTCATTCGATGACGACGACGACGAATAAGTAAGGTGTCAACACTGTAATTCTTTGTATTTTTGCGGATATGGCAGAGTCCTATGCGCATTTCCTAAAGCATCCCATTTTTAAAGTCGTTGCTGAAGTTAGTCGAACCGAAGGCTTTGAAGTCTATGTTATAGGTGGTTTCGTTCGCGATTGTTTTTTGGACCGACCGTCTCAGGATATCGATATTGTGGTCGTAGGTGATGGTCCAGGTTTTGCGAAGCAAGTTGCTCAGAAATTAAGGATCCGAAACCTTACCGTATTTGCGCGCTACGGAACCGCCCACTTTAAATATAAAGACATTGATGTTGAATTCGTCGGCGCTAGGAAAGAATCCTACAGCGAAGATTCACGGAAACCTTCAACGCTGCCCGGTTCGCTTCAAGACGACCAATTGCGCAGGGATTTCACCATAAATGCATTGGCTTTTTCACTAAACGCAACGAATTTCGGAGCCTTAATTGATCCGTTTGATGGACGAAAAGATTTGCTTAATGGGGTATTAAGAACCCCGCTCGATCCCGCTGTTACCTACTCCGACGACCCCCTTCGCATGCTGCGCGCCATTCGTTTTGCGTCTCAACTGAATTTTCAGATTTCAGCTGCATCGATTGCAGCTATTTTTGAACAAAAAGAGCGCGTGAGCATTGTATCGATGGAACGAATATCGGTTGAACTGAATAAAATCATGTTAAGTCCTAAACCCTCCAGAGGCTTGTACCTCCTGAAACAAACCGGTTTATTGACCTATATATTTCCTGAGCTCTTAGCCCTCAGCGGAACTGAAACCATCAATGGACACACCCACAAGGATAATTTTGACCACACCCTGGAGGTTTTGGATAATTTAAGTGAAAAAAGCAACGATTTGTGGTTGCGATGGGCTGCCTTGTTGCACGATATTGCCAAACCTGCCACCAAAAGATATGAACCCGATCATGGTTGGACTTTTCACGGACATGAAGATTTAGGAGCTCGATTGGTTCCAAAAATTTTTAAGAAACTTCGTTTACCCCTTGATCATAAAATGAAGTATGTTCAAAAACTGGTCAGGTTGCACTTAAGACCCATTGCCTTGGTTAAAGGAAGCGTGAGCGATTCCGCCATCCGTCGTTTACTTGCGGAAGCAGGAGATGACATTGACGATTTAATGATGTTGTGCAATTCTGACATCACCTCGAAAAATGAGTTTAAAGTCAAAAAATACCGTAAAAATTTTGATCTCGTAACCAAAAAACTTCGAATGGTGGAGGAGAAAGACCGCATCAGAAACTTTCAACCCCCTATCACCGGCCAAATCATCATGGAAACTTTTGCGCTTGGGCCTTGTGCGGAAATTGGCCTTTTAAAAACAAAAATCAAAGATGCCATTCTCGAAGGGGAAATCAACAACACCTTTGAAGAAGCAAAAATGGCCATGTATAAGTACGCAGAGGAATTAGGATTAAAAGCCGTAAAAAATATTTAACTACCTTTATATAAAAAACCATGCAAGGACTAAAGTTTAGAATTTTACTCGATTCAGAAGCCAAAGCGGAAGTTTTTAGGGATATTGTTATTTCAGACTCGAGCGACTTTGAATCGTTTTATCGAGCCATAATAAGCGCTTTTGAACTAAAGGGTGATCAAATGGCCAGTTTCTATGTTTCCAACGATTCATGGGACAAGGGTCATGAAATCAACTTGATGGACATGTCATACGACGACGATGCGCTGGATCAACCGGCAAACGTTATGAACAAAGCCATCATCAAGGACTTCATAGCATCGGTTCATCAGAAATTCATCCTCATTTACGATTTCCTTGCGATGCAGATTTTCCTCATTGAATTGATCGAAACAGGCTTGCCAAATCCCTCCAATGCAGAACTTGTCTTGGGCGTTGGTGAAGTTCCAAAAGATGCATTGAACGAGGAATTAGGTGAAGACGTATTTTCTGCGGGAGGAGCCGCCTTGGTGGATGACGATGATTCAGAAGAGGATGACTATGGGTTGAACGATTACGACGATGACTACAACAGCGAGGATTTAGAAGGATTCAGCGAATCGGATTATTAAAATTGAGCCCTCCCCATGAAACCTTTTTCCGATCCAATTGGTAAAGCCATCATCGATTTTCACAAAACCGGAAAGCCGAAGGACATTATCGTAAGCTCCGACTTAACCGACGACGATATCATTCCCGTTGAAGTGTTGTTTCGCTCCTACGAAGAAATGCCATCGATTGAAAAAAAAGCATTGTCCTTGGTGAAAGGTACAGTACTAGATATCGGTGCGGGGGCAGGACCACACGCCCAATATCTTGCCGCTCAAGGATTTTCTGTTAAAGCCATTGATAGATCTCCAGGAGCCATTGAACACCTGAAAGGCATGGGTATTGATGCAGAATGCAAGGACATCTTTGATGTAAAAGACGAAACCTTCGACACCCTGCTCTTATTAATGAACGGTCTTGGAATGGCAGGCAAGAGAAATGCGTTAGTCATGTTTTTAAACCACCTTAAAACACTGCTCAATCCCAAGGGTCAAATCCTGTGCGATTCTTCCGATGTCAAATTCCTGTACGAAGAAGAGGACGGTTCTTTTTGGATGGACCTTGCCAGCGACTATTACGGAGACTTTAATTTTCAAATGCACTACGGAAAAGAATCCAGCGAAGTATTCCCCTGGTTATATGTGGATTACGATACGCTTCACCAAACCGCCTTATCCTGCGGATTCCATTGCAAAAGATTGGAAGTAGACGAAAATCACTTTTTAGCGCAACTTGTTTTGCCTTAATTGAATTACAATATGTAACTTTACCCAAATAAAATCACATAACATGGGCGTACTTGTCAGCAAATCCTCTAAAATAATTGTTCAAGGCTTTACTGGAACCGAAGGAAGCTTCCACGCAAGTCAAATGATTGAATACGGTTCAAACGTTGTTGGCGGAGTAACTCCTGGAAAAGGTGGCAGTTTGCATTTGGAAAGACCCGTATTCAATACGGTAAAAGACGCTCTTGAAACCACTGGAGCTGACGTATCGATTATCTTTGTTCCCCCTGCATTTGCAGCAGATGCAATCATGGAGGCGGCCGAAGGAGGAATCAAGGTGATTGTATGCATTACTGAAGGCATTCCGGTAAAGGACATGATTTATGCCAAAGAGTACCTCAAAGGAAAGGATTGCCGTTTGATAGGACCTAACTGTCCGGGGGTAATCACCGCAGGGCAAGCCAAAGTCGGCATCATGCCTGGATTCGTTTTCAAAACAGGTAAAATCGGTATTGTTTCAAAATCTGGAACCCTAACGTATGAAGCCGCAGACCAAGTGGCGAAAGCGGGCTTAGGACTTTCTACCGCCATTGGTATCGGAGGTGACCCTATCATCGGAACGACCACCAAAGAAGCCGTTGAACTGCTCATGAACGACCCTGAAACCGAAGGAATTGTCATGATTGGGGAAATTGGTGGAAACCTCGAAGCCATAGCCGCGCGTTGGATCAAGGAAAATGGAACCAAACCTGTAGTCGGTTTTATTGCAGGCGAGACCGCTCCAAAAGGTAGAACGATGGGCCACGCAGGCGCAATCGTAGGTGGAGCAGACGATACGGCTGAAGCCAAAAAACGTATCATGCGCGAATGTGGAATTCATGTAGTAGATTCACCTGCCGGGATTGGAAAGAAAATGGCAGAAGTTATGGGAATTTTAGCTTGATTTGAACCTGCCTAATTCCAAAAAACCCAAGTAATCCCCAGTTTTAGTTGCCAGGTTGGAACCGGAAGGCCCACCAACAAAGGCTGACGGTTTGGCATCAACCAAGAACCCAGGTTATCCCCTGCAAGGTAACATTGAAAGGTTTTTACCTTAAATCCGATAAGGCTGTTCAACGAGTGATATGGATATAAGGTCCCAAGATTGGTCGAAAAATCCAAGACTGAAAGCTGAGGTACCAAGGTGATGGGGCGATACCCCCGGTGATACCGATAATGGACTTTACCAAAAAAGAAAAGGCTTTTACTTTTCGTAATGAAACCCTGGTATTCCAAACTTCCCCCTACTCCCAAACCTGGTAAAACCTTCGTTTTTTGCATTAAATAATTAACCTCTGGCCTCAAGGTAAAGCCCTTCCATGCTTTTGCTGCCTTAACGTTTAACTGAAGCATCTGCTGCTCGCTAGCCGTAACAGAATTACTCCAAAAACTGCCGTTGTACTGATAAACCTTGGAAGTAAATAATCCTTGGACGGAGCAATCCACATCTAAACCATGAAATTGGACGCTTGACATCAAACGAAACATACCTATTCGTTGCAGGTCGATGGAAGATAAACTCTGTTGCAAGGTGTTTCCGAAATAAAACCGTTGTAACACCTCGGGAGCTTGAAGGCCAAAATAAACCATGGCTCCAAGGTTATTTCCTTGACCAAATCGTTGATTGAAAGTACCTCGAAATTCAGAGGCATTAAAAGCTCCGAGAAAATTGATTTGATAAACCAATGAAGCCATAGTGCGCAAAGAGCGATAAAAAAGGTTCGCATCCAACCCTAATTCGAGCGTGTCGCGCTGCATACCGCGCATCCTGTACCTCCAATAATCGGCTTTGGGTAACCATTCCATACGCCATTTACCATAGGTTGCGCCGAAACCAAGTGCATTCTTCAGCATGGTAAGTTCTGTTCTATCAACGGTTAGCACGCTGTCAAAATAAACCCAAGGATAGAGCCCAGAAAGGGTATCTCTTTCCACGTATTCCCGCTTAAAATTTTGCACGTTACTTCGGTGAATCACTCCTAGAAAACGGACAGAATCGCGCAAGAAATTCAACTCATTATCCCATGAAACCCGGTTCAAACCCACCGTAGATGCACAACTATCCTTTCGAACAGCGACCAAATTCAATGCCAGGAAATCCAATAAACTATCGGAAATTATCCCGCCGGAAAACTGCCGATAATCCTGCTGGTACTCGGCATGAACATGAGAACGCCACCTCTCCCCTCGTCGCATCAAGTCCACCTGAACCAATCGGTTTCGCCAAGCACTGTTCCTGACAAATCCTTTAGATCCATTGGACAATAAATGAGCATTGATAAGCCAACCATGTTTGAACGATTGGGCATACATCAACGCCATGTGTTGGCTTCCTTGAGTTCCAAATGCATAATTGAATCCCAAAAATGGCAGGGCAGTAAACATGGGCTTTCGTGCACGCCCCTGCATGCAATGAACGAACGATCCAAAAGGAGAAAACAGCTTTTCTGCATCGAAAAAAACGCCCTCTTGCAGCCCAATATTTGAAAATGTAGACCGGCTATTTTGCAAAAAAGAATCGATGGAAGTAACGGAACCGTAAAAATCATAGGCGGGCTTCAGGGTATCAATATCCAACCTCGACTGTGCTTGGCTAGAAAAAGCTAGGGAAATAACTGCAACGAAAAAACCTAAAACCCTCATACCCAACAAACATACAAAAAAAGGGGCCTTAAGCCCCTCATAATATCCATTACGATGCGTTTTATGCTAACGCGTTCACATGAACCTGCAACCCTGATTTTAGGTTCGATGCTTTGTTTTTGTGAATGATGTTGCGCTTCGCTAACTTGTCCAACATTCCGGCAACCACAGGCAACAAGGCCGATGCCTCGCTTTTATTCTCTAATCCACGCAATTTACGAACCGCATTACGCGCCGTTTTGTGCTGGTATTTGTTTAAAACGCGCTTTGCTTCGTTGCTGCGAATTCTTTTGATGGACGACTTATGATTTGCCATGTAATTAACTTAAAATTAGTTGCAGCCCATAGGAGAATCGAACTCCTGTTTCAAGGATGAAAACCTTGCGTCCTGACCACTAGACGAATGGGCCAATAAAACAATACCCCACAGTTTGGGAGTGCAAATATAGAACAATTTTCAAATCCCAAAAAATCTTTACCACTTTTTTTAGGCGTTTTCAGCATCATCGGATTTCATTTTGAATCCTAAACGCTTGCCTGTTTGAAGCTTAAGGGTTTCGCCCATGTAATGCATTTGATTCACGGTAATTTCATCTTGAAGCTCAAACGGTGGAATGTACAAATCGAAAGAGAGTACATAAGCGAAACTCATCTGAACTACCAAACTGCAAATCTGAGGGTTCCATTGGCTGCGTTCCGTATCGCGAAATAACGAAGACAATTGCGACCTTCCTTCCACGAAAAAGTGGCGGTCGTTGTTTAAAAATATCCGTGAAATCAAATAACCTGAATCAGAAAGTCGGTTTTGAATGAGGGATTCTGCAAGAAAATTATACACGTATATCCCCCCAAAATACCCGTGGCGTTCGTCGTGTTGAAAATAACCTGTCCCCCACAATGGATTGTTGTCCGGTAGGCGAAATACATTTTGGTGCAATGAAAAAACCAAAACATCGCTCCCGACGTACACGTGAATTTCATAATCACCTCGTTCTTTGTAAAACAATCGAACCCGTTCATCTGGAACTAGGACCCTTAAAGCCTCCAGTTCTTGCTTGATGCAGGATTTCAGTTCTTGAAAAACCAACTCCGACTCATGGGCAATGTCTTGCTTTAAGGCAGATTTATTGATGAGAAGTTGGGTTAAGTGGTTTCTGTTTTCAGCAATGGGGTCTTTTTTCTCCTGTTCTTCCATGGTTGGTAGTTTTCTTCAAAACTAAGGAATCTTTTGCTAACTTCATCGTGCCTATGAAGCAAGCATTAACGTTCAAGGTTCTTTGCACCTACCTTTCTCTGCTAGTATCGCTTTTTCTTTTTCGATGGCAATTTTGGGCCTTCAACCACCGTTATTTTTCCTTTCAATTGATGGATTTTATCCATGGAGTTCGTTTCGACTTGAGTTTAGTGGGTTATTTGGCGTTTTTTTCCCTGCCCATGTTCTTACTCTTGGGAATAATTCCAAACCTGAAATGGCGCAGATACGGACTGATTGCCTTGAGCCTATTACTTTTCATCCCCTGTTTATTGACGGAATGCTGGGACCTCGTATACTTTCAATACACCTTAAAACGATGCTCATTTGACCTTTACTTGTTTTTCGGTGCAGGAGAAGACCAATCCATGTGGCAACCGATGTTGCAGCGGTTTTGGCACCTACCCTTGCTTTGGGTCGCATGGACTGCCGCTTTTTTACTGACGGTTATGCGGATTTACAAAAAGGTTGACGACCATCGTGCATTGAAATCATTGGTTATCGGTTTTTCCACCCTTTTTGTGCTGGCATTTATCATTGCGAGAAACAGTTTTGGCCCCAAACCGCTTGGGATTTTAGACGCAACTTCGTTCGATGCTCCTGCGAGGTCGCAATTGGTACTTAATTCGCCTTTTGTGGTGTTGAAGTCCCTTCACAATAAACCGTTAACGCACCGTGAATACATGAGCCGTGAAGAAGAAAAAAAATACTTCAATCCCTTGACCGCTTATGGTGCCAAATCTCGAATGAGTCAACCCAACCTTATATTCTTCGTGCTTGAGAGTTTTGGGGCAGCACAATTGCGCGATACGGTCAATGGACTTCCTTTAACTCCTTTCTTAGACTCTCTGTTTTTCATGGACCCTACTACCGTTTACACTGATGGACTATCCAATGGAAAAACTTCGATTGAATGCCTGCCCGCCATTTTTGCAGGAATCCCCTCGTTACAGGAAGTTCCCTACGTAATAAGCAACTATTGCACCAATGAAGTCGATGGATTTCCTCAAATTGCCCGAGCCCGAGGTTATTCTACCCTTTTCTTCCACGGTGCTGACGAAGGATCCATGCGTTTTGGAACAACGGTTGAACAGCTGGGATTTAAATCCACCTTTTTTAAGCCAAAAACCCATGGCAACCCCCAAGAGTTGGGTTCATGGGGATACCACGACGGAGCCGTATTTACGACCATGCTGAAAGAACTAAGCCGTTGTACCAAACCCTTTTTAAGCGCGGCATTCACCCTTTCATCCCATGAGCCATATGACCTACCAGCCTTTCACCAAAAAAAATACCCCCAATTGCCCAAGGAGGCATCAAGCTATCGATACACGGATGACTGCCTCAGGGCCTTTTTCATGTCTGCAAAAAAAGAACCTTGGTTCGCAAATACGTTAATCATCATTACAGGAGACCATACGCCAGTGCATCTTGACAACAGCACATACAGCATCGCAGATTATTACCGCGTTCCCATCGCAGTGGTCAATGGCAAGTTCAAAAAACAAGGACCTATAGAACATCTTAATATCGTTCCATGGTTGTGCGAAACCCTTGGATGGCGTGTAAAACTCTACGGGTACGGCAATGATTTAAAGGGCGACCACGTCCGTTATCTGAATGGCATTTACCACGTTTGGAACCAGCATACCTACCTGGAATACAACGAACACATTCAACAATGGAAGCTCAGGGTCAACACCTCCGATAACCCAAGATCCATTGATTCCATGAAAAAACGTTTTTTAGCAAAAATACAGCGCTTCAGAAACGACCTTCGATGGAACACTTTGCATCCATAAAAAACGTAACCTCTGCGCTCGCATGCGTTTGAAACAAAAAAAGCCTATGCATTTTCGACTACCTAATCCGATTAGCTATGAAAATCATTGGTATTATGCTACTGCTTGTAGCACTTCCTGTTTTCTCTCAAAACGGTAAAATTCCGTACTTCGTTCCCTCCTCTCAAAAACCTGACTTTAACCATGTCTACTTGATAAATGACTCCGATGAGACCTTGGTTTTTTTGCGTTTTATCAACGACCACCGTTGTGAGGAAATCACCTATTATCTAAAACCAGACAAAGAACTTGCTACCCGGATTGAAGCCACGTACAGCTTCAATAAAAAGAATCAGTTAATCGTATACGAAGGTGTAAAACAAAGCATCATTCGATCAGACTCTTTGGTTTTCGCCGTGGAAGATGCCCATCCCACCGCTTTGGAAAATCCCTTTTCCAGCTACTATTTCCGAGACTTTAAATTCTATGACAAACGCGTTAAATCGTGGTTAAAGTATCAGCCGATCATTACCGAATCAAACGACAAGCGCTTAACGCATTCTTGGACACAATCTCCTATCACAGGGGAATCCCTTGTAACAGGTCCTTGCACCAGTCCAACGAACCTCAACTGCCTGTGTGCTGCCCTGACCTATGATAAAACCAGTTTTCAAGAAAAGGCCGACGCAATCGGAGAATTCGTCATTGACCGTTTTGATTACAACCGAGGCGACACCGCACAAACCAATATACACGGCTTAATATTTGGAAAAGAACGGGAAGCGGTATGTGAAGGATATAGCCGAGTTTACAAGGATTTAATGCAACGGTTGAATTTCAAAACCGACTATATGAGCGGTGCCGTGAGGACGGACGTCTACGATATCTTTTATTCAGGACATTCCCACGCTTGGAACCAAACAATGATACAGGGAAAAACCTACAGCCTAGATATTACTTGGGCGAAAAACCTCAAGGATCAATGGTATTTGATGGAACCCAACGACTTCCAGATAAGCCACTTTGATCTGAATGAAAATTCGAAAATCAACAACGCCGGTGACTCCAACATGACCATGTACGATTTTATGCATCAACCGCTTATTAATCCGATCATGGACGGAGGCTTTTTTAACAGCAAGGCCATTGATAAAACCGTTCCTTTTCAAATCGCACAAGGGACATTTACCTTGAATTTTAACCGAACCATGATGGTCAATAGGGTGATTCGGCAGGAGTTATCCTATCCGTTTGTTAAATTCTCGGGAGAAAACGGCCAAGTTGCTTCCAATATAATTGCTAAATCAGGGGCCGTCTCAAAAAAAGCATTCACCAATAGGCTCGAAATCCAATTGCCGGAGAAAATAAACAACATAGAAATTGAAATTGAAGGCATAGGCACCTTACATTACGTTGTTTTTAATGGTACCATCGAAGCATTCTACCAATACTTGATTGACCATAAAAACCCTGCAAGTCCGCACTCGATGGCTTTGGCCTTTTTAGCTTGCGCTAAATTGAACGATCCGAACGTATTCAATTCATTAAAAGCGCATGTTGGTGAAGGCATCAATTTCAAAAGTTTTATGAAACAAGCAAGAAAATTCAACATCGATGATTTTACCTTTTCGACGTTCAACGGTTCGCACCATCAAAGCTACACGTGGGACGCGAATAGTAAACTTGTTGCGAAGCGTCCAAAAAAAAATCAGCATGGGAAATTTGAAAATTTTATCGGTTATTCTTTTGAATACAGCAAACCCCATGAAAGGCAAACCTCCAAAATATACTTAAACGAAAACGAGGATTCAACTTACAGCTTTTACAAATTTGACGTGAATTCGTGGTAAGCAACTCCCAAGGTTTCGTAATTTTACCGTAAACCTTTTTACCATGACGTTTATTCCATGGGACTTATCCCAAATCCTTCAAATCCTCGAACCGCTCCATGAAAAATGTCAACCGCATTGGGGATCCTTCTCAGCGCAACGAATGGTAGAACACCTTTGCGGTGGATTAAAAATGTCCATGGGTAAAATCACCTTTCCCATGGAGGTTTCAGAAGATAAATCGATGAAAATGAAAGCTTTTCTTCGCAATGACCAACCTTTTGCTCATAACATTCCGGTAGGTTTTGTTCGGCCGCAAGTTCCCGTTGCTCATGAGGAATTAGCCCTGGCAATCGATGAGTTCATTCATGAATTTTTAGCTTTTAATGAGTATTACGAGGCAAAACCAACAAGGCAGCATACCCACCCCTTTTTTGGTTCGCTGAACCACGAAGAATGGATTTTATTGCACCGTAAGCACATAACCCACCACTTTGAGCAATTTGGACTGTTAAATGTGTAAAAAAGCAACAATTAACAAGTTGCAATCGCAGCAAAAAGTTAATTTTACCTTTCAAATATTAAAATAGATTCAAAATGAAACACTTACTCTCCTTATTTGGGGTGCTCCTTACAGCCCTAACCCTTCAAGCGCAAACCGTTGATGAAATTATTACCGATTATTACAATGCCATAGGCGGCGCTAATTGGGATAAAGTCAGCAGCATCACCATGAAGGCGAATGTTGAACAAGGTGGTATGAAAATCCCTGTCGAAGTTGTTCGAATGCGCGACGGTCGTACCTACACCCAAATAACAGTGATGGGCAACACGATGACCATGCAAGCCTTTGATGGAACGACCAGTTGGACCACGAATTTCATGTCCATGGAGGCGGAAAAAAGTACATCCGATGAAACCGAAAACGCAAAACGGGCAGCTGGAGATTTTCCTGAAGCTCTGCTTCAATACAAAAAACTCGGATACACCCCCACTTTGATGGGTACCGAAACCGTGGATGGAACCCCATGCTTCAAAATAAAATTGGAAAAGAAGACACAATTGGTGGAAGGAAAAGAGACCGAAAATGTCGAATATTTGTTCATTGACCAGGAAAACAAAGTGCCTCTTATGATGGAAGCTGAAATCATGGAAGGAGAAATGAAGGGAAAAATTGGCCAAACAAAATTCTCCGATTACCAAGAGGTAGAAGGTGTTTATATTCCGTTTTCGAATGTTTCTGGTATCAAAGGAGAAGAAACCCAAACCATTCAATTCGAGTCGATTGTCATCAACGCAAAAATCGACGAAACCAAGTTTAATTTCCCTAAAAAATAACCTATGAGATTCTTTTGGTTGTCTGCCCTCACCGCTTTGTGGGCTCATTTTTCATGGTCTCAAAATACCTCCCTGAATGCGGGAGATTACTTTGGAGACCTCAAAGCAAGGCATATAGGACCCGCATTGATGAGTGGTCGAATTGCGGACGTTGAGCTGCATCCTACGAACTCGAACGTGGTGCTAATCGGCGCTGCCGGTGGAGGCGTTTGGAAATCGCAAGACGGTGGTATTAGGTTCACCTCCATCTTTGACCAGTATTGCCAATCCATTGGCTGCGTGAGCATCGACCCCAACGATCCCGATAATACGTATTGGGTAGGAACGGGTGAAACCTGGACCAGGAACAGCGTCTCCGCAGGCGATGGTATTTACAAAACCACCGATGGAGGAAAAAACTGGACTAACATGGGACTTCCGAAGTCCGACCGCATTGCTTCGATCCAAATCAATCCCAAAAATTCGAATGAAGTTTTCGTGGCCGTTTTAGGTGCCCTTTGGGGACCAAGTGACGAGCGTGGGGTATATAAAACATCGGACGGCGGAAAAACATGGACCAATGTGCTATCGGTCAACAATACCACAGGTTGCTCAGAATTAGTAATGGACCCCTCGCAACCCAATGTTCTATACGCCGCCTTTTGGGAATTTCGCAGAAGCGCCTATTCGTTTAATTCCGGCGGTTTGAATTCAGCCTTGTACAAAAGCACCGACGGAGGGAATACATGGAAAAAATTGGAAAATGGCTTGCCCAAAGGAAAGAAAGGACGCATCGCCGTGGCCATTGCTCCCTCCAATGCTCAAATCTTGTACGCGGTAATAGAAGCGGAGAAAAAAGAAGAAAAAGGACTTTACCGATCCGACGACGGGGGCAATTCTTGGACCTTTCTCAACGGAGATTTCGCACTGACCGTTCGTCCTTTTTACTTCTCACGAATTACCATACACCCTTCCGACCCCAACATTATCGCCAAGGCAGGGTTATTCGGGTCCATTAGCCGTGATGGAGGAAAAACCTTTGAAAATTTAGGTTCCATGCATTCTGACATTCATGACATCGTGTTTGACAAAGCACAACCAAATAAAATGTTGGTCGCTACAGACGGAGGCTTGTATTTATCCCTCAACGGTGGCAGCAGCCTAGAAATCGTGGAGAATTTACCCCTGTCTCAATTTTACCACGTGAGCATCGATAACCGCAATCCCTACTTTGTTTTTGGTGGATTGCAAGACAACAATTCTTGGTTTGGTCCTTCGTCCAGTCCTGGAGGAGTGGAAGCACGCGATTGGGAATTGGTGGGACAAGGCGACGGTTTCCGAGTTTACCCCCACCCGACTAACCCCAAGATTGTTTATTCTGAAATGCAAGGTGCTGAAGCAATTTGGCGCTTTGATGTAGAAAAACAGCAACTTAAAACGGTGAAGCCCTACGCATTGGAGGGAGAACCCAAACTGCGCTTTAATTGGAACGCATCCCTTACCACCAGCAAACATAAGCCCGATCGTTTGTACGTGGGAAGTCAATACGTGCATGTATCCGATGACCGAGGGGATACTTGGAGGAAAATCTCCCCTGATTTAACGACCAACGACGCAAACAAGCAGCAGCAAGAAGGTTCGGGAGGCTTATCCGCCGATAATTCAGGAGCGGAAAACCATTGCACCATCTTTTCCATCGCCGAATCTCCCCTCAGTGATCAAATATTGTGGATAGGAACCGACGATGGAAACGTACAGCTGACAAAAGATGGTGGGAAAACCTGGGAAAATTTGAGCCGCAACTTCCCTGGATTACCTGCAAATACCTGGTGCTATCACCTTGAGGCAAGCGTGCACGGGAAAGAAATCGCATATGCGGTCTTCGATGGACATGCTAAAAACGATTATACCCCATATGTTTTCAAGACCACGGATTTTGGAAAAACGTGGAAATCCATTGTAACTCCCGAAATAACAACGTTTGTGCGGAATATCCAAGAGGACTTTGTGAACCAAGAACTGCTCTACCTCGGCGCAGAAAACGGACTCTACATTACCTTAAACGGAGGTAAGACTTGGTCGGCCTTCACCAACAATTTCCCCAAAGTAGCCGTTCATTATTTAGAATTACACCCAACAAAGCACGCCTTGGTTGCCGCAACCCACGGTCGTGGAATCATCATTATCGACGATGTACGTCCTTTACGAGGGATTCAGGAAGACCGTTTAACCAAGAATTTAAGTTTTTTCGACACGGATGTTTTTACCTTACCCGAGAAAAGTAATTTTGGCGGAACAGCCTCTGAGAACCAATTTGTAGGAGACAATCCAAGCGGCAACGCTAAAATCAGTTATTTCCTGCCCAAGCGTCATACCTTCGGCAAAATGACCGGCGAAATTACAGACCTCGAAGGGAAACTTGTTTCCAAAGTAGAGGTGGGTAAAAACAAAGGTATCAACACCGTTGAGTGGGGATTCAATGCCTTGGCTCCTAAGACCGCGAAAGGCAAAGGATTTTCCATTGCCCCTGCACCCTACGTAAAGGCTGGAACGTATAAAGTTAAAATCACCAAGGGAAATGAAGTATTCGAACAAATCATCGAAGTGCGCTACGATTCTACCTCCAGCTTTACTGCTTCGGACAGGATCAAACAGCAGGAATGCACGAAAGAACTCTTTGGTATGGTGGAAGACCTGGCATATTTAGTATATCAAATCGATGAATGGGATGCCAAGGCCCAAGCATTCAAGGCTAAAAACGGAAAGCCTAATAAAACCGTGGACGCCTTAATCAAAGAACTAACGGCATTGAGAAATATCCTAGTTGTAACCACGGGTGATAATTACGTCGGGGCAGCAGAGGACCAATTGCGGGAAAAAATCAACGAGATTTACGGAACCATCGTTGGATATTTTGGAGCCCCTTCCGAATCCGAATTGGCCAATGTGAAAGGACTTAAGAATCAATTAATCAGTGCACAGAAAACGTTCAATGTCCTAAAAGATGGGAAAATCAAGGAATTTTCCTTGATATTAACGAAAAGTACTTCCGTGGCTGTCCCGGAAATCCTTTCCAAAGAGGCCTTTCTTAAACAGTGATACGGTTCCAAAATGCAATGCGCTTAGCTTTAATGGCGTGGTGGCTTGTTGTCGTGTCCTCGTGCAATGAGGCAAAATCGGAAAAGCCCAACTCAGCTATCAAGGAAAAGCCTCCACGGGAAGTAAAAGAACGATTTCGGGAAGGAGATATTCTTTTTCAAGTTTCGACCTCCGGTCAGGGTAAAGCCATTCAAATTGCGACGAATTCTGCTTATTCACATTGCGGATTGCTTTTCAAGGAAGAAGATGAATGGGTCGTTTACGAGGGGGTTCAGCCCGTAAAAAAAACAGTTTTAGCCGCTTGGATTGCGCGAGGAGACCACCAGCACTACGTGGTTAAACGCCACAAAGATGCATCGCGTATGCTATCTTCCAGGGATATCGAAACAATGAAAGCCGAGGCGAGAAAACACGTAGGAAAAAACTACGATCTAACGTTCGAATGGAGCGATGACCGTATTTACTGTTCCGAATTGGTCTATAAAGTCTATCAACGCGGTGCAGGAATTTCCATAGGACGGCTTCAAAAACTGCAAGAATTTAACCTAAATGCTCCCGCGGTAAGAGAAAAATTAAAAGAACGGTATGGAAACAAAATTCCTTTGAATGAAACGGTTATTTCACCGGG
>CANMUN010000051.1 GCA_947500875.1 Flavobacteriales bacterium | reverse complement strand
TTGCGATAAAAAATCGGATCCAAAAGGGTCGATTTCTAGGTGGATTTTCTCATCGGAAAATCCAAAGGCATTAACCCCCGATATGCCAACATATCCCATCAGTTTCGGACAATGCTCTTGGGTCAGGTAATAGAGGTAAGCCGTGGATTTAATTCTGGAATCCATCAGTACTTTTTTTCTGTGCTTTGTCCATCTTTTTTCGGCAATTCCTGCCCCCGTTAAGTTAATGACATGGGTGACCCCTCGGAGTTGCTGTATTTCACAAGTTTTATGTTCTGGCGACCAAGCCACATGGAAAGATTCGGTAGCTTTTCGTGTTAACACAAGTGCATCAATGCTTAATCCTGTTAAGTAATCCCTCAATGCGCCCCCAATAAATCCCGTTCCGCCAGCAATCAATACCTGCATTCACCTAAAATTTGGCTGAAATTAGTGAAATTAGGTTCACTGAAGTCCCTTTACATAAAATTTATATTCGCTTAAAAAGCCCCTAGATTTCCTGCTTTTTTAATTTTGCAATGAAATGAAGGTCTGCATAGGTTTGCTGTTGATGTTGTACTCGGGTTGGGCATTAGGCCAATGTAAAATGTTTATAGTACGCCCTTTTACCGACCCGGTAACGGAGAAAATATGTTCTTCGGCCTTGTTGGAAGACGTCAAAGAGCTTTATTCCAACATTCAGCAGGCGCATCCGGACTTATATCGGAATGTTAGCAAAGAAACCTTCGATTCTTCCTATCTGAACTTGGTTCATCAATGTTCTCAGGATTTAACCTTGCTTTCATTCGTTGGAGAACTCAATAAGTTTCTGCAGCAGTTAAAAGACTCCCATACTTTTGTAAGCGTCAGAGACCTGTTGTCGTATCGTTCTTTTTCTCGGCATTATTTACCGCTTCGTTTAATGGAACAGCAAGGAGAAGTGGTGGTAGTGAAAGCTTGGGAAAACATCATCCCGTCTGGAGTTCAATTATTGAGCATTAATTCGACCCGCGTATCAACGTACTTAAAAAGTGCCCCTCAATTTGCCCCCATTGAGGCCATAGCGGACAGTGCTTTCCATTTAATGATGCCGCATGTAACCAGTGCGCTAATGAATTTGAGCCATCCTAATAAGTGGAACACGGTTGTGTGGTTTGATGGAAAAGATTCGCTATCCGAGGTTGTTAGAAGCCCTAAAATATCTAAGACTCAGCAAGGAGAGTTATTTAAAGGCGAACCAATTGAAATTTCTTTTGAACGAAAAGAAGGTGCTGGAATTTTAAAAATTGCCAGTTTTTCTCCGAGAAACATCAAGGGTTTCAAAAAAAAACTGGACCAAATTTTCAAAGAGGTAACGGAAAAACCAGTAGATAAGTTGATCATTGATTTGCGTAATAACACCGGAGGCTACATTGTACTGCAGGAATATTTAATGAGTTTTTTGGTCCCGAAAAACACGGTTTACTCGGCGGATTATGTGTACAAAAGAAGTCCTTTCGATCGGTTTTCGCAATTGTCAAAATTGGAAAGAAAACGCTTTGTTCGGGCAGCCAAACGGTTTTACCCGAATGGCGCCATTTCGAGAGAGTTGGATTTCTACAACAAACCCTTTGGGAGTTTAGATACGGTAACGAATAACCCCGTTCTGAAGAACAAACAAGGCTTGACTTATTGGGGCCCCTGCGACTTGTTGGTAAATGAACTTTCCATGTCCGCATCCGCCAATTTTACGGCATGGTTTACCGAACGTCAACGAGGTGAAGTGATCGGTTCTCCAGTCAGCGGAACCAATGGGGGAACCTTTGCGAATCCTTACACCTTTTATTTAACGAATACAGGTTTACCTGTTTCCGTTTCCACCATGAAAATTAATTTACTTTCTGAAGGTCAAAAAGAGAGACCTCTTTTGCCAAACCACTGGGTAATTCCTTCCGTTGAAGAGATAAAAAAACAAGTAGACGGCGTTTTGAATTTTGCTTTAAAACACTAATAATCATGGTTAAAACCACTAAAAATAGCCCAAGTATTTTCTCACAAATGACGCAGTTGGCGCTGGAACACGGCGCCATTAATTTAGCGCAAGGCTTTCCCAACATGCCCATAGACTCTAGGTTAAAAGAGTGCATCGCTGCTGCGGTTCGATCAGAACACCATCAATACAGTCCGTATCAAGGCATGCTGGATTTACGTCAAGAAATCTCAAAACTCATTCAACGAACCTCAGGAGTGCTTGTAAACCCCCATGAAATCTTGATCACCGCAGGGGCAACGCAAGGAATTTTCACAAGCGTTCAAGCCCTTGTAGGACAAGGAGACGAGGTTATTTTACTGGATCCGTGCTATGACTGTTATGAGTTGCCAGTAGTTTTGGTGGGGGCGAAACCCGTTCATGTTCCTCTCAACGAGGATTATTTGCCGGATTGGGAGCGCATAGAAGCGGCGATGACACAAAAAACAAGGCTCATCGTTATAAATTCTCCTCACAACCCTAGCGGAAGGGTTTGGGAGGAACAAGAATACCGGGAATTGGAAAGGATTCTTGCTAAATTTCCAAACCTACACATTCTTTCGGATGAGGTTTACGAATATTTGGCGTTTGATCGCCCGCATTTTTCCGTTCGTAACGCCCCCTTCCTAAGCGAACGATCCGTGGTTATGGCTTCCTTTGGCAAGTCGCTGCAAGCAACGGGATGGAAAATAGGTTATTTAACGGCTCCAGAAGCTCTTATGAATCGGATATTACAGGTCCATCAATTTTTAGTTTTTTCCGTAAATTCTTTCGTTCAGAAAGGCATTGCGGATTTTTTGAGTGAGTTTTCGGCAACGGAGGTAAATCGTGATTACCGTTCCAGGCGCGCCCGTTTTTCTTCGGGTTTAGAAAAAAGCAAATTCCGTTTGTTGCCCTGCGAAGGCACGTATTTTCAAACCCTTGATTATTCTCAAATTAGCGATGAGAACGACGTGGATTTTGCCATTCGTCTTACCCAAGAAGCCGGGGTTGCCTCGATTCCCATTTCCGTTTTTAACCATGACCGAAGGGATTTAAAACATTTGAGGTTTTGCTTTGCAAAAACGGAGGAAACCTTAATTGAAGCCACAGAACGATTATGCAGGATTTAAGACTTTCTTTATTGCAATTCGACCAAGTCTGGGAAGATAAGGCGGCAAACAGAGCGAAAATATCGTCCTTAACCCAAGGATTAACAACCGACGTTTTGTTGATTCCTGAAATGATGGATACGGGATTTTCCATGAACACCGTTTTGGCCGAGGAATGGACGGATTCGAATTCGTCACTGGTTTTCCTTAGGGATCTTTCAAAAAGAATAAAGGGTGCGGTGTACACCTCTGTTATGGCTAAGACAAAGGCAGGAAACGTTAACCGGGGAGTATTTGTAACGCCGGACGGGAAGGTTGAGTTGTATGATAAACGAAAAACGTTCAAAATGGCGGGCGAACATCATTATTACCTTTCAGGGGAAGAGGAGCGTGTGGTGTCCCATAAAGGTTGGAACATCAACCTCCAAATTTGTTTCGACTTGAGGTTTCCCGAACTAACACGAAACTACTTGATTCAGGGAATGCCGAAGTACGACTTATTACTCTATGTTGCGAATTGGCCGGAAAGGAGAATTACTCATTGGGACGCACTGTTAAAAGCTCGGGCTATCGAAAATCAGTGTTTCGTTGCCGGAGTAAACCGCATCGGTCAAGATGCAAACCAGTTAACGTATTCAGGAAATTCATGGGTTATAGCGATGGATGGTATCGAGAGGTTGATCGTTCCGAAAAAAAAAGAGGTGGTCTTTTCTTGTGCATTGAGCGCGGTGGAATTACAAAATTACCGACAGAAACTCTCATTTCTTGAGTAATATTTGGAGATAAACCTCAATTCTGTTAATTTAGGCGTTCTAAAAAATAAATATGAAAAGAATAGTACCAGTTGTTTTAATGTTATCTGCCACGATTGCTTTCGGACAGAAACTCACACGCGTGATGCCTTCTAACAGTTTGGCTCCGTTTGCAAATGCCCATACAGCAAAACCAGAAGCATCAACAAAATCCCTTGGGATTACGCTTTGGTCGGATAATTTCGATAACGCGGCAAATTGGACCATCGATAATGACGGACAAGCAGGAATGGAATTTGGATGGAATATTAACAATGTGTCTGACGGATGGTGGAGTGCTAATGGAATCAGCTCTACGGGCGGAGGAAACTATGCGGAGTTAGTGAACGGCGACCCGACCGCAACACCAGGAACACAAGCTACAGGTATTACGTACACCTTGACGACAGCGAATCCTATTGATATCGGATCCTTGGGTGGGACAAATCATGTTAGTTTAGAATTTGAACAATTTGGAGCGCGTTTCAACGACCTTCAAGAAATCCAAATCAGTACCAACGGAAGTACTTGGACGACGGTTGGAAACAACTTAGATAAACCGGTTCTTTCTCAAGCAGGGGGATCTGCCTACGCAAATCCTGACTTAAAAAGCATCAACTTAGCCACAATTTTACCTGCAAATCCGGGCAACGTTTGGATTCGTTTTAGCTGGACGACCAACTTCCCCGCTCAAGCAGCAAACGCCAACGTATGGATAACCTATGGTTGGTACATTGATAACGTTAAAATCAAAACCAATCCAACGAATGACTTGAGTATTACCTCTAAATATTGGGGAACTGCCGGATTGAATTATTATCAGATTCCTGTAACGCAAACCGCTCCAATTGACTTTCAAATCGAAGTTTTCAACGGAGGAATCAACGCTCAACCAGGGGTTGATTACAGTGTTAATGTGAATGCGGGGGCCTTTACTGCTTCCAGTTCAACCGTTAGCGTAGCTTCTTTGGATACGGTAACTTTAACAGTTACGAACCCGTTTACACCTTCAGGTTTAGGAAACTATTCAGTGGTGCATACGTTGGGTGCCGATTCAACGGATGATGTTCCCGCCAATAACAGCATCGCCAATACCAATTTCGCGGTAACCAATTACATTTATGCACGCGACAATGGAACGCCCGCTGGTTCTACCTCGAATGGTCCTGATGGTTTTGAGGCAGGTAATTTGTTCGATATTTGGAATCAACAAGAACTTAAAGGCATCGATGTTAGAATGTTAGGAGGAGCCAATGGAACGGCGGTTGGCACCGAAGTTTTCGTGAAGTTGTATTCCGTGGATACAACCACAGGAGATTTCGTTTTTGAATCCGAGTCGGATCCATTAATTGTAAGCGCAGCGGATTTGAATGTTAACAAAATGCTGGCCTTGAATGTACCTGTAACCTTACAGCCGAACACAACTTACCTAGCGGTAATTGGATCTGGAGGCACAGGATTGCGCGTCGTGAACGCGGGAACCTCTTCACCGCAAACATCCTTTTTCTTTGATTATGCCGACCAAACATGGTATTATCAAACATCAACCCCTTGGGTTCGATTGAACTTTGACCCAAGCATTGGTGTCGATGAAAATACCGCGGTTATCGGAGCGGTAGTTTACCCAAATCCGGCAAACGATGTATTGAGCATCAAAGCAGATTTTAAAGGAGCATCATCGGTTCAAGGTGCGATTTACAACAACCAAGGAGCGGTGGTAGCAGCTTTGAACTTCACGCCAAACAACGGGGTTCAAAATCAGCAAGTTGCTGTGGGAGATTTTGCCCCAGGATTGTACGTTGTAAAACTTCAATCAGAGGAAGGGGTAGTAACCAAGCACTTTGTTAAAAAGTAATTGAAGGGAATTCTTTAAATAGGCCGGTTCGCCGGCCTTTTTTTATGCAGTGGATTGATTGGGGATATCTTGGATTGTTCGTGGCTTCGTTTTTAGCAGCTACCGTAGTCCCGTTGGCTTCAGAGGCTTTATTTGTGGTCATGTTATTCCATTTCGATCCTTGGATTTGCCTGACTGTGGCTACGCTGGGTAATTCATTAGGTGGATGTTTAAATTACGGATTGGGTTACCTTGGAAACCCCGAATGGTTGTCGAGAATCCGAGTTAAACCCGCGCAAATTGTCCGTTGGAAAGAAAGGGTAAACACGTACGGGGTTTGGTTGGCGTTGTTTTCGTGGTTGCCTTTCGTTGGGGACATCATGGCCGTTGCTTTGGGTTTTTTTCGCGTGGACTGGAAAGGAAGTTTTCTGTTTATTTTCCTGGGAAAATTCGTGCGGTATTTGGCAATTTTAGTATTTTATTTATATGTCCAATAGACGTTGGTTTTCTGCCTTAAAGTGGATTGTTTGGTTGGTTCTCTCCATAAAAGCATTCGGCTATTTTTTGGAAAAAGAACCTTACCCAACAGGAGACGGAATCGAGTATGTCTTGACCACTGAAGCATGGAAAAATCATGCATCACCCGACATTCGTCTTTCCGATTGCGAATCGTTTAAATCCGATTTTACCCAACATCAATCATGGGAGTCCAATTATAAACGTGCAGCTTTCGATGAGGTGGAGGCTTTTTTGCGTGAAAAAGGTCCAGAACGCAAAGATTACGGTGGCTTTTACAGAAACAGCCATCAAAATGTTTACGGTTATCACTTTGTTTTTTATTCTTTCGTAAATGTTCCTGCTCGCATGCTCACCGATGGTATAGGAATTCACCCGATTAAAGCGTTCGTGCTTACGAATGTATTTATATGGTCTCTCTTTTTTGCTTGGCTTTTATCGTGGAAGAAAAAAGAAAGTACATCAGCGCTTGTTTTAGGTCTCTTGGTTTTCTTAAGCGCCTCTTTTTATTATACCACCTGGACTCATCCCGAAACGCTAACGGTGGTGTTGGTGTTAAGCAGCATGCTATGCCTCACCCGTCAACGATTCCATTTCGCCTTGCTTTTTTGCGGTTTAGCAACCCTTCAAAACCAACCCTTAAGTTTTTTATTCCTTTGGATGTATTTGTTGGTTTGGTACCATTATCGATTCCAATGGAGGCCGATGATGAAATACCTTGGTTATGGGGTATTCGTATTCGTTCCCCCGCTTTATTTTTATGGTTTATTCGGAACCACCAGTTTAATTAACGACGCGGGTTTCTTGTCTTTAGAAAACCTTACCAGCATCAGGGTAATCGGCTTCTTCTTTGACCTAAATCAGGGGATGATCCTAAGCATTGGACTTTTTTTATTTGTGTACTTCCTTCTTTTCTGCTGCAGGGCAGTTCAAATCATAAAGTCCCGTAAAGTGAGTCCATGGGATTTTTTGCCTTTAGTAATCTTGGCAATGACCTTATTGGTTTCTTGCATGAATAATTGGAACCACGGCATGGCGGTGGTGAACCGCTACGCCGTGTGGATGTCAGTTCCTTTAATGTGCCATGGTTACGTTTTACTGAAAGAGTTGCGGCGTTCATGGAGCGTTTCCCTTGCTTCTTTAGGCGCATTGAGTCAATTGGGGTTATTATATATCCATCTCCCTTACCATCAATTTGATTGGTCGAATTTGCAGCACATGCCATTCGCAAAATGGACCCTTTCCAACTATCCTGCACATTACAATCCCGACCCGCAGATTTTCATCGCCCGAACCCATCAAGTGTTCGATTTCTCGAAGAATTCTTCGCCTATCTTATATTTTAACGAGCAGAATCTGTTGCGAAAAATAGCGGTGCATGAAAGAAACTTCGACACCTTAACTTTTTTTGGATATACGCCGCGCCCGAGGAGTGAATACTGCTGCGTTCGAAGCGGAAAAGAACACTGGTATTACATCAATGATTTTGAGGAACGCTCAAGTAAATCCAGTTTAGAGGTTCTCCGAATGATCCAACGTTCGGAAATGGATAGAATCCTTTTGGAAATGAAGGCTAACCCTGAATGGATGAACTCTCTCGAGCAAAAAGCACGTTCTGCGGGAATTTCATTAGAAACCCAGATGGAAAAAGATGCAGAATTCATTTTTCTTGAGCGACATCCTGCGCTTTAACAGGAAGTATACCGCCCTTTTTGACAGCAAAACCTTTCTCTGCGCTTTGGAGAAGGATTAAATCATCACGGTTATCAGAGTATGCTTCGCGTATTGTTGCAGAAGGAAACCGCGTTGTTATTCGCCTTAATTTTTCGTCCCCTCGGCAGTTCTTTTCGAGCAAGTAACCGCCTTTTGCAAAGGTTAATTCGGTTCCAAGGACTTCGTCTATCCCTAGGATTCTGCAAGCGGGTAAAATAAAGAGCACGGGGGATGCAGAGGCTACTACGGTATAATAATTGGCCGCTTTGCAACGCTGTAAACACTTCACAATATGAGGGTTGTAAATGCGCGGGTATTTCCAAAAATCCTCGGCCATACGTTCAATTTCTTGCTCAGAATCGTTGCTCAAAAAGGTAAGAAACCGATGTTTGAATTCTGAGGAGTTGAAACGTCCTAATTTCCAGCCAATAAAGGCCAAAAGCTGTAGGAAAATCCGCCAAATACGCAAGGGTTTTTTTTGGTAATAATACCGGCAAAAATCCAAAAGGCTATCCCGTGAATAAAGCGTGCCATCAAAGTCAAAAACAGCAATTTCTTTGGAATCAGAAGGCATAAATAATCGCAATTAAATAACACATCCAAGTTATCACCGTTCCCAAAAGTATAGGGTCTTTGAATAAAAGTGTGGTGGGGTCTCCTTCGCCCTCGTGCAGTTGCATTTCGCTGATTTGAATTAGGCGAATAATACCTAAGAACACCAGTAGAGAGCTATATATTAGGTACTCCGACCCTAAATTCAGCATGACTTTTGGGTCGATTGAATACAACAAGTAAGCGGTGATGGTAATCGTAGCAGCAATATACACCAGGGTGTTCAAAAAAGGAACGCTATAGGCGGCGAGGACTGATCGGTGTTCTTTTGCCTTGGCATCCAGTTGTAGAATTTCCGCTTTGCGTTTGACCACTACCATGAGAAAGGACAGAAAAAAGGTCACCACCAAAATCCAATGCGAAGGCGTAACAGCTAAGATGGCACAGCCGGCCAATACTCGAAGGACGAAATTCATTGCAACAACAAACAGCTCCAATAGAGCAACGTTTTTAAGCCAAAAAACATAGAGCAAGTTAACAGTTAAATAACTTACCATAAGCCCCAAGAAAGAAGAAGGAAGCGCCGAGAAATAAAAGAGCATTAAGGCGGCAAAAAGTACGGCCGCCGAGGCAAGCAAAGCATTACCTCGAGAAACCTTACCTGAGGCAATGGGGCGGTTTCGTTTTCTAGGATGCAACGCGTCTTGAGGAGCATCTTTGAGGTCGTTGTGCAGGTAAATGAAGGAGCTTGAAAGCGAAAAAATCAAGAAACCTAACAAGAGGTCAAACATCAGGTGTTGGTCGAGTAATTTGAGGGAAAAAACGGCGGGTAAGAAAAGGAATCCGTTCTTGATCCAGCTTTTGACGCGAAGTAATTGCAGGTATGTTTTCATGGCTTATTGACAAGGGTTTTCCACCCGGTAAATGAATCTCCCGGAAATTCTCTGTAGGTTCCTTGGGGATCAAGGGTATAATCAGGGACAATATGGTAATACTTTAGTTTCAATTCAAAAGATTTCATCCATCCGCGTTGAATTTTAAGCGTTTCACCAGAGCCGGCCTCTAAAGAGCGTTCCAATGCCTTCGATTTTTCGTGTACCCAAAGCCAATTTTGATAAACCGAGATGGAACTGTTCCCCAAAAATAACAGCATAAAAATTGAAGAGGTCCTTTGAATCCATTTATTGGAATCCATTAGTAAGAAAAGGCAAACAACACCTATGATAAAAAGGGTTTGAGGAGCATATCGTAAATTCCAAAATTCGGGTTGAATGAGCATTGAAAGCAATACGGAGAAAACAAGCAAAAGCCATTTCCAAGAAGGTTTCCTCCAAAGAAACATCCCGAGCAAAGGAACGAAAAGCACCCAGAGTTCCGCCTCAAAAGGACCAAAGGGACTCATTTCCACCGGCTGGTGGTTTCGGTAATACGGTACAGAGGCCTTTATTACGTCGTATTTGAAGAGCGGTTTGTTTGCAGAAGCGTGTTCGTGGTCCGTAAAAAGCGGCATTGAGCCATGGGATTTCCAAGCCTTCTCTAACCGATTTAGCGTGAAAAAATCCTTTGGATATTGGACCGCTGCAACCTCCTTACCCATGTTGTTTTTACCCATCAACGGGAAAAACGGATGCCCTTTTTCCGCGGTGTTGCGAACATAGGTGGGAAATCCCACCACAAAAACTCCAAGAAAAACCATTAGACTAACGTTTCCCACGAACTTTAAAGGAACCGATTTTTCTGAAATCGCTTTAAACACCACCGCCATACTGCAAAAAACAAGGGCATAAACTAAACCCGTAAACTTGAGATTCACTAAGAAAATAAAGCTAAATACGATCCAAATAAATACTTTTTTATCAAACAACAAGTATTCGATCAAAAGCAAAAGAAAAACACCAAGAAAGGAAAAAAGCACTCCATCAACGTAAAAACTGAAGAGTTGGCCGAGTGTTATGGTAGAAAAACTCACCATGAAGGTTACAACAAGGCTTTTGAAAAAAGTTAAATTCACTCGATGTTGCAGCAATGAAAAAAGGATGAAAGCAAAGGAGAATAAACTAATGAGGTGTAATGATTTTCCGTATTCAACATTGCCGAACAGTTGGAAAATGCCCGATTGAAAAAGCCAAGACGCCTTGGGATAGGAGTTCACCCAACAGGCCTTTTCTCCAGAAACGGCAGAATCCACAAGGGCATGATCCCAGATAGGATTCCATCCATCCGACAAAAACATGATTGCATCTTGATGGTACCACTGGCCATCGAAAGAAACATCAAAATACACGTTGGAAATCATCAGGGAAAAGACGATGCAAACAATGGAAATTAAAACCCACAAAGGAGGAGTTTTTATGTTTCGACGAACCAATCCTATGAAGACAAGGGTGCCTACAAAGGCGGGAATTAGGATCCACCCCTGTAACGAAATCCCCAAAAACAACAGCAGACTTGAAATTAATACATAGAATACAGGAAAAAGAAACAAAACCAACCCTGCTGCGTATAGCTGTTGCTGTAATGACTTCATGAAGCCGAAGTTAAGCGGTTTAGGCGGGTTTTTAATGTTAAAATGGTTAATTAGTTTTGAGCTTGTCAATAAAATGAAGTACTTTTCGTTGCGTAAATATGTGGAATAAGGCCGTTTTATGGTGTTTTTTGTGGGTTTCCTGGGCGGGGTTTAGCCAAATCGAAACGGGCACTTGGCGCATGCATACGGCAACCATGCGGGCCATCGATGTTGCCACCGACAACGCTACCGTATTTGTTGCTTACGAAAACGGACTGCTTCGGTATCACCTAGAATCCAAGGAAAAAACCTTGCTCAACAAATTAAACGGATTGTCCGATATTTTACTGTCCAGTTTGTTTTACGACAGCGTAGATCAAGCTTTGTATATTGGATACAAAAACGGGAATATCGATCAAATCAAGGACGACCGAATTTATAACATTCCAGCCATTCGATTGGCATCGTTTTCGGGCAGCAAGAAAATCAACCGGTTTTACCGAACCGACGAAGGAATTTACATCTGTACTGATTTTGGGGTGGTTCTATTAAATCCCAATAAAAAAGAAGTCAAAGACACGTATTATCCAACAAATGGCGAGGAGCCGATTGTCGACATTACGTTGAAAAACAAAATGCTTTTTGCCCTTACACCCACCCGGTTATTTACGGGCATGGAAGCGGACCCGCTTTTACCCGCTCCTCAAGGGTGGACCCACGATGTTCGATTACAGGAATGGCCCTATGGGGTGTACGCAGCTATTGAAAAAGTAAACGAAGATATTTTTGTTTTGGCGAGATCTACGGAATTTGCCAAGGACACGGTATTGAAATTAATTCCAACGGAGTTTGAGGTTTTCGATTATTATTCAACAGCGTTAGAAATTGCGAATTTGAGTCAGCACAATAATCGCCTTGATGTTTTAGCCGACGGTGCGCTGCTCTCTTTTGATGCACAAGGGGTTTTACAGGAAAGTGTATTGAGCTTTTATTTGGGTGTTTATTTTAGGCCCAATCAATGGGTGGTTTTGCCAAACGGAGATAAGTGGATCGCCGATGAGTTTTCTGGACCAATTCGTGCCATCGGAGCTTATTCCTATGAGAAAATCACGTATCCGGGTCCACCAAGAAATGATTTTTATTCCATGGACTGGAACAAAGGAAAGTTAGCGGTAGCAAGTGGGCGCCTGGAATTTAAAAGTCCGGGATTTTTGCGTCACGGATACTACCTTTTTGAGAACGAAGATTGGTCTTACAACGACAATTCAACCTTGGAAGAATGGCAGGGAATCGATATCCATGATTTTATTGACATTGCGGTAAATCCCAAAAACCCCGATGAGGTGGCGATTTCAACTTATTCCCGCTTCCCTCTTTCCATTGTGGACACCAAAACCAACAGCTGTTCTGTATACGACAGCGGCAACAGCACCATTCAATTGAGTTTAGCTGGCAACGGTTGGGCGCTTGCTTCCGACGTGGCCTACGATGCGAAAGGAAACTTGTGGGTGTTGAATGGCTGGGCGGAGCGGCCTTTAGTGGCAAGACAAGCCGACGGCACGTGGTGGTCCTATGATTGTGGGGTGGATGCGCGGAATAAATACACCACTAAAATGGTATTAGACCAAGAAAACAATGTGTGGTTCGCAACGGAAACCAACGGGGTTTTTGGATATAATTACTCGAAAACGTTTGACAATACGGGCGATGATCAAAACATCAATTTAACCAGCGGAGATTACACCGGTGCCCTACCATCCGAAAATATCACCGCATTAGCGGTGGATTTGGATGGAGAATTGTGGATTGGAACGGATGCGGGTTTTGCGGTGTTGTACAATCCCGCAGGGGCATTCAATGCCGCTTCAGGGGATTACAATACCCAACGAGTTAAGGTTCGCTTTGAGGGAAATGTAGAATACATGCTGGGGTCTACTCATATTACGGATATTGAAGTAGACGGCGGCAACAGGAAATGGATGGCCACTTCTGGGGCGGGTTTAGTCTTGTTGTCGGCCGATGGTTCTGAGATTATTCAACAGTTTACTCAAGAAAATTCGGCATTAATTTCGAACAATATCTACGACATTAAAATCAACCAAGAAACAGGAGAACTATTCATTATTACTGATCTTGGATTGGTATCTTACCGTTCAGACGCGTCGCTTGACGATGCAGATTATTTTTCAACTAAAGTGTTCCCGAACCCCGTTCGGCCAGGCTATGAGGGATTAATAACGATTCAAGGAATCCGCTACGATTCTGACGTTAAAGTTACGGATGTTGCGGGTAATTTGGTGTTTAAAACAACGTCAAATGGAGGAACCGCCACGTGGGATGGAAAACGTGTGGACGGATCGAAAGTAGAAAGCGGGGTTTACTTAATCTGGACCGCAACCAATGAAGGATCTTCTCGTAAGGTAGGGAAGGTGGTTGTAGTGAACTAAAAACTCAACGTTCGTTATTAAAACGGGAATTAATTGATGTTCTCCTATAATTACTATATTTTTGTGGGTTAAAAAAGAGTAAACAAGGTTTTGACAGAGAGATTCAAGCTGTTTAAAGGGTTATTAAAAAAGATAAAGGCCAGCAGTATCAGATATTTTATCTTACTATTTATTTCTGTAAAACTGACATTCGAAGTCTTCGGACAGCAGTGTAATACCCTTACCAGTTACCCAAATATTTTAAATTGTAATGGTGCGACTAATGGTAATTTGATGATTACCGCAGATATTAATTGTTGTGCTCAAAATACCTTTTATTATCAATTAACCCTTAATGGAAATGTAATACGCACCCGCGGTCCTTTTGCCTCTAACACGTATAATTTTGATACTATTCCAGCGGGTAACTATACGGTGTATGTTTATCAGGACATCAATGATCTAAATGATCCTTTAAATGCTTGTACAAGCGGAGGCGGCAATATTTTGCAACCATCGGCAATAAATGCCACAGTGAATACAACAAATTTGATTTGTAATATTGCCCATCAAAATCCTCCTGGTGGAAGAATTATTGTAACTGTTACAGGGGGCACTATTGGCCCCTCAGGACATTCTTGTAGGGGATATCAACTAAGTTGGACTGGACCGGGAGGAACTAGTGGCGGAGATCCTTTGTGTAATTGTTCAGCGGGAAACCCAAACAACTGTATTGTAGAGATTCCAACAACATCTAACAGCAATACAACCACCAACAAAGATACGTTGTCCAATTTACCAGCAGGGCCTTATAATATAACAGTTAGAGATTATAATGGTTGTATTTTAAACCTACCAACAACAACAATTACTACGCCTCCAGAAATAACGGCATCATTTATCCCCACGAATATTCCCTGTGTTGGGGGGCAATATGGTTCAATTAGTGTTTCTGGTCTAAGCGCTGGTGATGGAACACCGGGAACTGGGTTCAATATTTCGTGGACAGGGCCTGTTCCCGGACCAACAGGAAACCCGGTGCCGGAGGTAATCCCGCCTAATTTCAACACTTACCTTATCGATTCTTTAATTGCGACCACTCCGGGATCTTCCTATATAGTAACTATTAGGGACGCGAACAATTGCGCCCTTGTGTCTTCTCCTATTCAAATAGTCCAACCAACCCCGTTAACGGTAAACCACACGACGCAAGGGGCCGCTTGTTTTAATCAATCCAATGGTTCTGCTACGTTTACCGTTTCGGGTGGAAGCCCAAGCTACAGTCTTTCTTGGACGGGCCCTTTATCCGGAAGCCAAGCCAATGCAATTCCTAACAACGGCGGAAGTTTTACTGTTACGAATCTTTCGCCGGGAACCTACACGTTTACCTTTTCAGATAACGGTGGCGGTTGTACAACAACACAATCGGTAACGATTGCTAACCCCCCTCAGCTAACCGTGTCCCACGGAATTACGAATGTAAACTGTTTCGGTCAAAGTACGGGGGCGCTAGTTTTAAACGTACAAGGAGGCACTCCGCATAACGGCAATACCAGCGGCTATAATGTATTATATACAGGCCCTAATAACTTAAGCGTTAATCCCAATGGATATGAAATAGTGCCAGCTCCAGGTGTAATTTCAGGATCGTATAGTGGCATGTCTAATTTATCTACAGGCACCTATTCATATACTGTTACCGATTTAAACGGCTGTTCTGTTACGAATTCTGTAACCATTACCCAACCACAATCAGCATTGCTTTTAGGGTCAATTAATACGAACAATGCTTGTTCTAATGCGTCAGCTGGAGTAATAAATTTAACTCCAATCGGGGGCACGCAGCCTTACAGTTATTTATGGTCGAATGGGGCGACTGTGCAAGACCCGGCAGGATTGCCTAATGGTAGTTATACCGTTACGGTAACTGATGCTAACAATTGTGTCCAAACGTTAACAGATACCGTTTCGTCTCCACCGGCGCTTGTTTTGAGTACAGAAATCATTAATGTGAGTTGTTTTAACCAAGCAAATGGTCATATTAACCTAAGCGTATCAGGAGGAACACCATCCTATTCATACCTGTGGAATAATGGCTCAATAAATCAAGACATAGGACCGGTTGCACCGGGAAGCTATTCCGTTACAGTCACAGATGTTAACAATTGTTCAACACAAGCAACATACGCAATTACTCAGCCGCAAGCGCCGTTAACGCTATCAACGACGCAAGTGAATGTGTCGTGCCACGGAGCGAATAACGGCAGCATTAATTTATCCCCAGCAGGAGGCACGTTACCTTACACATATTTATGGACGAACGGCAGCACATTACAAGACCCACAAAATTTGGTGGCGGGCACGTACAGTGTAACGGTAACGGACGCGAACGGATGTACGGCACAAGCAAGCGCGACGATCACGCAACCAAGTGCGATAGTTTTGAGTTCAACCTCGACCAATGTATCGTGCAATGGGGGGAATAACGGGTCCATCAACCTAAG
>CANMUN010000050.1 GCA_947500875.1 Flavobacteriales bacterium | reverse complement strand
GTCGAGTAAAACATCCAAGAAATTCATTTGAACGGTGTACTCTGCTCCTTGCGGATTCATGCGTTGCAATTTGTCCAGTTCTTTGTAAAAGGCTTTGGCGACTTTGTCGTTCCATTTTTTCGCGGACGCGCGTTCCTGAAATTCCGCTACGTCCTGATCTTGAGGGTTGTCGCCAAGTTCGTCCTGAATGGTACGCATTTGTTGGTGCAAAAAGTACTCTCGCTGCTGCCGGTCCAAATCGCGTTTAACTTTGTTTTGAATTTCGTTGCGCATTTCCAGCATTTGTGCCTCCAAGGTTAAATGCTCCATGACCATAACAACGCGTTTTTTCATGTCCATTTCTTCGAGCATTTCTTGCTTTTTTGCCACATCGGCGTTCATGTTGGAGGAAATGAAATTGACCAAGAACGTTGGGCTGTCGATGTTGCCAATGGCAAATTGTGCTTCGGAAGGAATATTGGGACTATCGCGAATGATTTGAAGCGCCAAGTCTTTCACCGTACTGATCATGACCTTGAATTCTTTGTCCTTCTTGTCGATCGGAACTTCGTTAAGAATGTTCACTTTGGCCTTCATGTAGGGCTCGGTTTGGAGCGGGGTTACAATTTCAAAGCGCCGCTTCCCTTGAATGATGACGGTAGAACTTCCGTCCGGCATTTTTAATAAGCGCACAATTTCCGCTACCGTTCCAACAGTATTTAGATCGCTGAAGTTAGGGGATTCTTGGTCTTGGTTTTTTTGCGAAACTACACCGATGATTTTATTGCCCTTGTTGGAATCTTGAATGAGCTTGATTGATTTGTCGCGTCCTACGGTAATAGGAATGACCACCCCTGGGAAAAGTACGTTATTACGGAGCGGTAGAATGGGGAGCTCTTCGGGAAATGCCTGACGGTTGACTGATTCCTCTTCCTCGGCGGTAATGAGGGGTATGAATTCCGAATCTCCATCGATGGGTGCCAGGTAGGGGAAAGGGGACAAATGTTCGTTCATGGTGTGTTGTCATTTTGGCAGAAAGCAGCTTTGGTGAAATGGTATTTTCCTTTGAGATGCTATTTTGCAAGTGCTCACATGCTTTTGCAATCGGCATGCCAACCCAAAGTAACGGAAATTTTGTCATAGCTTTCTCATCTCCCAATAAGTATTGTATTTTTGTTCAAAACATTCACCATGCGCCGTTTAATTATCGCAGTCCCATTCATTTTCATGGGATTTTTTTCGTTTGCTCAGGATACCACATGGTTTCAAACGTTCACCTTTGATTCCATTACCAATCGACACGACCAGTTCCTTTTTCCAGCTTCGTTGGATACCCTGCGGTTTGAGAAAGTGTTGATGTATTATAAGTTGAAGTGCAGCCCACTGACCACTTGGGATCAATACGATTGCGGAGAGTGGGATTACCTTACCTACACCCGTGTTTTCGATCATACCGGGGATTTTGATTCCGTGAAAAGGGAATCGGGGAAGTACCTCGCGAATTTCGCTACACCGGCGATTATACCTTACAATACGGCTCAGGCAGCTGCACAGTGGTTCAATGTGCAACAGCACGTTCAGTCGTTTCGAACGGGGGAATTGCTGCAAGATTATACCTTGAATGCAGGCAACGGGACCACCCAACTTCCCTTCCATACGCAAAGCCATGGAGGCATCTATCAATTCGTTGTTACGGCGCAAGAACTGATTGCAGCAGGCGTGCAGCCTGGAGACTTACAATCGCTCACCCTTTTTGTGAATAACCTTGGTTTGAATGAGGGACTTCCTTTTCCGAAAATTGCGCTCAAGGGGACCAATCTCGCTTCTTTAAGCACCTTAGCATCGGGCGGTTTCACCGAAGTATACAACCGAAATATCTCGGCCGGAAGCTTGCAATTGGGATCGAACCGCTTCTTGTTTCATCAACCGTTTACTTGGGATGGTCTTCAGAACATCATTGTTCAATGCACTTTCGCCCAAGAGACTCCTCTACAAAGCCAAGCGTCATTCGATGCGGAAAACGGTCCTTCCGCTAGCAGTATCTATTTTGAAGGCAGCAACGGTGTGATGGAATTCGATGGAACCAATTATTCCATGCTGGAACTTTCCGATACCTTGGTTAACGGCGACGTGACCATTGAATTTTGGGCGAAAGGAAACGCCAACAACGGAACGAACACGACCATCTTGGAAGCATACGATACCTTGAACAACCGAATCTTGAACATTCACATGCCTTGGAGCAACAACAACATCTATTGGGATGCGGGCAATCAAACCGGTTACGACCGCATCAATAAAACCATGAGTGCTCCTGAAATTGATAACAACTGGAACCACTGGGCTTTTGTGAAAAAGCAAAGTACGGGACAAATGTTCATCTACAAAAACGGTCATACCTGGCATTCCGGCGGCAACTTGAACCGGACGGTAGGGTACATCCATCGATTTGTCTTGGGGGCAAACCGCGATTATGGTCTCAAATGGAAGGGGCAAATGGACGAGTTTCACGTGTTCAAAACGGCCTTGGATTCTGCCACCATTTTAGCGAACTATCAAACGAAAATCGATAACAGCCATCCGAATTACAACGCATTAATGGTATATTATGATTTCGATAATGAAAATTACGCCGACGACCGTTCACCAAACGATTACAAGTTGATGTTGAGCGACGGTTTCGATCCCGTTTCCGGAAGCATGATTAAGAATGCAGCACCCCTTGCAGGGATCCAAACCTTGAACGAACGTCCTATGGTTGCCTTTGGTCAAGGAACGGTGGCTGGCGCGGTACAAACGCTTCCTGTGCTAGAACAAAAATCCATGGAACCCACGGTGATTTTCGAAATAGCTCCAGTTAACCGGCATTTTGAAATCGTGAACTCCTTCCGATATGCGACAGCGCCATCGGTGTATGAGTTCAGTTCGACGGGTGCCGTTCAGACCACGTTGCCGGTGGCCTATGGGCAGCAATTGATCAATGACACCGTAGTGTATTATGAACAGCCTTATGAAATCATCAAAGACGTTGAGATCGCTCGCTACATTACCCCATATGGAATCAATTTTGACTTAGGTCCTAACGGTTTCTGCTGGATTTACGACGTAACCGATTACCAGCACTACCTTCACGGTTTGGTGGATTTAGCGGCGCACAATACCCAAGAGTTGTTGGATTTGAAGTTTGCCTTCATTAAAGGAATTCCTCCTCGGGACGTGCATGCGCGTCAACCAATTTGGTCCGATTGGCGTTCGTACAATTTCGGTCAAATGGCAGGCGATGCCGTACTCCAAAACAAACCTGTTGTCCTTTCGGACACTTCAGCAATGTTCAAGGTAAAAACCCGAATGTCCGGCCACGGGCAAGTTGGGAATTATGCATGTTGCGAGTGGGTCGCCAACGATCACGGAATCTCGGTCAACGGCATTCCTCGATTCAATTGGAACATTTGGCAGGGGACCGAGTGCGGCGACAACCCCAACATTGGGCAAGGAGGTACTTGGCCCTATGCCCGAGAAGGGTGGTGTCCTGGGGACCGTGTCAAAGATTTTGATTTTGAATTAACTCCGTTCGTTCAACCGGGCGATACCGTTTCGCTGGATTACACGGTAAACGCAGTACCTGCCGGAGATCCCGGTCAAGCGGGAGGAAACTACATTGGCGCCTTCGATTTGATTTCCTATTCTGGTCCCAACTTTCAAAACGACGCTGCCATTGCGGATGTTCTAAATCCGAACAATTGGGAATACTACAGCAAGTTCAATCCAACGTGCTCCAACCCGCGGGTTGTTCTGAAAAATACTGGTTCAAATCCGCTGACTTCTTGTTTTATCCGATGCTGGATTACCTACGGAAATGAAATTCAGTTGAATTGGACCGGGAATCTCGGTTTCCTCGAAGAAGAGGTAGTAGAAATTCCTGTTAATGATTTAGGCTTTTGGATGGACTTGGATTCAACCGAGACCTTTACGGCCTATGTAAGCAATGTCAACGGAACCTTCGGCAACGACGAGTACCTGAAGAACAGCGTAAAACAAGTGAAATTTGACGCTCCTGAGGTGATCAACGGCCCCTTCTTTGTGTGGTTAACCACCAACAATAAAGCGGTTGAAAATTCTTACAGGCTCATCGATGCTTCAGGAAATGTAATTTTTCAACGCAATCAGCTCGCCAATCAAACGCAATACAAGGACACCTTTGACTTAGCTCCGGGTTGCTACAGCGTCATCATTGAGGACAGCGACAACGACGGATTGTCGTTTTGGTACTCTGCGCAGGTAGAAGGGGAATCCAACGGGCAAATGCGACTCCGTTATGTAGGAGGAAGCTACATCGAGATTTTCCCGGGCGACTTTGGGCGTTACCACCGCTACGACTTTTCCGTTGGTTTTGGGGTAGGTTTGGAAGAGGCAAAACTCGACCATGAAATTGCCGTTTTTCCGAACCCTGCGCAACAAGAAGCGACGGTAGAAATTTCCGGTTTTGTAGGCGAGAAGGCCACCCTTCAGTTATTCGATATCATGGGAAAACTTTGGATAGAATCTCCGATGGAGGCATCTGAATCTTTTGCCAGCGTTACTTTGGATTTGAAAGACTTACCCGTAGGGACCTATGTCGCCAAAGTGCTAACGGAAAAACAGGTGTATGCCAAAAAAATCATCAAACAATAACATTTAACAGGGTTTCCATAAAACGGAAGTTAATACCTTCGTTGAGCTAATGAATTGAACATGAAGAAAATACTTTTGGTCGCTTTTGTGCTTACCATGTCATGGCATCTTAACGCTCAATTGAACATTGACTCGTTGTCGTATATTAATTATCAACAGCTTCACGGTGCAGATTTGAACGACGTTTGGGGTTATGAAGATGAAATGGGCAACGAATATGCCATCGTGGGAACCAGCAAAGGAACATCGATCGTTGACATCACCAACCCAACGGCGCCGGTTGAAGTTTTTTGGCATCCAGGAACGGAATCCATTTGGAGGGATCCCTGTGTATACGGGGATCATGCCTACGTTACGACCGAAGCCAATGACGGCATGTTGATCATTGACTTATCACCGCTACCGCAATCAACCAACTTGCCGGTATCGGTTTACACGGGTCCTGCAGGTCAAACTTGGACTTCGGCGCATACCTGCTTTTGTGACAGCCAGGGTTTTGCGTATATTTTTGGAGCAAACCGCGGTAATGGTGGGGTTATTATAGTGAATTTGAATGCTGATCCGATGCAACCCGTTGAAGTAGGAGTCTTCGATAATTGGTACTGCCACGATGGATACGTTCGCAACGATACCATGTTCCTTGGTCATATCTACGATGGTTTCTTTAGCATTGTGGATGTTACTTTTAAAGCTAATCCACAACTTTTAGCGACCCAAGTGACCCCAAGCCTTTTCACACACAACATTTGGCCTTCAACCAATGGGCAATATGTATTTACCACGGATGAAGTCTCGGGAGCCTATATTGCCGTGTATGATATCTCCGATTTAAATGCCATTCATGAGGTAGAACGGATTCAAAATTCACCCGGTGCTGGCGTAATACCTCACAATACGCATGTTAAAGGCGATTATTTAGTGACCAGTTATTACTCCGACGGCATTGTTATTCACGATTGCACCAATCCAGAAAATTTAGTAAAAGTAGGGGAGTTTGATACCTACAACGGTCAAACAACCGGCTTTGACGGTTGTTGGGGAGTTTATCCTTTTTTTAACAGCGGAACCATAATCGCGGCGGACATTACGGAAGGCTTGTTCATCTTAGGACCAACCTATTCCAAAGGGAGTTATTTAAGAGGAAACGTTACCGAGACTGGAACGAATGTACCTTTGAGTGGGGTAGAGGTAACCCTGTTCATTAATCCACAACCCGATAATACCAACAATTCAGGAGATTACATTACGGGGATTTATCATACCGGACAAGCTACCGTGCTATTCGAAAAAGTAGGTTATGCTCCCTTTAGTACTACGGTCAATTTGGTGCAAGATCAAGAGGTCGTATTGGATGTACAGATGACTCCTTTGCCGCCGTTCAATCTTCAAATTAATGTTACCGATGCTTCCAATGGGGCGCCAATTTTCGATGCCAAGATTAAATTAAGCCATCCGTTAATCGATCATTCTGGAACGACGAATGCTTTAGGTGAAGAACAATTCACGTTGTTTTATCAAGAACCGTATCAAATATTTGTAGGAAAATGGGGTTATTTACCCTATTGTTCCGTTCAAACCATTGACTCAAATACAGGGGTGATAAACCTTGTTCTTCAACCAGGTTACGGCGACGACTTTGAATTGGACTTGGGATGGAGCGTCAACAGCACCGCCCAAACGGGAATGTGGGAGAGGGGAGTACCCAACGCAACTTCTAGCGGAAGTACCGTTCAGGGTGATGTGCCATGGGACTGTGGCAGCTCATGTTATGTGACCGGCAACGATGCCAACTTGCATCCTGATTTCGACGACGTGGACCAAGGGAACACGGTGTTGGTTTCACCTCCCATGGATTTAACAAGTTTGACCAATCCTCATTTTAATTATGCTCGAGGGTATTACAATTTTTACGGCCCTCAGTTGGTCGATGATACGTTGAAGATATTGGTGAGCAATGGGAGCCAAACGGTATTGATGGATCAGGTGGTTCCTCCGGTAGGAGATTCGATGCAATGGGAATATAAGAGCATTGCGTTGGACGGTCTTTTGCCCATTACCTCTACGATGCAAATTTTGGTGGTGATTTCGGATGACGACCCGGACATAAATATAACCGAGGCGGCATTCGATGAGTTTTATGTGACCAATTATTCCGTCAATGGGTTAGTTGCTCTCCAACAAGAAATAAAGGTTTTTCCCAACCCAGCTCATACAGAGGTAACCTTTTGGGGGAGTTTTACGAATGAGGACTATGCGATGTTCGATGGAATGGGAAGATGTGTACAACAAGGAGTTTGTTCCGAGGAAACGTTAACCTTATCGGTGGTTGATTTAGAAAAGGGACTTTACCTGCTTTACATTGGTGATTCGCGCATAAGATTTATTAAAGATTAATTGAAGACATGACCGTTCAGCGTCCAAATATTTCCCTCGTCATCCCCTTGTTGAACGAAGAAGAATCGTTAAAAGAATTGCATCAATGGATTGTACGGGTGGTGAACGAGGCTTCCCTTTCCTACGAAGTTATTTTCGTGGACGATGGGAGCAGCGACAAAAGCTGGGACATCATCAACGAATTATCGGCACTGGATTCCCAAGTTTACGGCATAAAATTTCAGCGGAATTACGGTAAATCCGCCGCCCTGCAAACCGCATTTCAAGAGGTACAAGGAGAGGTGGTAATTACGATGGATGCCGATTTGCAGGATTCTCCCGAGGAGATTCCTGAACTCTACCGAATGATTACCGAGGAAGGGTACGATTTGGTTTCCGGTTGGAAAAAAAAGCGTCACGATCCGCTTTCAAAAACGTTACCCACCAAATTGTACAATTGGGCAGCCCGAAGAATTACGGGAATTTACCTCCATGATTTTAACTGCGGATTGAAGGCGTATCGCAGGTCGGTGGTTAAGAGCATCGAGGTATACGGCGACATGCACCGATACATGCCGGCATTGGCCAAATATGCGGGGTTTAAGAAAATAGGCGAGAAGGTCGTTCAGCATCAAGCGCGCAAATACGGCTATTCTAAATTTGGCCTCAACCGTTTTCTCAACGGTCCCTTGGATTTAATCACCGTAGCCTTCATGGGAAAATTTGGAAAAAAACCCATGCATTTTTTCGGAGCCCTTGGAACCTTCATGTTCATGGTGGGATTTGGATTTGCCATTTATTTAGGCATTGACAAGCTTTTTATACATACCCGAGGCGTTAAATTGGCCGACCGAACAGAATTTTATGTCGCATTGGTTTCCATGCTCATGGGCTTACAATTCTTCCTCACCGGTTTCATCGCTGAACTGATCAGCCGAAGTTCTTCCTCCCGCAATAATTACCTTGTAGAAGAAAAAACCGGATGGAAATAAGCTCTTGGGGAGTTGATCGATCTTGGACCTTGTTCCTCGACCGCGACGGCGTAATTAATGAACGCATTTTCGGAGGCTATGTCTTGGATTGGAAGGATTTTCATTTTTTACCCGGAGTCCTCGAAAGCCTTGCCCATGTCCGAGGTAAATTTGCGCGAATCGTTGTGGTCACCAATCAACAATGCGTTGCATTGGAATTGATTTCCCAAGGAGGCTTGGACTTCATTCATGAACGCATGTGCCAACAAGTGGCGGTTTGTGGAGGAGAGATTGACGCGGTTTTTGCGGCCATAGAATTGAAAAACGACCCAGCATCTCGAAGAAAACCCAAAACGAACATGGCTTTGGAGGCTCAACAACAATTTCCAGAAATTGATTTTTCAAAGAGCATAATGGTGGGTGATACCGGAACGGACCTTCAGTTTGGTAGGGCCTTGGGAATGAAAACGGTGTTAATTGAAAGCCAGGAATCGGTAACCGATCATCCGGATTTTCGTTGCATGGCTTTGGGTACTTTTTTGAGTTTAATATGAAAATGAGGTTAATCATTCTTTGGTTCCTGTTCGGGTCATGGGCTGCAGCCTTCAGTCAAAACAAAACCGACGCAGCAGGAAGGAAACAAGGCGCTTGGATCAAATACCAAAGCGATGGAACAACTCCGCTATATACGGGTAATTTTAAAGACGATATTCCCGTCGGAGAATTTAGGTATTACTATCCCAATGGCAAGGTAAAATCCATCGTACAGCATGAAACAAAATATCGGACCTATGTTTGGTTCTATTTTGAAAACGAAGCAATCATGAGCGAGGGGCAGTACCTTAACATGCAAAAGGACAGTTTGTGGAAAACGTATAACACCCAAGGATTTTTGGTAAGCACGGAAAATTACAAAAACAACCGCTTGAACGGAGAAAAAAGCATTTACTATTTGCAAAACCAATTAGAGCGGGGGGAGCTGAAAATTGCACAATTGGATACGTATAAAGACAGTGTTCTCCATGGACCACATACAGCATATTTCTCTTCCGGGAAAATGAAGGAAAACGGGCGCTACGAAAACGGATTAAAAGTGGGGATATGGGAAACATACCATCCGGAAGGAACAGTAGCATCGCGATTGAAATACAGGAAAGGCAAAGCCTATGGTTATTGCATTGCTTATGATGAAAATGGGGCGGAAATGTATCGCAGCTATTGGCTTGATGGAAAGTCCCTCAAAGGAGAGGACTTGAAAAAGTACTTCCAGCAATGTGAAAAAAATGGCGTCACTCCAGAAGAATAACTATCTTTAAGGTATGTTGCGAAATGTCTTTTTGCTCTTTTGTATGGCCGGAATAGCGGTTGCTTGTAAGAAAAAGCCAACAAACGCTGGTTTAAGTTCATTTCACTACGGGTATTATCCCATCAAGAAAGGAAACTATTGGATTTATCAAGCGGTAGAAATTTCGCATGATGAAAATGCTCCGGTACCGCACGATACAATAATCTATGATTTAAAAACGGAAATTGGCGATACCTTGTACGACAACGAGGGAAGGATGGTTTATCGTTTCAATCGCTACAAACGCAATGGGATGTTCAATCCATGGGTCCTCACCGATGTTTGGACAACTGTTTTGGATGAAAATCGTGCAGAGGTCGTGGAGGAGAATATCCGCAGGGTTGCACTCCGTTTTCCCGTCAAATCATCTACCCTTTGGGACCCCAATCAATTCAATGTGCTCCCCGCTCAGCAATGCTTTTACGATAAAATTCATCAACCTTTTTCCACGGGTTGGATTGCATCAGATAGTACCGTACATGCCGTTTCGGTGAAGGAGCTTACGCTTATTTCATACCAACACCAGTATGAGGTGTACGGTAAAGGCATTGGGTTAATGAAAAAGCATTTCAAAGATTTGCAGATTAGCAATTTCGATACCCTCAATGTTAAACAAGGGAAAGAACTGTTTCTCACGCTTTTGGAGTACGGTCAATAATGCTACCTTTGGATTATGGAATTCAGTGAAGTTCGTAGGGATTGCCGGCATTTTAGAGGGCATATTCCATGTAAACCCAATAAGGAAGATGGGAGTATCTGCGGTACTTGCAGCCATTTTAAGCCAATAGAAAAACGGATTTTAATCATCAAATTAGGCGCCTTGGGCGACGTTATTCGAACCACTCCCTTGCTTGAACGGTTCCGTAAGAATAATCCGAACAGCCACATTACTTGGCTCACCTTAAGTCCGGAAATTCTCCCCAAAGAGAACATTGATGTGATATACTCGCTTTCGGCAACCTCTTTGTTTATTTTAGAAAACAGCCTTTTTGACATAGCAATAAATCTGGACAAAGATCCGGAGGCGTGCATTCTCATGTCGAAGGTTGAAGCAGTGCAGAAGTACGGTTTCACATGGGAAGATCACGCGGTAGCTCCTTGCACCCAAGCAGCCGAGCACAAATTGATGACGGGTTTCTTCGACCAGCTATCCAAAGAAAATACGAAGAATTATTTGGAGGAAATCTTTGAAATCTGCCATTTATCTTTCCAGCAGGAACCTTATGCCATTTCGGTGAATGAAAAAAAATCCAGGGATTGGCACACATTACTTCAGGATAAAGCCAAAGGCAGGATGGTTGTAGGGCTGAACACCGGGTGTGGACCTCGTTGGAATACCCGCCTTTGGAACGAACAGCATTGGACGGAATTAGCCAAGGTATTGGTAGATCAAGGATATTTTCCGCTGTTTTTAGGAGGGGCTCTTGAACACGACAAAAACGAGAAGATGGCTGAGGAGAGCGGCACGTTTTATCCCGGTCATTTTGACCTGGAAACGTTTATTAGCCTAACATCGGCCTGCGATATCGTGGTAACCCAAGTGACCATGATGATGCACATCGCAACAGCACTACAAAAGAAAATGGTACTGATGAATACGATTTTTAACGCCAATGAATTTGAACTTTATGGGCGAGGAAGGATCGTTGGTCCGACAAGAGCATGCGTTTGTTATTACGGAAATACCTGCTCTTTGGGCACGCCATGCATGGAAACCATAACGCCGAAGGCTGTCTTCGACGCCTTGCAAAGTTTGAATTAAGGTATGAAAATTGTCTTTTTATCCACGTTTTATCCATTTAGAGGAGGAATTGCGCAATTCAACGCCTTGCTCTACCGAGTACTGGAAAAGGATTACGAGGTCGAAGCATACACGTTTAAACGTCAATATCCCGGGTTACTTTTTCCAGGAAAAACGCAGTATGTGACGCCTGAAGATTCTGCCGACCCCATTCCCGCCAAAGCTTGCCTGGATTCCATTAATCCTTTCAGCTATTGGGTTACCGCAAAGACCCTTCGAAAAAAGAAACCCGATCTTGTCATCACCAAATATTGGATGACCTTTTTCGGTCCTTGCCTAGGATTTGTTTTGGGCCGCCAATCCCGTTTCACCAAGCGTATTGCCATTTTGGATAATGTAATTCCGCACGAGCGCCGTTTTTTTGACCACCGTTTTAACCGGTATTTTCTCCTTAGAAACGATGGATTCATCGCCATGACGGAAAAGGTCAAGGCGGATTTGTTGACCTATTTGCCGGATGCCAAGTGCGAGGTTATTCCGCATCCTGTGTACCCACAATTCGGAGAAAAAATGCCGCGGGAAGAAGCTTTGAAAGCTCTCGGTTTAGAAGCACTAACCGAAAAAAGAATCTTACTTTTTTTTGGAATAATACGAGATTACAAAGGACTTGATTTACTTATTGAAACGTTGTCGCAGCTCGATGAACGTTACCACTTAATCGTCGCCGGGGAAGTTTACGGATCCTTTGAAAAGTATGCACGTCTTATCAAGTCATTGAAACTGGAACAACGGACTCATGTGATTGAACGGTATATCGCAGACCATGAGGTACCCAAGTTTTTTTCGGCCGCAGATGTTTGCATGTTAACCTACAAGTCGGCGACTCAGAGTGGAATTACCGGAATTGCCCAGCATTTTGAATTACCCATGATAGCCACCAACGTAGGTGGTTTAGGTGAAACAATACGTCACACAAAAACAGGATTTGTTTGCGATGAACAGAGTGCTCAGAGCATTGCGATTTGGGTTGAAAAATACTTTGATGAGGTGAGGAAAGAGCCTATGTCTCGCGAATTGCGTACAATAAATCGAAGCAATTCTTGGGAAGAGTTTGCACGTAAACTAGTGGAGTTTTACAAGGAACTATAGTTGGCTGCAACGGTGCCTATCGAAAAAGTTGATTTTGACGTTGGGAAATTCTATATTTGCACCCTTTAATTGTAGATAATTCAGAAATTTCATGAAGAATAAAGGATTTTTTTGGTTTTTAACCATTACGCTTACGGCAGTTTGCTTATACCAATTGTCGTTTACATGGGTAAGTTCGAGGGAAGAGGCGCGCGCTGAAAAAGAAGCAATACTCCGTGTTAGACAATTGCGTGAAGATGCATTCAAGCAGGCAGATTCGCTGAAAGGAATTGGTTTTTTACCCAACAATACCCGTGTAGATTTCAATTCTCCGGAGGCGGAGGATTTAGCTAAAGCAGCTTTTATCAACGAAATTTTAAAAGAACGAGGGAGTAAAGCGGTTTACCCTGTCTTTGGATCTACATTTACCGAGGTTAAAAAACGATCTTTAGCCTTTGGTTTGGATTTGGTGGGGGGAATGTCGGTAACCATGGAGATTTCTACCGGAGATCTATTGGTAAGCCACGCACAAGCACCCAACTCATTGCTTTTTAGAAAAATCTACAACGAAGCCAGCCGAAAATACGACGCGGGTGAAGGAGATTTTTTGGATTTATTCAGTTCAGCTGCAGCCAAAAATAAAACCAAATTAAATCTATTGTTGAAAGGGGACGGTATTGGGGTTAATTCCTCGGATGCAGAAATTGAAAAGTACTTCAGGGATATGTTGGCTTCCTCCATGAACGGAGTAGAACAAATCATGTACCGTCGAATTAACCAATTCGGTGTTGCGCAACCCAACATTCAAAAAGACCTTTCGAATAACCGCCTTTACATTGAATTACCCGGTGTTCAAGACGAGAATACAGTTGCTGAAAAATTAAAGTCTACCGCAAATTTGGAGCTCTTCGAAACCTATGCGCCATCGGAAATTAGCCCGGAATTAAACGCCATAGATTTGGCGAGTAAATCCCCCGAAAGAGATCTAAGCGACAGTACTTCTGCTGCTGCTGTGGATACTGTAAACAATCCGGGATTTGTTAAATTGGTTCAGCCTGTGGGGGAGTTTGCAATCGGTTTTGTTCTATCAAAAGACAAGGCTTTGGTTGAGAAAATATTAAGAAGAGGAGATGTTCAACAAGTATTGGCTGCTCGAAGCATTCGCATGATGTGGGGAGCTGAGCCCGATGAAATGGGGAACAAGAAAAAGCAAACCGGATATATGTTGTACGCTTGTAAAATTCCGTTTGATGGAAAAGCTCGCGTTAACGGAAAGCACATTTCCAGTGCTTCTACGGGTTATGATAAGGGGAAAATTACGGTGGATTTATCCATGACCGCTGACGGAACCACTGAGTGGGGTCAAATGACCACAGAAAACAAGGACCGCATCGTGGCAATTACTATGGATAACGTGGTATATTCTGCACCTACAGTAATCAATCCAATTACCAACGGGAATACTCAGATTTCAGGAACCTTCACTTTCGAAGAAGCTGAAGCATTGGCAGGATTGCTGAACGGTGGTGCTTTGCCAGCGCCATGCTTGATTAAAGAACAAAATCGGGTAGGTCCGAGCATCGGGGCTGAAAATTCCAACGCTGGTTTAATTTCATTTGGATTTGCATTCTTGGCGGTTTTGCTCTACATGTTTTTCTATTACGGGAAATCAGGTCTGGCAGCCAATATCGCTTTGTTTGCTAACGTTATTTTTATCATGGGTTGTTTGGCGTCCTTTGGGGCGGTACTTACCTTAGCAGGTATTGCTGGAATCATTTTGACCATCGGTACTGCGGTGGATGCCAATATCTTGATTTTCGAACGGATACGGGAAGAGCAACGGGATGGAAAAGAGGTAGGTAAAGCGGTTGAGATTGGATTCCAAAAAGCCCTTCCATCCATCATCGATGCGAACATGACCCACCTTTTGGTAGCCTTGATTCTAAAGTACTTTGGTACGGGAGAAATTGAATCGTTTGCTACGACCTTGATCGTGGGGATTTTTACTTCCGTTTTCTCAGCAATCTTTATATCACGATTGGTTATTAGTTACTGGATGGAGAAGAACAAAGGGGTGAGTTTCGACACCAAATATTCCAAAGGATTATTTCAGAACTTCAATTTTAATTGGATTGGTGCCCGTAGGTATTTTTATTTTTTCTCTATTGCTGTTACCGTAATTGGTATGATAAGTTTGTTTACCCGAGGATTGAAAGAAAGTGTTGAATTTACTGGGGGTAGAACCTTTTCGGTGAAGTTTGAGAAGAAAGCAGACATCGAACAGATCCGTAAAGCTTTGGAGGGGACCTTCATCGAAAACAAAGAAGTTTCTTCCATCGAGTTGAAAACGGTTTCCAACGATTATAACGTGGAAGTAACCACCAACTACAAATTGAAGGATGATGGAGCTACGGAAGAAGTAAAAACAAAACTCTTAACTTCTTTGAAAGGACTTGAAACTTCAATGGGTAAGGCGAAAATTTTGGGTCAAAGAACAGTCAGTGCTTCGGTTTCGAGCGAATTGTGGAATGCCTCCTTCATTTCCATGTCGGTCGCGCTCTTGGCCATCTTCCTTTACATTTTGTTCCGTTTTGGATATTGGCAGTACTCTGTGGGTGCGATTGTTGGATTGATTCACGATGCTTTCTTTGTGATTTCTGTATTCTCCTTGTTGCACGGATATTTGCCTTTCAGCCTGGATGTGAATCAAGCGTTTATTGCAGCAATACTTACGGTCATAGGTTATTCGATGAACGACACGGTCATTGTTTTCGACCGAATCCGTGAAAACCTGCGGTCAACCGGCGAAAACGACCACCATTATGAAATCGTGAATAAATCGTTGAATACCACCTTAAGCCGTACCTTCAACACTTCCATGATCCTATTTATGGTAGTATTGATCATGTTCATTTTCGGAGGTTCTTCCATCAAAGGATTTCTATTTGCCTTATTGGTAGGAGTGGTAATAGGGACCTATTCATCGCTTTGCGTGGCTACTCCGATATTGATTGATTTCTCCAAACGATTGAAGGCATAGACATTTCAAAAAACGAAAAATAAGACCATCTTTCGAGGTGGTTTTTTTTTGCTGAAAAAGCCGCTTTTTAAACCTTCAATGTTCATAATTCGCTGATTTAGTCGGTGATTGGTGAGGCTTTAAGCGTTATTTTTGTTCGTTGGGCAGTTTGTATGGCAGAAAATCAATATACCGAAGATAATATACGTTCCCTCGATTGGAAAGAACACATTCGATTGAGGCCGGGAATGTACATCGGTAAGCTGGGCGACGGTGCAGCCGCGGATGACGGTATTTATATTTTGGTCAAAGAAGTCATTGATAATTGCATCGATGAATTTGTCATGGGCAACGGCAAGCGCGTTGATATTAAGGTCAAAGACGGTAAGGTTTCGGTGCGAGATTACGGAAGAGGCATTCCCCTAGGGAAAGTGGTGGAGGTGGTATCTCGTATGAATACCGGTGGAAAATACGATTCAAAAGCCTTTAAGAAATCGGTGGGTTTGAATGGGGTAGGAACCAAGGCGGTAAATGCATTGTCGTCCCATTTTCAAGTATATGCGGTCCGTGACGGGCAAAAGAAGACTGCTTCCTTTGCCATGGGCGATTTAGTTTCAGAAACGGAGTTAGAACCAACAACGGAGCAAAACGGTACTTACGTAGAATTCATTCCCGACGAAGCGGTTTTCAAGAAGTTTGCCTATAAAACGCCGTACCTGGAAAAAATGATGTGGAATTATTGCTACCTCAACCGAGGGTTAAGCATCAATTTCAACGGGGAGAAGTTTCAGTCCAAAGACGGTTTAAAGGATTTGTTGGAGAACAATATGGACGGCGATCCGCTTTATCCCATCATTCACTTGGAGGACGAGGACATCGAAGTGGCTTTTACCCACGGAAGAACCTATGGTGAGGATTATTATTCCTTCGTTAACGGTCAGCATACGACCCAAGGAGGAACGCACCAGAGTGCTTTCCGTGAATCGGTAGCCAAGGTTATTCGGGATTTTTACAACAAAAATTATGAAGCCTCGGATATTCGACAGTCGATTGTGGC
>CANMUN010000049.1 GCA_947500875.1 Flavobacteriales bacterium | reverse complement strand
TTGACCAACTTGAAGCCATGGGAATCATTGGCTCCTTCCAAGGAAGTAAGGCGCGCGAAGTTCTGTTCTCGGATTTGGAGTCCTTGGACGAATTTCTTAGAACCAAAGGATTGCTTTAAATTTAACCGCGCATTGCTTAAATTTAACGCCTGTATTCGACGATGAAATCCCTCCTTTTTATTGCCCTGCTTTTCATTGGCGGGGATTGTTTTGGTCAACTTGTTAACATCCCTTCGCCATTAAATAACCTGTATCATTCGGGAAATGATTTCTCAAGGCATCATGAAGTGATTCGTTTTTTCGAAACGCTTCAAAACTTGTATCCCAACCGTGTTAAACTGCAACCCTATGGATATACCATCGAAGGACGACCGCTGATGCTCGTATTTTTGGCTTCGGAAAAAAACCTCGACAACCTGGAAACAATACGCATGCAGCATCTTTCAGGAGATAAATCCGAGCAAACTTCAATCGTATGGTTGAGTTACAATGTCCATGGCAACGAAAGTTGCGGTACCGAGGCCGCCATGGAAATCGCTTATCGCTTGGTTACCACGGAGTCTAAACTTCTGGAAAAATCGCTGGTTATCATAGATCCCTGCCTCAATCCCGATGGCCGCGACCGATATGTAAATTACTTCAAGCAATACCACAATACAAGCGGTCAGCTGCATGCGCAAAGTGCAGAACACGATGAAATTTGGCCGGGAGGGCGTCCTAATCATTACTTATTCGATTTAAACCGTGATTGGGCATGGTTAACGCAGGTAGAATCGCAACAGCGTTTGAAGGCGTATAACCGATGGTTACCCCATGTGCATGTGGACTTTCATGAACAAGGAATGAACGAACCCTATTACTTTCCACCTGCTGCGGAGCCCTATCATGAAGTGATTACCGAATGGCAACGAACTTTTCAAACCCACATCGGAAAGCACCACGCGAAATATTTCGATAAAAACGGATGGCTCTATTTTTCCAAAGAGGTATTTGATCTTCTGTACCCATCTTACGGCGACACCTATCCCACATTTAATGGAGCAATAGGCATGACCTATGAACAAGGGGGGTCGGGAAGAGCAGGACTAGGAGTAATTACGGGGATTGGCGATACCCTTACCCTAAAAGAACGAATCGAACACCATGTTGTCGCTGGAATTTCCACCGTTGAAACCACCAACGACCATCACCAAAAATTAATCGATGAATTTCAAAAGTATTCTACCCAATCGTTAGAACGCAAAGGTCAATCCTACGTATTAGACGGGGCTTCGCCTAACCTACCTTCCTTGCTTCAATTGCTCGATCAGCATCAGATTCAATACAGCGTTGCTGGAGAAAATGAATCCATGGATGTAAAGGGGTTCGAGTATTTCAGAAATGCCGAAAGTACGCGTGAGATCAAAAATAACGACGTGGTCATAACTACCAATCAAACCAAAGGGAACCTTGTGAACGTATTATTCGAGCAAAAAACTAAATTGAGTGACTCACTGACGTACGATATAACAGCGTGGTCCCTTCCTTACGCCTATGGCATTCCTTGCATCAAGAGCAATAAATCTGTCGTTGTTTCGGGACAAAAAAACAGCGTCCATTTTCTAATGCAACCCTTGCAAGAAGAACCCTATGCGTATGCTATTCCATGGAATAGCCTCAACAGCGTGAGAATTTTAAATGCCTTGATGGACAGCGGAATACGCGTTTCGGTGACGGAAAAAGAAATTACTGCCGCGGAAGGTGTTTTCAAGCGGGGAACCCTTTTCGCTCTAAAAGCTGAAAACAACGGAAAATCCTTAATGAACATTGTACCCAGCATCTTGAATACATTCAATGAGAAGGGTACGGCCATCTTCTCAGGTTGGGCGAATGAAGGAACCGACTTAGGATCCGCCAGCATGAAGAGCATCCAAAAACCGAGGGTTGGCCTTTTGTTCTCAAATGAAAGCTCGTCCTTGTCCGTAGGTGAGATTTGGCACTTCTTAGACCATCAACTAGGCATAGAACATCAATTAATCCGATGCGAGGAAAACCAAGCGATTTCACTGAGTCAGTTGGATGTGGTATTTGTCCCAGAAGGTTATCAAGGTCAACAGACCGAGAATTTAAAACAATGGATCAGTCAAGGAGGGACATGCATCGTATTGGGTTCCGGGGCCGCCAATTTCATGGAGGCGGATTTCGGGATGAAGGTTACCGAAGAAACACCGCCTATTTTTTCGAGGGATTTGGGCAATTATGGAAACATGGAACGATCCAGCATCAGCGAATCCATCATTGGTGCAATTTACCGATGCGAGATGGATACCACACATCCGCTTTCTTTTGGTTACCAAGAACCCTATTTTACCCTGCGGCTTGCAGCTGATATTTACCCATTTCAAGGTACCATCGTTCAAAAAATCCAAGATAAAAATGCATGGATCGCAGGTTTTGCCGGGTACAAAGTAAAGTACCAGCAGCAAGGTGCCGTAACCGTTGGAACCCACGCCGTTGGTTCAGGAAAAATCATTTATTTCTTTGATAACCCCCTGTTCCGAGGATTTTGGACCAATGGCAAATTGCAAGTGGCCAATGCAATGTATTTCATGCGTTGAGTCATTTGAGTCGTTCCGCTGAATACTGTATTATTTGCCTATCTTTGTCGACCAATTAAGTAAATTATGAAACTTGTCTCTTGGGTGTTGTTAAGCTTTATCCTACTTACTGCTTGTGGTAATAAGGAATCCAAATATACCGTCAATTTCGCCAACGAAAAAGATAAATTATCCTACGTGTTGGGCGCCATGAACGCCAAAACCATTTCGGATTCGAAAACAGAATCTTTTGAGAAATTAGATAAGGAAGAAATAATCAACGGGTTCAATGCCAATTTAGCGGGAACGCCCGCACAAGAGTGTTTAAGTACCTTGCAGCGCCTTTTTGGACCTACGTACCAGGACTTTAATCCTAGTTATTTGAAAGAAGGCTCCTTGTGCATGGGTAAATTGACAGGATACGCATTCTTTTACGACATTCGAAAACTGGGTGCCCTCGACAGGGTAAACTTTAAAATGGTGAAAAAGGGTTTCGAAGACGGATTGTATAAAAGAGACACTTCCGTTCTAAAATTGAATTCGATGCGGTTTATCATGTCTGAGTTTATTACGGGGTTGAATGTTGAGAACGGAAATAAAATGCTAACGAAGGCAAAAGCTATCCCCGGTGTTCAAACCTTTGAAAATGGAATCGTAATGGAAACCATTCAAGCAGGAAAGGGACCGAATCCCGGTCCAACGGACGACGTGAAGGTGCATTACATTCTTACCTCATCGCTGGGAGACACGATACAAAGTTCCTATCAAGGAGATGGCAAAGGGAACGTTGAACCGGTGCCTTTAGCGCTGAACGGAGGGGTAATTCCAGGGTGGTCTTTTGCCATACCGAAAATGAAAGTTGGAGGTAAATATCGAATCTACATTCCATGGAATCTGGCCTATGGTGAACAACAAGGTAAAGAATCCTTGTGTTTTATGGTTGAACTTTTAGAGCGGGGTGCAGAAGGCAGTTTTACTAAATCATTAAAAACCAATCCATAAATGCGTTCTTACCTCTCCTTACTCTGTTGCCTCGTGTGGTTGATTTCGTGCAATGAAAAAATCGATCTAATAGGGGATTACAAAGAAACCGCGGTCGTATACGGCCTCTTGGATCAAAGCGATAGCCTTCATTACATTAAAATAACTCGTGCATTTATAGGGCCGGGAAATGCTGTCAACATTGCGAAAATTCCGGACTCAAGTTATTTTCAAAACGTTGACGCCCGAATCAAGGAATTTGTGGGGGGAGACCTAAAACGTACTTGGATCCTCAAGGATACCGTTGTTTCGGGTAAAAACAGCAACGGTGCGTTTTATGCACCGGATCAAAAAGTCTATTATTTCAAAACCTTAACCACGGGTAACAACGGTGCTCAACAAGGCCCCCCTTTAGCCTTAAGTTCTTCCTTAAACGTCAACGCCACGTATAAACTTGAAATTAACATTGATAATGGTAAGTTTCTCGTAGAAGGAACCACTAATTTGGTGAATGGATTGACTTCACCTTCTAATACACAGAATTTCACCTTCAAATTTGCGGGAAATCCTGGCGAATACCTGAGCGGAGGCGTTGCAGCGGTAAATACTTTTGGCAATGCCTACGTGGTAAATACCCAACTTAACGTGTTGTACAACGAATACATCGGAGTGAATGCCACCCAAAACTCGTTTACTTGGAACCTAGGAGAACGATCCATCCTGCCAGGAGAATCCACTACTTTTACGACGAATGGTAAAACGTTTTACGAAAACATGAAAAACGATGTCACCAACGACCCACTGATCGACCGACGTACGCTGGAAGGCATCGAATTTGTTATCACCGGTGGGCATGAAGAACTGTACAATTACATGGTGGTCAATGCCCCAAGTTCCTCCTTATCGCAAAGTAAACCAACTTACACCAACCTTACCGTGAGCAACGGCAAACGCGTAGTGGGTATTTTCTCTTCTCGTCAAACCTTAAAATTTTACCGTCCCTTCTTCACCAATGCAGCTCAAGCTTTTGTGCGAGCCATTGATAAAAAATCTACGAAAGAATTGTGTCAAGGCCCCATTACGGGCCTCTTGTACTTTTGCTCCAACCACCCGGGTGACAACGTGGTGAATCAAGAGGAGCCCTATGCTTGTCAGTAAACATTGCGAATGAATGAACGAGCAACTTGGTTTGTTGATTTAATCTTACCCGTTCCCATAAGGAACTTGTTTACCTATAGAGTTCCATTTGAATTGAATGACACGGTCTTCATAGGACAACGCGTAATCGTCCCTTTCGGTGGGAAAAAACGAATAACCGGAGTAATTGCGAACCTTCACAATACCGCACCCTCCCATTATACCGCCAAATATGTTGACTATCTATTGGATGAACAACCCATCATTTCCGAGCAACAAATCCAATTTTGGAAATGGATTTCCGATTATTATTTAGCGCCCATTGGAGACGTGATGTCGGCGGCGCTACCTGCTAACTTTAAGCTTGCAAGTGAAACCGTTGTTCTCATTCATCCAGATTACGATGGAGACATGGGACAACTTTCTGCAAAAGAGGAGCTTATCCTAAGTGCACTTGCGGAACGGGAAAAAATAGAACTGAACGAATTAGCCGAAATTGCCGAAACAAATGCCATAGCGCTCTTGGTTAAAAAAATGATCGAAAAAGGCCTGGTCATTACCCAAGAGGAAATCAATCAACGTTATACCCCAAAAACCAAAACTTTCATTCGAATTAATCCCGAAATCAACGAAGAGTCCATGGCTCAAATCTTGGACGAGATGGCCGCTAACAGTCGATTAAAAGGGTCTTTCGATGCCTTGCTTAGAATTCTACAACGCACCAAAGAATCGAGCATCTCGGGGGGCTATATGGATAAAAAAAAGTTGCTGGAAAACGACATTTCAACCTCCACGCTGAAAACCTTAGAGAAAAAAGGCATCATACTTCAAGAAAAACTTCAAATTGATCGTTTTGGTGGAGAGGGTCATGCGCTGGCTCCTTTCCCCCAACTAACCGATGCTCAACAAACCGCCTTGCATTCAATTGAGAAAAGTTGGGAAACGACCAACATCACCCTATTGCATGGAATAACCGGATCTGGAAAAACAGAAATCTACATGCACTTGATTCAATCTTTTTTAGATCTGGGCAAACAAGTGCTTTTCTTAATTCCTGAAATTGCCTTAACCACGCAGCTCATTTCGCGATTGCGGAAGTACTTTGGCGAATTGGTGGGTGTTTATCATTCGAAATTCAATCAAAACGAACGTGTTGAAATTTGGCAACATGTACAGGCCAATCAATCGGATAAATTCAGGGTAATTGTGGGTGCTAGGTCATCGATTTTTTTACCCTTCAAAAACCTTGGTTTAGTCATTGTGGACGAAGAACACGAAGGCACGTATAAGCAAAGTGACCCTTCTCCGCGTTACCATGGGCGTGACGCTGCGATTTACCTAGCGAGAACCTTTGGTGCCAACGTCCTATTGGGTTCAGCGACCCCTTCATTGGAAAGTTACCGAAATGCAAAAGACGGCAAATACGGATTAGTCCACCTTCAAGAACGATTCCTCGGAATGGAACTTCCCTCGTTTTTAATGGCCAACCTCGTCAAAGAAAAAGAGGCAAAAACGATGGTTTCCCATTTTAGTTCGACACTGCTCGAGGAAATCACCACTACCTTGGCCCAAAAAGAACAGGTCATCCTATTTCAAAATAGGCGAGGTTACACCCCCTATTGGACTTGCGAGGTATGCAGTTGGATACCAAAATGCCAACAATGCGATGTTTCACTCACCTACCATTTAAGCTCGAATTTACTGAAATGCCATTATTGTGGATTTTCATCTGAACCGATGGGCAGCTGCGGTGCCTGCGGAAGCAACAAAATAAAAATGCAAGGTTTCGGAACGGAAAAAATCGAAGACGAATTACAACCCTTGTTCCCGGGAGCACGCATAGAGCGCATGGATTTTGACACAACGCGTTCGAAAAGCAGATATTCTGAAATCCTGCAGGCATTCGAAGATCGAAATATTGACATCTTAGTCGGAACTCAAATGCTCGCAAAAGGGTTGGATTTCGATCATGTTGGTCTTGTAGGTATCTTGGATGCAGAGCAGTTGCTGAACGCACCAAATTTCAGAGCCTATGAACGAGGATTTCAATTAATGACCCAAGTTTCGGGAAGGGCTGGCCGCAAACACAAGCGAGGTAAAGTGGTCATACAAACGCGAAATCCGGAGCATTGGATATTGCAGCTGGTGGTCGAAAATGGAACACTCTCCTTTATAGAGCAAGAACTACAGGAACGATTGAATTTTCATTATCCTCCTTTTTACAAGCTGATTAATGTTAACCTAAAACACGAGGAAGAAGCATTACTGGTTAACGCAGCGCATCATTTATCCAATGCCCTAAAAAAAACGCTACATGAACGGGTTATTGGCCCTGAATTCCCTTTAATCAAACGCCTGCAAGGAAAATACCAACAGGAGATTAAAATTAAGTATGAAAAAACCTTATCCGATAAAAAAATTAAGGAGCACCTTCTGGCACTCCTTAATCAATTTTACGAAAACACGCGTTTCAAAAAAATTAAAATCAGTATAGACGTAGATCCATATTAACCCAAATAACTTTTCAACGCTTTATTTTTCGAGGTATGTTTCAACCGACGGATTGCTTTCTCCTTGATCTGTCGAACCCTTTCTCGAGTCAAATCGAATTTATCGCCAATTTCCTCTAACGACATGGCTGGCTTACCGTCCAAACCGTAAAACATGCAGATGACTTCGCTCTCCCGAGGGGTAAGCGTCAACAACGAGTGCTTAATGTCGGTTCGCAGCGATTCCAACGTTAAATTGGTCTCGGGAGTTATCATTCCTTCGCCGCTCATAACATCGTACATGTTGGAAGAAGATTCATCGCCCTCTACCAAAGGCGCATCCATGGAGACGTGTCGTCCGTTTTGAGCAAGGGACTGTTTTACCTCGTCCATGCTGCAATTTAAAAATTCAGCCAATTCCTCTGCGGAAGGTGGACGTTCGAATTTCTGTTCTAACTCCGAAAATGCTCGGTTGATTTTATTGATGTTACCGATTTTATTAAGGGGTAATCGTACAATCCTCGCTTGCTCGGCCAACGCTTGTAAAATGGATTGTCGAATCCACCAAACGGCATAAGAAATGAATTTAAAGCCTCGTGTTTCATCGAATCGCTCTGCGGCTTTAATCAACCCTAAATTTCCTTCGTTAATCAAATCCGGAAGCGCTAGCCCTTGGTTCTGATATTGTTTCGAAACGGAAACAACAAAACGTAAATTTGCTTTGGTTAGACGCTCCAAAGCGGCTCGATCGCCTTCCCTAATTTTTCTCGCGAGTTCTACCTCTTCATCTGCGGTAATTAACTCCACTCTACCAATTTCTTGTAGGTACTTATCCAAAGATGCTGTCTCCCGATTCGTAACCTGCTTTGCAATTTTCAGCTGCCTCATAGTTTATTTTTAGTGAATTGTGTCCACCCTTAACGCACAAACATCAAAAAGGTTAGCGTTTATTGGGTAAAAAAATGAAAAAAAAGAAAAGAGGCCCTATTTACGGTACCCCAAACTGTGCCTCACCCTCGACAAAACACCCTCCGCAACGTCTTTTGCTCTAGCGGCGCCCGACACTAAAATGTGTTCTACTTCTGACGTGTTGTTCATGTAATAGGTGTAAGTGGCTCGTTCCTTTTGAAATTTATGTAAAATTAATTCAAATAAAGCCTGTTTAGCATGACCGTAACCGTAACCTCCCGCCAAGTAATTTTGCCGCATTTGCAACACCTCTTTTTCCTCAGCAAGGAGGGAGTATAAATTAAAAACATTGCAAGTATCCGGATTTTTGGGCGCTTCAAGGGGCGTGCTATCGGAAGCAATGGCCATGATCCGTTTCCGTAATGCCTTCTCCTCTTCAAAAACATCAATGGTGTTATTCCGAGACTTACTCATTTTGTGACCATCCGTGCCTGGGATGAGCATCACAGTTTCATCAATTTTCTCAGAGGGTAACACAAATACCTCTCCCATTTTTGCGTTAAATCTTGAGGCAACATCTCGGGTAAACTCAAGGTGCTGAAGTTGGTCCTTTCCAACAGGAACGCATTCAGCATCGTACAACAAAATATCTGCCGCCATGAGCATTGGGTAGGTAAAAAGTCCACCATTTATATCCTCTAAACGATCGGCTTTATCCTTGAAGCTGTGTGCCAGGGTTAAGCGTTGATAGGGAAAAAAGGCAAGTAGGTACCACATCAATTCACCTACTTGAGGCACATCGCTTTGCCGATAAAACACCGATTTTTGAGGATCAAGACCAAAGGCAAGCCAAGCAGCCGCGGTGGAATAGTTATTGTTTCGCAACAACTCTGCATCTTTGATCTGGGTCAAGGCATGCCAATCCGCAATAAAATAAAAAGAATCGTTTGTTGATGCTTTTGACAGTTCAATCGCAGGAATTATTGCACCTAAAATGTTACCCAAATGGGGTGTTCCTGTGCTTTGAATGCCAGTTAGTATTCGAGGCATAATGTAAGTATTTACAAAAATAACAAACTTAGCACAAAGAAGCCCCAGGAATTGCTTAAATTTGAAAATGCGCTATTTCTTGGGATCGTTATCCTTGTTGTGGAAGGTATATATTGCCCTTGTTTTCTTCTTTTGGGCGATTGTACTTTTTCCATTTTTCATTGCCATAGTTTCGTTCAAGAAAACTAAAAAATACGGCTTCAATATCTTCATCTTTTGGAGTTATGCTTTTCGCTTTTTTTGCATATATCCCATTCGAAAAGTCTTGCACGCACCATTACCTGAGGGACCTTACATTATTGTCGCCAACCATACCTCCTACCTTGACATTTTCTTTATGTATTCGATTTTACCTAAATATCCCTTCATGTTCATGGGTAAAAGTGAGATTTTAAAATATCCCATTGTTCGAACTTACTTCAAAAACATGAACGTACCTGTAGACCGATCCAACAAATCAAGGTCAACCCGTGCCTTCATGGGTGCACTAAAAGCCTACCGAGAAGGTTACGCACTGGCCATCTTTCCAGAGGCTACTTTTCCAACGGAGAATTTACCTCATATGCTGCCCTTTAAGGCTGGCGCATTTAAATTAGCGAAACAACTGGGAGCCCCCATACTTCCTCTAACCTTTACGAATAATTACCTTCTTTTTTCCGAACCAACCATTTGGCTTGGGCCCGCACGCCCAGGATTGGCAGTGGTTCATATCCATCCCGTAATTTCTGCTGAAGAAGTGAATGCCTTATCAGAAACTGAACTCCTTGAAAGGTGTTTCTCTACGATCGAAGGCCCCTTAAAGTAAGGTGTGTAATCGTTGTAAAACTTTCGTATTTTTGAACCATGAACATTGACGACAAGCTGATCGACCATTTAAGCCATTTGTCCCGTTTGAAATTTGAAGGGTTAGAACGTGAAAATCTTAAAAAAGATTTGGGTAAAATTGTTGAATTTTTGGATCAATTGAATCAAATCAATACGGACGATGTTGAACCGTTAATTTTCATGAGTGAAGAGATTAATTTCCTTCGAAAGGATGAGGTACACACCTCAATCAATAAAGAGGAGGCGTTAAAAAATGCTCCCAAAAAAGACAGCGACTATTTCCGAGTGCGAAAAGTAAAAGGAAAGCACAACGCCTAATTCAAAACAAATAGCTGGATTTCTCGACCAATATACAACGGTTATTTTCTCGTTTTAAGTAGCCCAAATCGTAGCAAAACACATAAACATCTCCCTTTTTTGTTTCATAAATTCCCGTGTGGTAATTAACATTAAAACCGTTTTCAATGAGAGCATTTAAGGCCTGTGATTTTTGATTTTTTTCCATCATCTCAGAAAGAATCCTTCGGTTCTTCCTGAGAATTCTGTTAATTTTTCGAACGACGGCATTGCAGTCTTCGTTTAAACGGTTGTTGTAGGCATTTCGGCAATAATCCGAACAGAACTTTTGATCTTTTCTTCCGCGTAAAAGCTCTGAACATTCCAAGCACTTTCGATTCGTCATGTTAGGTAGGTTAGAAAATTAACAAGGTAGAATACGTTTCAAGCTTTATAAAATTGTTCACAAGGTAAAAACGATAGAATCTTTTGTATCCTTCCAAGGATGTTTAAATCACTATAAAATGCCAAAAAAATCACCGTCTTTAACGGCTGTAGCATTCGGGAATACCTGCTTGGCTTCTTCTTCAAGCTCTAAAATACTGGTATACCTGGACGAATAATGTCCAATAAGCAATTGTTTCACGCCCGCATTCAAAGCCTGCAAACCTGCGTCTTCAGCTGTGGAATGGAAGGTCTCATTGGCCCTTTTTTTTCGGTCTTTTAAAAAGGTCGCCTCATGGTATAAGGTTGTGGTCCCCTCTAAGTACTTCGTTAACGCTTTGAACGGCATGGTATCTGAACAATATGCATAGCAACGAGCATCGGGTTGGGGAAGGGTAAATTCTTCATACCTTAACCAGGATCCATCCATCCGTTGAAAGTCACATCCTTCAGCCAGTAATTTTCGGTGCTCATTCGACACCTCGTGAAGTTCCAATTTGCGTTTATCCAAGGGAAATCGTTGGAACTTTTCTTCAACCTGAAAACCATATGTTTTAATCCTGTGCCGCAATGGAAAGGCAAAGATTCTCAAGCCGGCATCTTCGAAAAGAAGTTGCTTTTCTTCGCCTACAATCGCATGAAAAGTGAAAGGAAAATCCAATCTGGTTTGACTTGCATTGAAGATAACTTCAAGTATATTCTGCAACTCGGGTGGACCATATATATCTATCCCTGATGTTCTTCCGAGTAAACTCATCGTACCGAGTAGTCCAAAAAGACCGAAAAAATGGTCCCCGTGTAAATGGGAAATTAAGATGGTATTGATGCGCTGAATGGAAAGGTTGAATTTACGCAATTGCAATTGAGTACCTTCCCCACAATCAATCAGGATGTTGCGATTATTGCAAGTCACCAACTGGCCAGAACATGAGCGTTCCAAACTTGGCACAGCAGCCGAACTCCCTAAAATGTGAACGGAAAAATTATTCAAAACCTTTTAACGCGTCGTCCATGGTTGAATAAATATTCAATACGGAGGATAATTGCGCAATCTCGATCATTTTTTGCACCATCGGTTGAATGTTCGTGATGCCAAAAATTCCATTCGTATCCTTACACAAGCGGTTACCCACTAAAATCGCGCTTAAACCGGAAGAATCGCAAAATTTTGTTTTCTCGAGATTCAATAGCATTTTATTCAGCCCTTTTTTCTGTTCAAACGTGAATATACCTTTCAATTCAGGAGCCGAATGCGTATCCAATCTCTCGGCGAGTACATGCACCAATAACACATTGTTTTGGACTTCAATCTTGAAATTCATGGTAGGAATTTTACCAAATATACCAAAATTAGCGTTCAATGCTCGATGCAAGTAAATAAATTACCGCCATACGAACAGCAACACCGTTTTCCACCTGATTCAAAATAAGGCTATTCGAACTTTCAGCAACTTCTGAAGTAATTTCAACACCACGGTTAATGGGTCCTGGATGCAAAAGAACGATTTCTTTATCCAATGAGTTTAACATCGATTGATTCAAACCAAAGTTCAAGGTGTAATCCCGCAAACTTGGGAAATATTCCGCTTCTTGTCGCTCCAACTGTATGCGTAGCATGTTGGCAACATCGCACCAAAGCAAGGCTTCTCTTAGGTTGTTGGAAACTTTAACATTTAAATGATGAATGTGCTTTGGAATCAAAGTAGAAGGTCCGCAGACCATCACCTCTGCACCTAATTTTTGAAGGCAGTAAATGTTGGAAAGCGCTACCCGAGAATGTAAAATGTCGCCGATGATTGCAACCTTTTTACCCCGCAAAGTCCCCAGCTTCTCACGGATGGTGTAGGCATCTAAAAGCGCTTGGGTCGGATGTTCATGCGTTCCGTCTCCCGCATTGATGATTTTTGCCGATGTATGTTGTGATAAAAATAACGCCGCACCAGGAGAAGCGTGCCTTAATACCACTATATCCACTTTCATGGCAAGAATGTTATTCACGGTATCAATCAAGGTTTCTCCTTTTTTAACAGAGCTGTTAGCGGCAGTAAAATTTACCACGTCCGCCGATAATCGTTTCGCAGCAAGTTCAAAAGAAAGCCGAGTTCTTGTCGAATTTTCAAAGAAAACGTTCGCCAAAGTAATATCGCGTAACGATGGAACTTTTTTAATGGGCCGATTGATGACCTCTTTAAAAGCATCTGCGGTCTTGAAGATGGTTTCAATATCCGTCAAGTTCAAATCGCGAATGCCCAGTAAATGCGGTACGCTCAAATTATTCATTGGAATGTTTTATGTATAATTCCACCTTATCCTCCCCCTCCGTGTTTTTCCAACTTACATGAACCCGTTCATGGTTTAAGGTATCGACGGATTTACCGATGTAATCTGCTTGAATCGGAAGATCCCTTTTAAACCGTCGATCAATCAATACCAAAAGCTGTACCTGGCTCGGTCGCCCATAGGTTAAAAGCGCGTCCAACCCAGATCGAATGGTCCTTCCGGTAAAAAGAACATCATCGACTAAGATCACCTTTCTATTCTCGATGCTAAAGTCGATGTTGGTTATACTGGGAATCAAAGGAATCTCACGTCGGCGAAAATCATCGCGGTGAAAGGTAATGTCCAAATTGCCGCATAAAGGATCAGAAGGGAGAATTTCTTTGAGTTTTTCAAGCATTCGAGCCACCAAATGAACCCCACGAGGCTGCAAACCGATTAAAACCGAGTTGGAAAAATCACCATGCTGTTCGAGTAATTCATGACACAACCGCGTTACGGTTAAATCAAACTGTTGCGGATCTAGGATAACCTGTTTCTCCATGCATGGCAAAGATAATTAAAAAAAACAGGTCAAGCGTGTTTCTGAAGTAATACGGTTGCATATGCCTTAATGGCTTGCCCTTGTCCGAAGGAATCAACGGTCTCATGGGTAGTCGCTTTGATCGAAACACAATCCACATCTACCTTCAAAATGCGCGCGATGACCTCTTGCATCTGGGGAACCAAGGGATTTAATTTGGGGCGCTCCAAAATTACCGTAGCATCCATGTTTACCAGCGAATAACCTCTTTCTGCTATCATTTCAAAGGTTTTCGTTAGCAAGATTTGAGAATTAATGCCTTTATATGCAGGGTCTTTATCTGAAAAGTGATAACCAATGTCGCGTAAATTGAGCGCACCGAGCAAGGCATCGCAAATGGCATGCAACAAAACATCGGCATCTGAATGACCAAGGGCCCCAAAAGAGGAAGGAACCTTTACTCCACCAACGATTAAATCTCGTTGCTCAACCAATCGATGAACATCAACGCCAAAACCGATGCGCAATTGCATGAATTATTCCGTTTTTTTAACTGGGCGATCTCCCAGGTACAACCGCAAGGTGAACCTCAAGGTATTCGCCAAGGGATTTTGGCGGCCGTTTAACGAAGCCAAATAGGAAAAATCAATGCCGAACATGTTGTATTTTAGGCTTGCTCCTAAATTGAGGTATTGTCGATTTCCTTTATTCCTGTTTTCATAAAAAACCCCTGATCGGATGGCAAAAGTTTCGTTGTACCACCATTCCACTCCTCCCGCAATGTTGATTTCTGCCATTTCCTCTTTAAACCTTGAACCCTTGACAATCTCGTAAGATCCATCATCGTTCTGTATGTAATCTCCATTTTCGTCTTTGGCTACGACTCCTGGGGCATCATAAAACGATTGCAACATGCCGTTAATCACGCCAACATCGTTGCTTCGTCCGGACAACATCACAACTTGTCCATTAACGTTATCATAAAATGCAGGGGTTGGTACTAAAAGCCGTTGTATGTCCAGGGAATACGTTACCGTGTTATACCCATCGTATTTTGCCTGAAACGCATTACCTATTTTAAGATTCATGGGAATAAAATCACGCTCCGCCAGGACGGAATAGGCTACCTTGTTACCAATGTTGTTGATTGTGGTCGCAAAGGTGTATGTTCCTTTGGTTTTTCCAATTTTCGCTTTATCGTTGAAATACGTAAAGGATAAATCTGCGGCGCCGACCATACCGGGCTTGGTCATGACCCCGGCGACCGTTAATCCTCCCGTTAAATTTGAATAGGCAAACTTGCCGTTAATTCCAACACTGAACTTTTCCGAAAGCTTGAATGCGTAACCTCCCGTTAATTCGAATTCATTGGGTTTATCATCCCGTAAAACATTTCCAGAAGCATCGGTAAAGGTAATTTCTCCAAGGCTAAAATAGCGGAGTGCCCCGGCAATGGTATGTTTTTTATTGAATCGGAAATAACCGGAAAAGTACGAAAGGTGCATGTCGTTGGTCAATTGCCTCAACCACGGGGTGTATGAAAGGCTCAACTCGCTGTTTGATTCAGAAAAACTCAATCCTGCGGTGTTCCAATAAATGGAGGTAGCGCTCGGGCTCAAGGCTGTTCCCGCCTCTCCCATCCCTCCTGCTCGGGAGTCAGGGGTAATCGCCATAAAGGGTAAGGCGGTAGTGATGGTATTCAACTGTAAATCGTTAGATTCCGCTTGGGAGAAACCCAAATTTACGAGCATTAATCCGAGTAGGAGTATGAAAAATTTTTGCATAAATAAAACAACAAGGCGCTAATATACGTAATCCAAGCTGGAATATTGCACGGCTTAATTTAAAATCACCAATTTCTGGGTCGCTTCGGCTTTTTTTCCGTCTTCATTTTGATAGATTAATCGGTAAACATAAACCCCGTTGGCCAAAGGATCACCAAAGTCATCTTTGCCGTCCCAATAAATGCCGCGCAAGTTAAATCCAGAAGTTATCGCCTTTTCCTGTAAGGTTTTAACCAACCTTCCGCTGATCGTGTAAATTTGAATCTGAACGTCCAGAGAACTGCACGATTGATTATGTTCTAACATGAATTGCGTGGATTTTGAGAAGGGGTTCGGATAATTAAAAAGCCGTTGAATTTTGGGGTCTTCCTTTTGTTTCACCGTAAAGTTCACGGCAGTTTCAGAAGAATTATTGTTGACATCCCAAGCTTTTATCTTCAATTGATGTGTACCCGGTTTCAATTCGGAAAAAAGATATTTAAGGCTTCCTTCTTTGTAAGTGTCCATTTCAGCCACGTAATAGTCGTTCAATACAATAGGTGCAGCGGTATTATCATCTAACACTGCGGTTATATCGTGACCGATTCCATTACCAACAGTGTTTATCCCGCTATCATCGAAGAACTTACAAAATAATACCGGTGTTGCGTCGGTAATTCCCCCGTCTATGAACTGATCATCGTTCATGTATGCGGTAATTTCTGGCCCGGTAGAATCCAAAGATGCATTTGGATTGATGCCACCAATCAAAAAAGTGGTGTCAACCCCCACAGCATCCATGTTGGAAGAATAAGCATAATAACTTAACTTACCTCTACCATAAGCAAGGGCAATATCCTTGGGAATAATAAAACTGAACTGAAATATACCGTTGGTTACGCTGGCCTTACCACGGTATAAAATATTGCGCTGTTCCTCGTAAGAAATCACCGGCGATCCGGGATCCTGACCAAGGGTTTGTTCTTGCTTAACTTTATCAAAAATCGTAGGCACAATGGTACCATTGAATTGAGAAGCTAAAGCTCCTGTTAAATCGGTAATATGTCCTTTGACGGTAACCTTACTTAAAGCCTGCAAGGTATCAACGTAGCTTATATGCATGCCGTTGATGCTATCGGTTACTGCATTCCAATGAGGCAACGCTAACCTTAGTGCAGGATCACCTATCAAGGTGAAACTTCGTTTGTTATCGGAGGAAAGCGCAGCATTTTTTGTAAGTTTAGCGATATCACCGAAGCGTCGGGGCAATCCATTGGCATCGCGATCGAACGCCTGGTTAAAAAAAGCCAAACCAACGCTGGTATTTACTCCAAAAAAAACGGATCGTGTAGTGGTCATCAAGGCAATTGCCCCTCCCTTTGGGTTCAATGCGACCCATTCACCAGCCGAAACCCTTGAGGGGTCGTCAAATTTGGTAAATTCACACGTTGCGGAGACAAAAAGGGTGAGAGCGTTGATGTTTTGCCATGATTGAATTTGCGGTATGGTAACAACACGTTCTTCTGCCAACCCCACCTCGCCTCCATGACCCACATAATTCATAACCAATGCCCCTCGCGTCATTCGGTCGTTAATGGCATTGAAGACATCCGGATACCGTTGGCCACCCGCAGAAACTTGTTGAGGATAACTGTCGGTGTAAAGCTTATCAACATTTAATTCTCGATGGTTGTCTTTGAGTATCTTGTATTGAGGCTCAGTATCGTTCTTTATAAAATAACCGTTTTCTTCATCATCAGCGATTTGAACAATTTTGGTTCTCCAATCGCCGTAAGTGCTGTTGGAATTATTGTCCAAGCAGCAATTTTCATTGTTCCCCGCGAAAAGACTTGAACCGTTCAACATATAATGTTCGATTTTGTCCACTTGCTCCTTTGCCTGCGTTAGGGTACTCGCTAAAATTCTGCCAATTCCAATATCCAATAGGTCACCGTCGTTTAAGGCTTCGTTATCGTTTAACATACCAAAGTAGTCATCCGTGACTAAAGCTGAAATATGATTTTCGCTATTATCCACTTGATAGGTGATGATGAAGTTATTGTTGTTGGCTACACGGTCCTTTGGATCGTAAGTGCCGTCTCCAAAAAGGCAAAGATATTTTAGCATTTTGCTACCGTTTTGCAAGGAACG
>CANMUN010000048.1 GCA_947500875.1 Flavobacteriales bacterium | reverse complement strand
TTAAAACTGATGCTGCTTTTCGGCGCAAGGGGGGAGGACAAATCAATGCGCAGCATGGTTTTATTGATGAAATATTTCATGGCTTGTCCTGAAGTGGAGGTGATGCTCTCTACTTTAAAACCGCCATCGTAATGAAAAAAGCGTTTTTGGATATCTCCAATCGACTTAAAGTCCTCCATTTTTTCCACCTCAATCAGCTTGGTGTCGGAATGTTCGTCGTAAATGTTTTGGTCCAATTGCAACCACAAATAGGGCAGTGGGTCAGGAGAATTATTGGTATAGGTAATGGTTTCGGTTCCGCTTAATTTTTGAAGGTTATCGTCCAATACCAGGTTTATTTTATAATCGGCTTGTTGCTGATAATACGCATGACCGGGGGCTCCTGCGGCATTTCGGTATTCGTTCGGCGTGGGAAGCTCAATATCCAATTGCGCAAATTTCTTTTGAGCGAAACTAAGTGCAGAAAATGCTGCAATACAAAGGGTTAAAATGCACTTATTCATGGGGCTACGTTAATTTGTTTGGTGTTATCGGTAGCAAGATAGGTAAGGGTATGGTGTTTGCCGTGCTTTAAGTAATCTAGCTTGTTTTGTTGGTCGGGGAAATAATTCGTAAGCAAGGGGAAGGCAAAGGTTAATAAACCATTTCGTACGATGCTTTCGGAGGAAAAGTAAAAAAACAATTCTCCGTTTTCGGTCAATTCATGGCCGTCTACTTTGAAGTAAACTTGTTGGGTATTTTGAAAGAGGCTAAAACCTGAAAGAACGTATTGCTCTAATTCCAGCCGCAAGCTATCGGTTCGAAGGATTTGATCCATGGTCAAATCTTGGCCGTATTTTTTGGAGGTGATGAACGCAAGGTCGTGGGCAGTTACCTTAAGTGATGCTTGAAATTGCTGTTCCGTTGGGTAATATTCCATTTCCAGGAAAGCGAAGTGGTAATCGTGGGAAAATACCACTGCAGTTAGGCAAATGGCTCCAATTAATAATAAGAATTTTTGTTTCATAGGCCTTAAAATTACTACTTTTGAACCAATGTCACAACGTTTACTTGTCGGTGTTTTTTCAGCCGCCTTATGCTTAATTTCTTGCAACAGTACAACAAACACCAATCCAGACCAAGGTAAGGCTTTGAAACCCGGGGATATTGTATTTCAGGATTTGGATTGCGGCCCCATGTGCGAAGCCATTGAGGCGGTTACCGAAGGAGCCAATGGAAGAGATTATTCGCATTGTGCAATGATTATTCAAGAAGGCGATTCGTTAAAAGTGATTGAAGCCATAGGTGAAGGAGTGGTTGTTAACACCTTGAAACACTTCGTTGAACGCAGTTCAAAAATTCAAGTTGCCCGATTGAAAACGATAGATGACGCAGGGGTGCAACGTGCAATTCGCTATGCAATTTCACTCAAGGGTAAACCTTACGATGAGGTTTTTCTATTGAATAACGATCGATATTATTGCAGCGAGTTATTATATGAAGCATTCAAAGCAGCGAATTATGGCAAAGAGGTGTTTGAATTGTCTCCAATGAACTTCAAAGAGCCCAACACCCATGAGTATTATCCTGTATGGGTAGATTATTATTCGAAGTTAAAATGTCCAATTCCTGAGGGAAAGCCAGGTTTAAATCCTGGAGGGATTTCGCGAAGTTCGAAGTTGGAATTAATCGATGTTTCATTAAAACCATGATGCCTCTACTGTTATTTAACTTGAATCTCTAACTTTGGAGGTATGAAAAGGTTGTTATTTCTTCGTGGTAAATTGAAAGGATTCTTCTTTCTGTTTCGGGGGCATTGGTTTTTTTCGTCGCATCTTTTTTCATTTATCGGATCCATGTCGGCATTGTCGAAATGGATTCAGCAACATAGAAAATTAGGACACAACGATTTTTATTCTTTCAAATTCGATTATTCGCGCAGAGAACAATTGTTCGAACATGTCATTCTTCAAGAAGGCTTGGAAGATCCCATTGATTATTTGGAATTTGGCGTATCTAAAGGAGATTCGTTTCGTTGGTGGACCGGTCGATTAAAACACCCTGAATCTCGGTTTTATGGATTCGACACGTTTACAGGACTGCCGGAGGATTGGGGGCCTTTCAAAAAAGGCGATATGAGTTCGGGCGAATCGTTGCCGGAAATTAACGATACCCGTTACCAATTTTACCAGGGCTTGTTTCAGCAAACTTTGTTGCCGTTTTTGACGAACTTTGATCCCAGCCGTAAAAAAGTGATCCATATGGATGCAGACTTATATACTGCTACGCTTTACGTTCTTACGTTAATTACACCCTACCTTCGCGAGGGCGATATCATCTTTTTTGATGAATTTAATGTACCCCAACATGAGTTTAAAGCATTTACCGAATGGGTGAACGCTTTTTATGTAAAGTATGAAGTGTTAGGTGCTGTCAATAATTATTATCAAATTGCCGTAAAAATAACCGTATGAAATGTTGGTTTCCATTGTTCCTTTCTGCTTTAATATTGAGTGCTTGCCGTCAAGAAATGGACGCTTGTGAATGCGGTAAAAAACTTACCAATCCTGAATCTAAGGAGGCCCAAGACTGCAGCGATTATTGGCGCATGTTGGACGAAAAGGAAGGGGAGGCATGGCGTGAAAAAGCCTTGAAATGTTATTCCAACGAAACGTTAGGAACCGATCTAAAATAAGAAAGTCCCCTCTCGGGGACTTTCCACAAACAACAACAACTAAACATTCCCATCGCTATCGTAGGCGAATTTCTTTTCTCCGCGGAAGCTGTTCGTCGGCGGTAAAACCTGGGTTTCTTCGCATTAATGGCTTGAGTTTTATCGCTTCTTCTTGAGCTATTTCTCGGAGGCTCAGGGATTTTGTGAGCGTTATGGACTTTTTTACTTTGGACCGTAACCTTCGGGGATCAATGTATACTTTGTCCCCTTCTTTTAAGACATCTTTTCCTTTAAAAGACTCATTGTAATGCTTCAATTGTTTTAGGGTAACTCCCACACGCTGAGCTATTTTGTAATAGGTGTCTCCTTTTTCAGCTTTGACGTATCGGACCTTGTTTTCATGGAGTTGTATGGCCAAACCATTTGAATGGGTAGATACCAATGCAATGCTTTGCTCGTCCAAGTTTTGCAGGGAGGATTCTTCAATCAAAGAAATTAATAAAGTCGCATAGGTAGGACTCGTAGCATATCCCGCTGATTTCAGCCCTTCTGCCCATCCCTTATAGTCTTTTTTATCCAACAAGAACAACGATGCGTAACGCTTATTGTTGGTTAAAAACAGCGAATGATCTTCATAACTGTCGGCAACAGAAGCATAGACTCTGAAACATTCGTTCGGTTTGTCGTCATGCGCATAGGTGGTGGCCCCGGTCCAGTCCGAGTGGCATTTGATGCCAAAGTGGTTGTTGGATTTTTTGGCTAAGGCGGATTCACCGTAACCCGATTCCAGCATGCCCTGCGCAAGGGTAATACTGGCTGGAATACCGTATTTGTTCATTTGCTGCACAGCAATTTCCCGATATTTTTCCAAATAAAGGGCTTTTTTCGACGATTCATTATCCAACGCAGCGAACGAAAACTTTGTAAGCGCGCAGATTAGGAGGGTGAACAATAGGTGACGCATGCAAGAGCCTAACGAATTGTCGTGATTTAAGTTTCATTTCATGGATAAATAGGAGGCAAAGACGTCAAATTGACATACCTTTAAGTGTTGTATACGTCAAATTGACATTCATTCAAGGCTTGGTTTGTACTTTGACCGGAGCGAAAGAAAAATTGAACAATGGACTTTGATAAATTAACGGCTAAATCGCAAGAAGCTTTACATCAAGCGCAGCGTTTGGCGCAAGACCATGGCCATAAGGTATTGGAAACTTCGCATGTGTTTTTGGGGATTATGGAGGTTGATAAAGAACTTGTTCCTCGTTTGATGGAACAACAGGGCTTGAATGTGAAGAACGTTACTGCGGCGGTTCGCGCTGTGGTGGAACGTTTGCCCAAAGTGGAAGGAGGAGATTTTCATGCTTCGAATGGCCTTTCAGCGGCTTTCCGAAATGGAATCAATGAGCTGGAAACTTGGGGCGACAGTTATTTGGCGGTGGATGCTTTGTTTTATCACATGTGCCAGGCAAAGGATGCATTGGGTTCAATTATGAAAGATGCGGGGATCAATACTGCACAACTTAAAAAAGATATTTTAACGATGAGAAACGGTGAAAAAGTCCAAAATTCCGGACAAGAAAGTACCTTTCAAGCCTTGGAAAAATTTGCCAAGAACTTGAATGAAATGGCTGCAAAGGGAAAATTAGACCCTGTAATCGGACGCGACGAAGAGATTCGCAGGGTGCTGCAGATTTTAACAAGACGAACCAAAAACAATCCCATATTAATTGGAGAACCTGGGGTAGGAAAAACAGCGATTGCCGAAGGTTTAGCACATCGAATTATTAGCGGTGATGTACCAGAGAACCTCAAAACAAAAGTGGTTTATTCTTTGGATATGGGGGCGCTCGTGGCGGGTGCAAAATACAAAGGAGAATTCGAAGAAAGGCTTAAATCGGTCGTTAAGGAAGTGATTAATTCCGATGGGGAAATCATTTTATTCATCGATGAAATCCACACCCTTGTGGGCGCAGGAGGCGGGGAAGGAGCCATGGATGCAGCCAATATTTTAAAGCCTGCACTAGCGAGAGGTGAGTTACGAGCCGTAGGTGCGACCACCTTAAATGAGTACCAAAAGTATTTTGAAAAGGATAAGGCATTGGTTCGGCGTTTTCAAACCGTGCTCGTGGATGAACCCGATACCGAAGATGCCATTGCTATACTTCGTGGTATCAAAGAAAAATACGAGAACCATCATAAGGTAATTATCAAAGACGCAGCGATTATTGCTGCAGTGGAATTGTCGCAACGCTATATTTCCGATCGACACCTTCCCGATAAGGCCATTGACTTAATTGATGAAGCGGCCTCAAAGCTTCGAATGGAAATCAATTCAAAACCGGAGGAATTAGATGAAATGGAGCGTAAAATCATGCAGCTTGAAATCGAACGTGAGGCGCTAAAACGAGAGAATAATTCCCTGAAATTGATCGGTGTTGAAGAAGAATTGGCCAATTTAAACGAGAAACGTCAAGGTCTTACTTCCAAATGGCAGGCAGAAAAACAAATTTTGGAGGCCATTCAGCATTCGAAAGAGGAAATTGAGCTTTTGAAGTATGAAGCAGAAGCGGCCGAACGCGCTGGAGATTATGGGAAGGTTGCCGAGATTCGCTACGGAAAAATTCAAGAATCTGAGCGGAAATTAGAGGATTCGAAACATACGTTGGCCGAGATTCAATCCGAATCAAAAATGATCAAGGAAGAAGTGGATACCGAGGAAATTGCCGAGGTGGTTTCCAAATGGACCGGAATTCCCGTTCAAAAAATGGTAGAAAGTGAGGTGAGTAAGTTGCTTCGATTAGAAGATGAACTTAAAAAACGGGTAGTAGGACAGGAAGAAGCCATTGAGGCCTTGTCGGATGCGGTACGAAGGTCACGGGCGGGTTTGCAAGACGCGAGACGTCCGATTGGATCCTTCATATTTCTTGGTACCACGGGTGTTGGTAAAACAGAATTGGCTAAAGCCTTGGCGGAATTTCTATTCAACGATGAAAATGCCATGACCCGCATCGACATGAGTGAATACCAAGAAAAACACAGCGTAAGTCGATTGGTAGGTGCGCCTCCCGGATATGTGGGGTATGATGAGGGCGGACAACTTACTGAGGCCGTGCGTAGAAGACCATATTCCATTGTCTTGCTTGATGAAATCGAGAAGGCAAACCCGGATGTCTTCAACGTGTTGCTTCAAGTATTGGACGATGGACGCTTGACGGACAATAAAGGGAGATTGGTCAATTTTAAAAATACGATCATTATTATGACTTCTAATTTGGGATCCCACATCTTGCAAGAAGCTTTTGAGGACGCGAAAGAAGCTGACTTCCCTAAATTAGCAGCCAAGGCAAAAATTCAAGTGATGGAATTATTAAAGCAAACGATTCGACCTGAATTTTTAAACCGTATCGACGAAACCTTATTGTTCTTGCCATTAACTCGTTCTAATGTGAAAGACATCGTGCAAATTCAATTAGATCATTTGAAAAATCAGTTGAAGGAAAAAGGAATGAAATTGTTTGTTGCTCCGGATGCCTTCGAGTACATTGTGGAGCTAGGCTATGATCCCTTCTTTGGTGCACGTCCCGTGAAACGGGTCATTCAAAAAGAGGTGTTGAATAGCTTGTCGAAGGCCTTACTAGCAAAAACGGTGGACATGACTCAAGCCGTGGTGATGGATATGTTCGAAGGGCAAATTGTGTTCAGAAAACCCGTGTTGGCAGAGGAGGATATTATGTAGGTTTTAACAATTTTAAACGAGTGATAGGTTTTTTAATTCGTAACTATTTTTTATATTTGAATTTTGTAAATAAAATTTAAACATATGTCAACCTTCACGAGTTCGCTTCCTGATGATCTTCTTCAGGCCCTTGCTCAAAAAGCCAAGGAACTTTCTGTTCCTAAAAATACCCTCTTAGAACGAGCGCTTCGCATCTATCTAGAGCAACTCAATCGCGCTGCGTATGTTAAATCCTACAAGCAAATGGCGGCGGACACCGATCTTCAAATGCTCGCTGAAGAAGGAATGGCTGAGTATTTAAGTCAACTCTCGAAAGAATGAAGCAAGGTGAAATTTGGTTCACGGATTTAAATCCCGTGAAAGGCAGCGAACAAGCAGGATATCGTCCTGTTATCATCATTAGCGGAAATTTACTCAACGTTCATGCGAAGGTGGTGGTGTGTGTGCCCTTGACCACGCAGCTCAAGCATTATCATGGAAACGTGGTTTTGGAACCTACGCCATCCAATGGATTAAAACATACTTCGGAAGCTTTAACCCTTCATGTAAGATCCATTTCCAAGGACCGTTTGTTGGAGCGAGTGGGTTCAGTCTCAAAGGCAGAGTTAAAGCAAATCCATACGACCTTGAATGAGATATTAACGTACTAGCCTGTTTTACGGGATTTCAAATCCCGTAAAACAGGGTACAAAAAAAAGCGGCCTAGGCCGCTTTTCGTATAAATCGTTAATCCTAGTATCGGTAATGATCCGTTTTAAATGGACCTTTCACATCAACGCCAATGTAATCAGCTTGCTCAGAAGATAATTCTTCCAATTCTACCCCGATTTTGGATAAATGCAGGCGTGCTACTTTCTCATCTAAATGCTTTGGCAAGGTATACACATCGTTTTCGTACTTGTCGGAATGATGCCATAACTCCAATTGCGCTAGGGTTTGGTTAGTAAATGAATTCGACATCACAAACGAAGGGTGGCCAGTAGCGCAACCTAAGTTCACCAAACGTCCTTCTGCCAATACGATGATGTCATTTCCATTCACATTGTATAAATCAACCTGTGGCTTAATTTCCATTTTGGTAGATCCGTACTTGCTGTTCAACCATGCCATGTCAATCTCGTTGTCGAAGTGACCGATGTTGCACACAATCGCTTTGTCTTTCATTGCTTCAAAGTGTTTTCCCGTTACAATGGATTTATTTCCGGTAGCGGTAACAATGATATCTGCAAGTCCTATTACCGTATCCAAGCGCTTCACTTCGAATCCATCCATTGCAGCTTGAAGCGCACAGATTGGGTCGATTTCGGTCACAATTACACGAGCTCCTGAACCTTGCAATGAAGCCGCTGAGCCTTTACCAACGTCACCGTATCCGCAAACAACAGCTACTTTACCAGCCATCATCACATCGGTGGCACGACGAATCGCATCCACTAACGATTCTTTACATCCGTATTTGTTGTCGAATTTTGACTTCGTAACCGAATCATTCACGTTGATTGCTGGCATCACCAAGGTTCCATTCTTCTTGCGCTCATACAAACGGTGCACTCCGGTGGTGGTTTCCTCTGATAATCCTTTAATCGCTGCGGTTAACTCAGGATAACGGTCGAAAACCATATTGGTTAAATCACCACCGTCATCCAAAATCATGTTCAGGGGCTGACCGCCTTCGAATGCAAATAAGGTTTGCTCGATGCACCAATCAAATTCCTCTTCGTTCATCCCTTTCCAAGCATAAACTGGGATTCCTGCTGCGGCAATTGCTGCTGCTGCATGGTCTTGCGTAGAGAAAATGTTACAAGACGACCAGGTAACTTCCGCACCCAATTCCACAAGGGTCTCAATCAACACCGCGGTTTGGATGGTCATGTGTAAACATCCTGCGATTCGTGCACCGCTCAAAGGCTTAGACGCACCGTATTCCTCACGCAGGGCCATTAGACCTGGCATTTCAGCTTCCGCTAATCTTATTTCTTTACGTCCCCATTCGGCAAGGGAGATGTCTTTTACTTTGTAGTTCAATTTTTCAGAGGTGTTATTCATAATGTAATTTTTCAGTGCAAAAATAGGGATAAATCGAAGAACTTGTACTAAACACCCAATCCCTTTAATTGGTGTTTTAATGCTTGAATGAACAACGGGTGATCATTGTTGCTTGGAACTAAATCCACCTTTTCTCCGCCGTGTTCTTCAAAAATTTCTTGGTATTCGCTGCCGATTTCAATGAGCGTTTCTAAGCAATCAGCAACGAAAGCTGGACTAAAAACCAACAAGCGTTTTGCTCCTTTTTTAGCGTGTTCTTCCACAATTTTATCCGAGAAGGGCTCGAGCCATTTTTTGTCCAGGCGCGATTGAAAGCAAACGGTGTATTGATCTTCTTTGAGTCCCATTTTTTCAACTATGAGGCGTGTGGTTGCATAACATGTCGCCTTGTAGCATAGTTTATTCTTATCGTTGAGTTCCGTTTCACAGGGTTGATCCCCGCACAAATCGGTGCCCTCGTATACCTTGTCCACCTGACGTTCGGGTAAGCCGTGGTAGGAGAACAAAATATGGTCGTAGGAATTGAGGTCAAAGGCCTTTGTGTTTTCAACGATGTTCTCGATGTAGAGGGGATTGTCGTAAAACTGACCCGCAACTACCACCTCAGGGATAACCCACCACGATGAAATAATGCGCATGGCTTTCTCCAAGGCAGATCCCGAAGAGGCACTTGCGTATTGAGGAAATAGCGGAAATAATACAATGCGGTCGTAATTTGCCAAACGAATGCGTTCAAGTACCGAATCCAGCGATGGGTTCTGATAGCGCATGGCGAACTCTACCGTTACTTCGTCTTTCGAGTACTCGTTTTGCAAAAGTTTCGCAACGTTCTGGGTGTGCGTCAGCAGGGGAGAAACACCGTTGCCTAGTTCCCATAATTCTTTGTAAATCTTGGCGGATTTAGGGGCGCGAAAAGGAACAATGATGCCGTTCACTAAAATTTTACGTGCCAACCATGGAATATCTATCACACGTGGGTCGTTGAGAAATTCAGAAAGGTAACGACGAACATCAGAGGTTTTAGGGCTATCGGGCGTACCAAGTTGAATCAGGAGAACACAGGTCTTTTTCATGGGTTTGAAACAATTCGCAGTTTGGAAAGTTCAAAGGTAGGGAAAACCCGTGATTCCTACAGAACTTCTTACTTTTGTACCATGATCGATCCATCGCGCATTTTTGAAATTCACAGCGAGGCGGAATTCCGTTCTACAGCGGTGGAAGTTGCGCGCTTTCAGTTGGAAAACTGTGCAATCTACCGCGACTTTGCTCGGCTTATGAAGGTCGAGGCTGTTCATTCATTGGAGGACATTCCTTTTCTGCCAATCCGTTTTTTTAAAGAAGTAGAGGTTGTTTCCTCACCAATTCCAGAGGGTCCCTTGGTATTCCTGAGCAGCGGTACGGGTGAACAGGGAAGGAGTAAACACATCGTAAACGATCCTAGCTTGTATCAACAAAGTTATTCCCTTGGGTTTAAGCAATATTTCGGGAACCCCAAAGACTGGGTGATTTTGGCCTTGTTGCCGAATTATTTGGAACAAGGCAATTCCGGTTTAGTCAACATGGTGGAAGGATTGATTGCACAAAGCGAGCATCCCTTGTCGGGGTTTGTTCTGAACGAAATGGAGCATGTCCACGAACGGTATGTTCAAGCGTTGGCTTCGGGAAGAAAATGCATGCTGTTCGGGGTGTCTTATGCTTTATTGGATTTAGCTGAGCAGGTTAATGATTTTTCAAACGCCGTGGTGGTAGAGACGGGAGGCATGAAGGGCAGGCGCAAAGAACTCACGAAACCGGAATTGCACGAAGCTTTGAAGCAGGGGTTGAACACATCTGAGATTCATTCCGAATACGGTATGACGGAACTCTTATCGCAAGGGTATTGCGGTCCGGATTTAATCTTCCGCACGCCATCATGGATGCGGGTCGTGTTACGCGATGTGAGTGATCCTAAGTCATGGGTTCCGGAAGGTCAACGAGGCGCCATCAACATCATTGATTTAGCCAACCTCAACAGCTGCAGTTTCATTGCCACCGACGATTTGGGTAAAGTCGTTCCGGGAGGTTTCCTGCTCGAAGGTCGTGTAAATCATGCGGATATCCGCGGTTGTAACCAGATGGTAGGGTAGGATGGATAACCTTATGTTATTATCAATTGAAGAAATTTAGCTAAATAACTTCAATGCATTCAATTAATTTAGCTAAAAAACTTCAATAGGAAGATTGAAATTCCCATGTTGAAAGATCACAAATCAAAAAAAACAACCGTTGTAAACTGAACTGATTACCATTTAATTTATCCCAATAAAACGTAAGAAAAACAAAAAAATACTAGCTTTTGTTATCGGTCATTATTAGATCTACCAATTCTTTGGTATAGTCGGACATAAAATGGGGGATATTCAATAAACCCTCTTGATACGAAAGATTTTTTAACGAATATCGAATGCGTAATTTGGGTGAGTATTTTTGGTTGTAGATTTGCAGACTTCTGCTTTTAATGTTTTCATCGCTTTTCACTTCAACGGGAATAATTTGATTGTTGTATTCAAGTAAAAAATCAACTTCGGCGGAATTACCAGACGTCCAATAGGTGGGAATCTCTGAAAACTGCGCGATCAGACTTTGCACGATATAATTCTCGATCATTGCGCCTTTGAATTCAGTGAATAATCGATTGCCTTCGGAGTAAACCAACGGGGAAAGCTTAGCCATTTTGCGCATAATGCCAACGTCAAAAGCATACAATTTAAAGGCACCTAAGTCGATGTAGGCGTGCATTGGAATGGATGGTTTTGAGACAAGGTTAATTTGATGCACCATTCCCGAGCGATTTAACCATTGAATAGCATCCTCATATTCGCGAGCTCTCGCTCCAGTTCGGACTAATTGGTAAATAAATTTTTTGTTTTCTCTTGCTAATTGGCTTGGTAGTGAATTGAATACCTGTCCTATTTTAGCAACATCGCTCATAATAGGGTGTTTAGCAAAGTCACCATGGTAGGAGAGAATTAAATTTTGCAAAACGTTTTCACATGTTTCAAAGGAATGCGCATCGTTGAAAGAATTGATAACGGCGGGCATACCACCTGTTACTAAGTATATTTTAAATTGATCCAGAAGATCATTGAAAAAATAGGATGGTAGGGGTTCAATGGAGTTGATTTGTTCTAAGTAGTTGAATAATTCGATACGCCAGTTCGGTAAAACTTCTCGGAATGTCATCGGAAATAACGATAAAAATGATACTTTTCCTACTGGGAAAGAACTTCCTGAATTTAAAGAAATTCCCAAAAGAGAACCTGCGCATATAATTGGAATTTCAGGTCTTTTTTCAGCAAAATATTTCAAGGTATTTAATGCTTCTGGGCACTCTTGAATCTCATCTAAAATAAGCAAAGAAGAATCATTAATAGGAGTTCCACCGATGAGTGAAAGAGCGTTTATAATACGATCAACATCCTTGTTTAGTTTGAAAAAATCGTTTAATTCCGGGCGCTCATCAAAATTAAAATAGGCATAACGGTCAAATTCCTGCTGTCCTAACCATTTCATGATATAGGTCTTTCCAACTTGCCTCGCACCGTGGAGTATTAACGGTAACCTGTTGGGGTTGTTTTTCCATGATATTAGGCTTTGTTGGAGGGATCTTTCCATTTATAAGTGTTAATTATGTGATTATTTTCACAAAATTAATATTTATTTTCATTCTAAAAGGTTAATAATGTTATTTTACGGCAATTATTTCGCCCCTTCAGGGCTAGGGGATTGCGCCCCTTCAGGGCCAACGGATAACGCCCCTTCAGGGCTCACGTATTTCGCCCCTTCAGGGCTAGGTTGAATTTTTTATACTAATTATTAGTTGTTAGCGTTTTAGGTTAGCCCTGAAGGGGCGAGCTATTTTAACCGATGGCGTTTAGCCATCGGTTAAATACGAATCATCGAATGTTAGCCCTGAAGGGGCGCAATACTTTAATCAAATGGGACAATCACTCGTAAAAAATTACCTGCATATCGTGTTCAGCACAAAGTACCGGCAACCTCTGATACATGAATCTATCGAGGAAGAACTCCACAGCTATCTCGGTGGCATCTGCAATAACCTTGAATGCCACGTGATCAAAGTGGGAGGGTATACCGACCACATTCATATCCTGTGCATGCTATCCAAAAAGGTGGCTTTGATGAAATTGTTGGAAGAACTAAAATCCCATTCTTCCAAATGGATGAAAACCAAAGGCGCGGCCTATGCTAATTTCTCATGGCAAAACGGTTACGGCGCATTTTCCGTGAATCCTGCGGAGGTTGAGCGGGTTATCCAATATATCGCCAACCAAAAGGAACACCACCGCAAAAAAGCGTTTCAAACCGAATACCAAGAATTTCTTGAAAAATACGAAGTATCCTATGACGAACGGTATGTTTGGGAGTAGGGTTGGGGTAAGTGCCACTACATTTGGGTCCGTTTATGGGACTATGTTGAATTCAACGATGGACAATGCCCAGGAACCAGAAACTGTTACCGGACATTGCCCCCCTTAGGCGGTATTGGAAAAGCTTATTGTAAAAACTGATCCTGCATTTAAAAATACAGGTAATTTTAAATCTGGAGTATTAGTACTGGTTGTTGTTAAAAATACAACCCCATTTTGTTGAAATGAGAAGCTTCCAAGCGTATGCCCTCTGGTATAATGCAACGATTCAATTCTCCAAACTTTATTCATTGGTACCGTATAATTAAAAACGTTGCCTGGCCCACCACATGGCTGACTAACATTTGATTGAAAATTCAAAACCTGATTAAACTGCAAATTCCCTTGCGAATAAAAATTACCAAGGAAAAGAAGTAAACAAATTAATATAAACTGTTTCATATTTAAATTAATTAGGGAATAATGTTAAATTCTACTATATTAATTGAGTACCAATTTTGACCTTGAGCTCCACACCTCAAGCTTTCACCTGCTTTCATCCAAATGGGAGTTGTAATTTCTAATGTTCCGGAGGATGAAAATCCAGCCGCATAATTATTTATGTACATGGTGCCCCCCCCATTAATCCATAAACGTTCGATTCTCCATACTTTATTATTTGGAACAACTAACGCCGTCATACCATGGTTATTATTATAATTAATGCCCGATACAGGGGTTGAATTTGATAAGTTGCCAGAATAATTATACACTTGATTAAACTGCAAGTTTCCTTGAGCATCGTACAGACGAGCAGCTGAAATAAATAAAACAAGTATGAGATTTTTCAAAATATTCAATTTATGGGATTATATTAAATTCGACTACGCTCAAGTGTCTCAAATTTGTTCCTGCAGCAAGTGTTGAACCCGTTGGTAACCAAAAAGGAAATAAATTTAGTTCAACACTTACTAAACCAGTAGTGGTATTCCGAGAAAAAGAAATAGGAATTTGGTTTGTTTGTCCATTTATAATATAATTACCAATTAAATTAAGCCCTGAAATTGTGTTCGATCCATCCATTCCATAAACCCCGGAAGGGGTTCCAGCAAATGCAGCGCCTCCGTTATACGCATAACTATCAACTCTCCAAACTTTACCAGCAGGAACAGTTTCTTGGGTAGAAACCAATTTTACCTGATTAAACTGCAAATTCCCTTGAGAAAAACAAGTGACTAAGAAAAGAGTAAGACAAAGGGTAAAAAGGTGTTTCATAATATTATTAATTAGGGAATAATATTAAATTCTACGATACTAACTGAGGATCCTTCATAAATCTGTATACCACATGAGGCACAATACATTCTTGCTAAGTAATTATAGGTTCCCGATGGAAGCCAAATTGGAAATTCAATATCTTGATGATATATCAATCCTCCACCAGAAGCAGTTTTTCTAGCGAACAGTAAAAAATTATCTATTCTTAAGTCCCACCAGGGCGTTACCCCATAATAACTCGCTGCATCAATACGCCAAACCTTACCCTGAGGAACAGTCAAAGTTCCCTGAACATTATAATAGTGATTATTATCAGGATACAATGATTGTGAATTCAGTTTCCAAAGAATAACCTGATTAAACTGCAAGTTTCCTTGAGAAAAAAATAAATTCATTAAAAAGAAATTTAATAAAAAGAGTAGTGTTTTCATAAATGGGATATGTGAAATTTAGAATCCTCTTATTAAATAAATTAAAGTCTTATCAAGATTCGGAGAAGTTCCTGCGCCTGCGTTTCCTCCGTTTCCTCCGTTTCCGTTATTTGGATTCATTATTTGAAAATTGGTTCCGTCATAAATAACTTTAACAATTTGTCCGTTCAATATATCGTTTGCAGATAATGCGGTGGATACTGACTTAAATATATTCTTAGGTCCTAATCCGTTCACATTTAAAGTTGTGCCTCCAGAATTTGCAGCATTTGCTTTAAACGCAATTTCCATTCCGGCCATATACTGCGATGGGGCAGGGTTTAAATTTAACGTATAAGCATTGGTTGAACCTGCACTTACACCAAAATTCAATTTATTGAATTGAATTACGCGCGCATTCACTGCATCTAAGGTATCCGATGGATCGGCAAGTTTGGAAATTCGTTCATTCGTTACGTTTATTTTTCCTGAACCAGGTGCACTAAAAATTAAATCTGAGTTTGTAGTATTTCGAAGGGTATCCGTAATTATCAAATCTCCTTGTACATGTAGTTTTTCTGTTGGAGAACTTGTACCAATCCCAACATTTCCGCCATTGTTAAAAATATTTGAATTGTTTACCACCCAATTAGAACCGTTCCAATAAGGGGTGTTACCTGCAACAGAACCACTAGTAAGCAATCCGGACGGACCCTGAGGGCCTTGTGGACCAGTCAAACCAATTGGACCTTGAGGACCAGTGGCTCCAGTAGCACCAGCTGCTCCGGTCAAGCCAGTAGCACCTGTTGGACCCGCTGGACCCTGAATTCCTTGTGGACCTTGTGGTCCAACCAAGGAAACGCCTGCTGGCCATGTTCCGTTGGCTTTAGGACCGAACAATTCATTGGTTGCGGTATTGATGTAAAAATCTCCATTTACGCCTGTTCCTGTAACGGGATTGGTAATTCCGTTGAGAACAGCAGTTCCATTGGTTCCGTTCGTTCCGTTCGTTCCTGCTGGACCGGTCAAACCAATTGGGCCTTGAGGACCAGTGGATCCCGTGGAACCCGCTGCACCGGTCAAGCCGGTAGCTCCCTGTGGACCTGTTGCCCCGGTAGCTCCCTGAGGACCCTGTGGTCCAACCAAGGAAACGCCTGCTGGCCACGTGCCGTTGGCTTTGGGGCCGAATAAAGTATTTGTGGACGTATTGATATAAAAATCACCGTTGGTACCTGTTCCTACAACGGGGTTGCTGATTCCATTGAGAACAGCAGTTCCATTGGTTCCATTCGTTCCGTTCGTTCCTGCCGGACCAGTCAAACCAATTGGACCTTGCGGACCAGTGGCTCCAGTAGCACCAGCTGCTCCGGTAGCTCCCTGTGGACCTGTTGCCCCGGTAGTTCCTTGAGGACCTTGTGGACCGGCTACGCCAGCTGCGCCGGTCAAGCCTGTAGCACCTGTTGGACCCGCAGGCCCCTGAGGACCTGTTGCTCCTTGAATTCCCTGGGGTCCAACCAACGAAACACCTGCGGGCCATGTGCCGTTGGATTTAGGTCCGAATAATTCGTTGGTTGCCGTATTGATATAAAAATCACCGTTGGTACCTGTTCCTACAACGGGGTTGCTGATTCCGTTGAGAACAGCAGTTCCATTGGTTCCGTTCGTTCCTGCTGGACCAGTCAAACCAATTGGACCTTGCGGTCCGGTGGCACCAGTAGCACCAGCTGCTCCGGTCAAGCCGGTAGCTCCCTGTGGACCTGTTGCCCCGGTAGTTCCTTGAGGACCTTGTGGCCCAACCAACGAAACACCTGCGGGCCATGCACCGTTAGCTTTGGGGCCAAATAGTGTATTTGCTGCCGTATTGATATAAAAGTCACCATTTACCCCTGTTCCTGCAACGGGATTGGTAATTCCGTTGAGAACAGCGGTGCCGTTCGTGCCATTGGTTCCTGCTGGACCTGTCAAACCAATTGGACCTTGCGGACCAGTGGCTCCAGTAGCACCAGCTGCGCCGGTCAAGCCGGTAGCTCCCTGTGGACCTGTTGCCCCGGTAGCTCCCTGAGGACCCTGTGGCCCAACCAACGAAACACCTGCTGGCCATACGCCGTTAGCCTTAGGTCCAAATAATTCATTGGTTGCCGTATTAATGTAAAAGTCACCATTAACACCTGTTCCTGCAACGGGATTGGTAATTCCGTTGAGAACAGCGGTGCCATTGGTTCCATTCGTTCCTGCCGGACCAGTCAAACCAATTGGACCTTGCGGACCAGTGGCTCCAGTAGCACCAGCTGCGCCGGTCAAGCCTGTAGCTCCTGTTGGACCCTGAGGGCCTTGAGGACCGGTTGCACCCGTTACACCTGCTGGTCCTGTCGGTCCAGCAACTCCCTGGATACCTTGTGGCCCAACCAAGGAAACACCTGTGGGCCATACACCGTTAGCCTTAGGTCCAAATAATTCATTGGTTGCGGTATTAATGTAAAAATCTCCATTGACGCCTGTTCCTGCAATGGGGTTGGTAATTCCGTTTAGTACAGCGGTTCCGTTCGTTCCGTTAGTACCATTCGGTCCTGCAGGACCAGCCGCCCCTTGAATTCCTTGTGGACCTGTCAAACCAATTGGACCTTGTGGTCCCGCTACGCCGGCCGGACCTTGAGGACCGGTAGCGCCAGCTGGACCGGTCAAGCCTGTAGCACCTGTTGGACCCGCAGGACCTTGAGGACCAGTAGCGCCCGTAGAACCTGTAGCTCCTGCTGGACCCGCTGGTCCTTGTACACCGACTGCCCCATTGCAAACGTATTTCGTAAGTGCCGGAACTATTTCTACCGCATCTAAAAGACCGTTTCCATTTACGTCGGGTCCAAATTCTAATTTTACGCCCCCTGTTGCACAATTTGCTCCAGCAGGTTCTACCGTAGTGAGGGTTGCTGCGTTCAAACCGTTGGTACCATTGGTTCCTGAAGGACCCGGTACCCCTTGAATTCCCTGAGGACCCGCTACGCCTGCTGGACCTTGGGGACCGGTTGCACCCGTAGCTCCCGTAGCTCCCGTAGCTCCTGTTGCACCAGCAGGACCTTGAGGACCGGCTACGCCTGATGGACCCGTCAAGCCAGTAGCACCTGCTGGTCCTTGAGGACCGGTTGCCCCTGCTGGACCCGTCAATCCCGTTACGCCTGTTGGACCCGCTGGACCTGTTAATCCAATTGGACCCTGAGGTCCTGCTACGCCGGCCGGACCTTGGAGGCCGGCTACGCCTGCCACACCTTGGGGGCCCACTGCGCCGGCCGAGCCTTGCGGGCCGGTAATGTTTGAGATTAAGACCCATGTAGTGCCGTTGGTTTTCGTGTACACATTTCCAGTGGCTGTATCGAGGTAATAATCACCTACCAGCCCTAGATTACTTGCAGGTACTCCTGCGCCATATTTCCATTGATTTACTAAATTCCCCGAAGACTTGGCGTACAAGGCATAGGGAACGCTCATCATTTGCTGGGTACCGTAAGGCATGTACACCAAAGGGTTGACCTGGTTGGTGAAGGCTACCCCTAATTCCAAGAAATACGGTCCGTTGCCCCAATTCAGGTTGGCAAATGGGTTTCCTGCAAGGAAAACTCCGTTGCCAATCACA
>CANMUN010000047.1 GCA_947500875.1 Flavobacteriales bacterium | reverse complement strand
TCAGCAATTTCGTGCCGTATTTTAATCATGGCCTCAACGAAACGGTCCAATTCCGCCTTATCTTCTGATTCCGTTGGTTCAATCATAAGCGTTCCGGCAACGGGGAAAGAAACCGTAGGCGCATGAAATCCAAAATCAATCAAGCGTTTCGCAATATCCGCCACTTCTACCTCGGCATTTTTCTTGAACTCACGGCAGTCCAGGATAAGTTCATGAGCGACATTTCCGTGGGTTCCTGTGTAGAGAATAGGGTAATGTTCTTTCAAACACGCCGCAATATAATTGGCGTTAACAATCGCCATTTCGGTCGATTCGCGAAGTCCTTGGAATCCGAGCATTTTGATGTACCCGTAGGAAATCAATAAAATCAAGGCACTTCCATAAGGCGCAGAACAAATCGCGTGGATGGCGTGTTGACCTCCCGTAGTATGCAAGGGATTTCCGGGTAAAAACGGCACTAAATGCGCTGCAACACCAATGGGTCCCATTCCTGGTCCACCACCGCCGTGAGGGATGGCAAAGGTTTTATGCAAGTTCAAGTGGCATACGTCCGCTCCAATGTTTCCGGGGTTAGTAAGTCCCACTTGTGCGTTCATGTTGGCGCCGTCCATGTATACTTGTCCTCCGTGCGCATGAATGATCGACGTGATTTCTCGAATGCCTTCTTCGTACACTCCGTGTGTTGATGGATAGGTGACCATGATGCCGGCCAATTCATCTCCAATTTGATCGGCAACACTGGCCAGTTCGGAAATATCAATGTTCCCGTTCTCATCGCAACCCGTTACCACTACGTCAAAACCTGCCATCACCGCGGAAGCGGGATTGGTTCCATGGGCACTCGAAGGAATGATGATTTTTTTACGTTGAAAATCGCCGTTCGCTTCGTGATATGCTTTAATCACCATCAATCCTGCATATTCCCCTTGAGCTCCTGAGTTGGGCTGCAAGGAAACCCCCGCAAAACCGGTACATTCGCACAAATCTTTCGCCAGTTCTTCCATGAAGGCATGATAGCCCGCGGCTTGTTCTTTCGGAGCGAAGGGATGCATGTTCGCAAAATTCGGATTCGTAATGGGAATTAATTCACTTGCTGCGTTCAGTTTCATGGTACAAGACCCCAAAGGAATCATGCTGTGGACCAAGGACAAATCTTTGTTCTCCAAGGATTTTAAGTATCGCATCATTTTGGATTCCGAATGATGTGTGCTGAAAACTGGATGGGTGAGTATTTCACCGCTTCTACGTAGATCGGCCGGTATTCCAACCTGAGCCGAGGACCCATTACCCAAAGCAGTAAACAAGGAAAGCAGCGTTTCAACATCCGTAGAACTATGCGGTTCGCCAAACGTAATTTGCACGCTGTTGGCATCTGGGGCGTACAGATTCATGCCTTTCTCATGGGCTGCCTTCACGATGGAAGCGCTGTCGATGTTTTTTACGTGAACCGTGTCGAACAATTCGATAGTATGCAAGTTGTAGCCTTTTTGAAGTAGACCTTCCGCCATGGAACAGGCAAGCCCATGAATGTGGTTGGCAATTTTTTGAATCCCTTGAGGTCCATGGTACACGGCGTACATGCCCGCCATGACCGCTAACAGGGCCTGGGCCGTACAAATATTCGAAGTTGCTTTATCGCGCTTGATGTGTTGCTCACGTGTCTGTAAGGCCATGCGCAGTGCTGTGTTTTCGTCTGCGTCCTTTGAAACCCCAATGATTCTGCCTGGAATGGTGCGTTTGTAAGATTCCTTGCATGCAAAGAAGGCAGCGTGTGGACCTCCATAACCCATCGGGACACCGAATCGTTGCGAATTGCCCAATACTACATCCGCCCCCATGGATCCTGGTGATTTCAATAAGGCCAAAGCCATCAAATCGCTGCAAACGGCGGTTTGAATACCCTTTTGATTGCAGGTTTCGATGGTTTGTTCAAGGTTGGAAACATGGCCTTTTGCGTCAGGGTACTGCATCAAAGCGCCGAAACAACTTTCCGTTGAGACCTCGTCAATCGAAGTGAATTCACGGAGTTCTATTCCTAAATTGATGGCCCTGCCTTTTACTACATCTAACGTTTGAGGATAAATCGCTTGGTGAACGAGGAATACATTTTTTCCAAGTTTTACATCCTCTCGAGACCTTGAGTTGTAAAACATGATCATGGCCTCTGCGGCAGAAGTACCCTCATCGAGCAAGGACGCGTTCGCAATTTCCATTCCCGTGAGGTCAATGACCATCGTTTGGAAATTCAACAGCGCCTCCAAACGACCTTGGGCAATTTCCGCTTGGTAAGGCGTGTAAGCGGTATACCATCCTGGATTTTCGAGTACATTTCTTAAAATCACTGAAGGAACCAAGGTTTCATGATACCCAAGGCCAATAAATGACTTGTTCACTTGATTTAAAGCCCCTATGGCTTGGATTTTTTGCAAATATTCAGCTTCATTAATGCCAGCATCAACCTTCAATTCTCTTCCCAACCTAATGGCTGAAGGAATCGTTTTATCGATGAGTTCAGCAACGGAAGAAACCCCGATTTTACGGAGCATTGCAGCGGTTTCTGCGCTTTCAGGACCGATGTGGCGAGCTATGAAATCAGACATATTAGAATTTTATGGTGCAAATATACAACGTAATGCAACAATGAATTCTAAAAAATGTTAGTCCACGTAGCTAAGTTTTAACATATTAGAGCCGCCCCGATCTTCAATGGGCATGGAGGCGATGTTAATGACCAAATCACCCTCTTTCAGGAATTCTTGCGACTTCAATAAATATTTGATGTCCGCTATGGTGTGATCGGTACTGATATGTTTGTCGTAATAGAAGGCTTTTACCCCCCACAAAAGGTTTAATTGTGCAAGGATGGATCGGTTGCTGGTAAAAATATAAATGGCATTATCGGGTCGTTGAGAGGAAACTTTAAATGCGGTGTAACCTGAAAAAGACATCGTGATAATAGCCTTGGCTTGAATGCGCTGCGCCAAACGGCAGGCATTGAAGCAAATGGAGTCGGTGATAAATCGTTCGTTCGTTGGGTCAGGTATGACCTCCCGATGGTAAACTTCCGGGGATTTCTCCATTTCCTCTATAATACTTGACATGGTTTTAATTACCTCGATAGGGTATTTACCCACCGAAGTTTCTCCCGAGAGCATCACCGCATCGGCCCCGTCCAACACTGCGTTCGCGACGTCGTTGACTTCAGCCCTTGATGGAGTCATGCTGTTGATCATGGATTCCATCATTTGAGTGGCAACGATTACCGGTTTAGCGTTCGCCACGCATTGGTCAATCAACATTTTTTGAATTACAGGGACCCTTTGGTAAGGAGTTTCTACTCCCAAGTCACCTCGGGCAACCATGACTCCATCCGTTGCGCTGATGATGTCTTCGATGCACTCCAAGGCTTCGGGCTTCTCAATTTTTGCAATCACTTTTGCTTTACCTCCTTGAAGGGAAATCAGATGCTTTAGTTCAATGATGTCTCTGGCACTTCGCACGAAGGATAAACCCACCCAATCCACTTGTTGTTCCAACGCAAAAGCCAAATCCAATTTATCTTTCTCCGTGAGGGAAGGCAATGAAATTTTGGTGTTTGGGAAGTTTACCCCTTTTTTCGAAGATAAAATTCCTCCTTGAATTACCGTACAGTCGATGCAGTTTTTTCGGTCCGTTTTCTCGATTTGGAGGACTAATTTACCGTCGTCCAAAAGTATGCGCTCTCCCGGATTCACATCCTTAGGTAGGTCTTGATAGTTGATGGAGAATTTATCGGCGTTCCCCAATACAGAATCGGTTACAATTTGACATTGCGCGCCCACTTCCAAGTGAACGCCATCGTTTTCCATTAAACCCGTTCGGATTTTCGGGCCTTGAAGGTCTGCGAGCACCGCCACATTAGCATTTAATTCGATGTTCAGTTCCCGAACGGTTTTAATTACGGCAGCGTGTTGTTCGTAAGACCCGTGCGAGAAATTAACCCTGCATACGTTGAGTCCGGAGATGAACATTTCTCGGAGTACCTCTTTGCTGGTGGAGCTTGGGCCAATCGTGGCCACTATTTTTGTTTTATTCATGAGCGTATTCAAAATGTAAAAAAGGGGCAACTGCAAAATCATCGCTTTTGCAACGGTAGGCCGCAAATATAGGGTCAAGATTTCGCAACAATGGCAAAAGTTGGTCCAAATCGAAACTAAGGTTGTTTTTAAAAAACAGTACAAAATCGAATTGGGGGTATTCATCGAACAGAGCTTTTCCACCCTGCTTATTTTTAATTAGGAAAAGTTGCATTTTCTCCATCTCGTCCGTGAAATGGTGGTAATGGTAAGTGCGCTGTTCTGTGGATTTCTTCGAGGGGATAACAAGCGGGTTTTCTTGGAATTCAAAGCGCCACTGAAAAGCATGGTTAAGCGTCCAAGCTAATCGGTAATCGCTGAAACTCGAGGAAATACCAATTCCATCCAAGGTTTCGGCCTCCTCATCATCCAACCTCAATTTTAGCATCTTCTTCACGATGCAAAAATATCCTTTTTATCAACTAAAGATTTTGATTTTACTTCATTATAAGGTCTTTTCACGTTAATTAATCGTGAAATTTGAACTCCATGCACTTTTTTAAGCCCGTATCGGAAATTTGTAACTAACTTTGAACCTCCCATTCTAACGGTATGCAACGTATGATTCGCTCATTATTCATCTTCCTCTTTTTGCCTGTTTTTACCTTCGGACAGGCCTACAAGACAGTTAACAATGCCAATCCCTATAAATTAATGTTTGGAATGGGTTGGAGCATTTGGGACAACGATGGAAATCCAGGAGATATCGCAGCCTTCGATCAAATGCACGCGGAAGTTTTCCCGAGCAGGCTCATGGCCGATTATTACTTCTACAAAGGCTGGAGTGCTGAGTTAGCCTTAGGTTTTGTTCGATACAAAGGAACACGAATGGTCAACGACCAGGCAAACGTTAAAGGGTTTGGTTTTTCAACCGATGCGAATTTAAAATATTCGTTCTATTCCTTGTTAGGCAAAGGATTGTTGGATCCCTACATCATTATGGGAGTGGGGGGTACAATGCACCGCTGTAACGATACGCTCGCCCCTTCATTTTTTCCCAACCTGAACGTCGGTGCAGGAATCAATTTCTGGTTTAATAATGCTTTTGGAATACAGTTGCAATCGACAGGAAAAATCGGTTTAACCTCAGATTTTTTTGGAAAAGCTGATTACCTGCAGCATAGCATCGGAGTGGTTGTTCGTCTTGAGACGGTAGGTGGGAGCAAAGAAGGCGAGTTTAAAAAAGAAAAACTGAAATTGAACACGAAGAAAAAACGCATCAAAACTCCTGGATCCAAGAAAGGCAAGAAAAAAGTTAAAGGCGATGACGCTTAATTTTTAACCACCAGTTTTTTTCGAATTTCCTGGTTTTCGGTTTTAAGAACGTAGAAATACGTTCCATCGTTCAAAGCAGTACTGTCGAATTTTAACAAATGTCCCCCCGTTTCAAAAGCTTGGTTCGCGATATGTGCAACGCACCTGCCCTCTGCGGATTCTAATACAAACTCCACATTTCGAGGAATCTTCGTGGAGAAATAAAACGGTATCTCTCCCTTAACAGGTTGGTCTTCAACATCGAACAACGTACAATACTGTTCGGTGTTGACGTGCTTTCTACTCAAAAACCGAAGCAACAAACGGTATAAAATAATGGTGAGTAAAATAACCAAGGTTATGCTCAGAAAATCAATCCATAAAGCTTCGTTAAAAAATCTATTCATAGTTAAAGAGATATTACACCGTCGATTTCAGCCGCCTTTACGTAAACCGAAATGATGGAATCCGCGTCCATCATCACCATTTTTACGCTTACACTTGTATATTTCCCGTTTTTCGAAGGATGCAACGTCATCTCTGAATGATCGTCAAACATTCCTGTAACGCGAGCAATTTTATCGGAATCGCTGGGAACAATGAACTTAAAAAAATAAACGTTGGGCCATTCCAACAATACAAGTTGCTCTCTCAAGCGTTCAAAGGTTTCCACTTCACAAAGGTAGCTCCTTTACCTTAAATTGATACGCCTTTGGGGTAGGTTTATTACCTTTGCACCGCATGAAACCTCTCCTTTTTCTGCTTTTGCTCCTTCCCTTGCCTTGTATTGCACAATATTCGTTGAATGCCTGCAGAATGAACGAAAAGATTTCCATTGATGGGCAGGGTTTAGAGGATAGTTGGAGTAAGGCAGAAGCAACGAAAGAGGAATTTACTACGACGCGTCCTGTTCCGGGACAGAAGGTTGCTAATCCTACCGAAGTTAAAGTACTATACGATGACAATGCGCTGTATTTCTTGGTTCAGTGTAACGATCCCGTAGATTCCATTTCAAAAGTGTTTTGTATCCGAGACGATTACAATGCGAATGCGGATATTTTTTCCATTTTTTTGGACACGTACAACGACCGTCAAAACGGCTTTTATTTTGGAATTACGTCAACAGGAGTGCAATTGGACGGAAAAGTACTCGCCAATGACGTCAATGACCAACTCAACTTGGTATGGGAAAGTTCGGTAAAATGGAACGACAAGGGATGGTGTGCAGAATTAAAAATTCCTTATTCGGCTTTGCGTTTTGCGGAGAAAGAAATCCAAGATTGGAACATTAATTTCACACGACAAATTGCTCGTAAACGCGAGCAATCTTCTTGGTTTCCGGTCAATCCGGATTTCGAAAATTACTTGGTGTCCAGCGGGAAATTGCAAGGCATTCAACACATTAAGCCTCCGTTGCGGTTGAGTTTGATTCCCTATGTTTCGAGTTATCTAAACCAGCAAAGCCCCACCAAATACGCTCGCTCCTTTTTTGGCGGAATGGACGTAAAGTACGGAATCAATGAAGCCTTTACCTTGGACGTTACCTTGGTGCCCGATTTTGGTCAAGTGATTTTTGATAACCAAGTATTGAATACGTCGCCCTTTGAACTTCAATTCAATGAAAACCGTCAGTTTTTTACTGAAGGCATGGAGCTTTTCAATAAGTCCGGAATTTTTTATTCACGTCGCGTTGGGGTTCAGGCACCTTGGGAAGTGCTTAAAACGAATCTGCAAGAGGACGAGGTGATTTCCGGAATACAAGGCATGCCTCAATTGTACAATGCCAGCAAGTTTTCTGGCAGAACCAAAAGCGGTTTGGGCATCGGTGTATTTAATGCCATTTCTGCCCCCTCTTCTGTTTTTGCCTACAATACCGTTACCAACCAAACCCGTGAGTTCCTGGCCGCACCTTTAACCAATTACAATACGGTCGTTCTTGATCAAAACTTACGGCAGAACAGCTCCGTTACCTTAACCAATACCAATGTATTACGGGAGGGTAATTTTTACGATGCCAACGTTACCGCGCTGAATTCAAATGTGAATCTTAAGGATAACCTTTATTTCGTTAACGGAAAAGCGACGCTTTCCCAGAAAATTAAACCCTTACAAGATGAGGTTGGGTATAATTTTGGCCTAAGTGCCGGTAAACAAAGGGGAAACTTGATCTACTCTATCAATTATTTTGAAGAAGATGACCGTTACGACAACAACGATCTGGGGTTCAATCCGGTGAATAATCGAAGGCTTATTTCCGCTAGTGCAGGTTATCGACGTTTTAAACCCTTAGGCAACTTTGTGCGGATGACGACCAACCTTTCTCTGAGCTACAACCGATTATACGCTCCCAATGTTTATACGGAATCCAACCTGGATTGGTCTGCTTTCGCTTTAACCAAGTCCTTCGATGCTTTTGGAATCAACGCCTACACCGCCTTTACCGATAAATACGACTATTTTGAACCAAGAACTTGGGGAAGTTATTTTGTTGTTCCTCGATGGTACGGCGGAGGAGGCTGGATTTCCACCAATTACCAAAAGCCCTTGGCCATTGATGCCAATTTTTACTACGTGGGGTTTAGCAGGAATTCACGATGGAAGAATTTGAGTTTCAGCCTTTCTCCCCGAATAAGGTTGTCGAAAAAGATGCTTTTGCTGGCAGAATGGTCACTAGAACAGCAGTTGAATGATCGTGGATTTGCCGTGCAATTCAGCTCGCCGGTGGATAATGTGAATGGGATTCTTTTTGGAGAACGCGATAGAACCAATCTGTCTCAGTTTCTGGAATTCAATTACACCATTACCAACCGCATGAACCTTTCTCTGAGAACACGCCATTATTGGTCGGTACTGGAGTACCATGCTTTTTTTACCCTCAACGACGATGGTAGTTTAAGTCCGAACGGAACGCTTGGTTTGGACGTTCAAGGGAACTCTGCATACAACCTCAATTACAATGCCCTCACCATCGATTGTGCCTACCGTTGGGTGGTCAAGCAAGGAAGTGAATTAAGCTTGGTTTGGAAAAGCTCCGTGTTCAGTTCGGTCAAGGACATTTCTCCGGATTATTTTCAGAACATGAACGATTTGTTCAATTCCGGGCTTTTTAACAGCTTTTCCATCAAATTCCTGTATTGGTTGGATGTGGCCGAGGTCAATTCCGCGATTCGTTCAAAAAGAAAGCGCTGATGCGTTTTTTTGCGTTCAATTGAATGTCTTTCCAGAAGAGATTCACATCCCCAACGTGCAGACTTTCATACCGCTTTGCAAGCCAGTTGATGGGCCACTTGGCACGGGTTAGGCAAACCGCTCCTTGACAAAGGGTCGCGTCGAAACAACGGCGATAGATTCTTCCATTGCTGTATAAAAATCCTTGATGTGCTATTTTCGATGTTACGGGGGATAGGTCCCAGCTAAGCGGATTGATGCAATATCGGTTTTGATACCAATACGGGTATCGAAAGGTGTCAGGTTTCTCATACATCGTATTCCAACTTACAAATCCTCCGTACTCTGAGGGCTGGGTCATAAATGCAATTTGCTTGAATTCATTTGAGTCGATTCCAACCCCCGGAATATAGGCTGCTATGAGGCGGTCCGCCAAGGGTTTTCCATCGAAAAACTCTTTAAGTAACAAGGTGATTTGCGTACTTCCCTGACTATGTCCCGCAAGAATGATGGGCCTTCCTTGATGGTAGTTTTCCAGGTAATGGCGAAAAGACGCTGCAACATCTTGATACGCCAATAACAGGGCTTCGCGCCCTCTGCCCTCCAGCGAGTCGTATGCGCGAAGGTGCGCCTGACGGTAATAAGGCACAAACAAACGTCCGGCTTCCAACCAAGCACTGGCCTGATATTTAACCGCTTTATACAGGATTTCTTCTTGCAATTGATCATCCTTCGCAGGGGCGTTCCACCGTAAATCGTGATCATCGAGTAAAAATGTGGGGTATACGTAAAAGACATCGACTTTGGATATCCACGTAGAATCCAACGATTTGTTCTGGAAAAAACGGGGAACCTTTTCGGGTAAAACCAGCCAATTATCCTGACTTGCATAGTCCAAGGGTTGCCCAAAAACGTGGTAAAGGTTGGTGAAGCCGATGGCAAGAATGGCAAAAAAGCTATTCCTGCACCGTTTTACTGAATTGAAATAACCAGTTGTAAAGCTCATCGGTTCGAAAAATGCGTTCAAGGTCACCGTGGTCGGCAGAAGGTAAGCGCGTGTAAATGAGGTTCTCACCACCGTTACAATTTTTAATAGCTTTTACGATTTTTTCCGATTCTGAAATCGGCACCGCATTGTCCAATGCTCCATGCTGAATCCAAAGTGGAACCGTTGCTAAATTGCAGCCGTCCTTTACATTTCCCCCTCCGCACAACGCTACAGCCGCAGCGACTAATTCTGGGTATTTTCCGGCAAAATTCAAGGTTCCATATCCGCCCATGCTCATTCCGCAAACGTATACCCGGTTGGTATCTACGGCAAAGGTGTTTTTTACGAAATCCAAGACACTTTTAACTTTGATTGGATCCCATCCGTTATTGGTTTGCGGAGCGACCACGATGGCTGGAATGCTTCTGCCTTTCTCGATTTCGGATATTACACCGTAGCGCTTAACCCGGTTTAAATCCGTTCCCGATAAACTTTTACCGTGAAGAAAAATAAGGACTGGTGGCGAAGATTTTAAAATGCTGTCCGAAGGTAAATGCAACCAAAAAGGGTAGTCTGCTTGTTGGTATATCGGTTTTAACTGCGCATGGATGGACATGCAACAACAAAACGCGATACTCAACCATACAACGGCAGTTTTCATATTGCAAAAGTACAGGTATCCCTTTCGATTTGCAAAAATCGACAAAGTGTTAACATTTATTTAAGAGAACCAAATATCCGAGATCAAGGTTTTTCCCGCATAAGCATTAAGACGGTCAATGATTACCTGCTTTCCTTTCGCCAATTCTTCGCGTGCAACGGAGGAATCAATGTGCACATGTAAAACACTTCCCTTTAAAAAAATCTTTTGCGTTCGATGAGCTACTGCGGGCCCCATTAATTCCGGCCAAGCTTGAATTAAATCCACTTCTTGAAGTTTGGCCTCCAACTGGTATACTTTGAACATGCGCTCCATCACCTCTTTTAAAGGTTGGTTATCAGAGCTGCGTCGGAATTCTTCAAGGTTAAACTTCATGATGCGTCAAGCGGTAATTCAAAAATACGAAAATCCTTAAGAACGGTAGACAAGATGGCTTTAACCCTTTCGCTTTCGGTATCGGTAATTATAACTTGACCAAATACGTCTTTGCTTACCAAGTCCATCAGGCGTTGAACGCGAATGCTATCCAACTTGTCGAAAATGTCGTCCAAAAGCAATACGGGCTTTTTACCCGCATGCAGATGCAGGTAGTGGTATTGCGCCAACCGCAGCGCCAGAACAAAGGATTTCTGTTGACCTTGTGAACCAAATTTCTTCACCGGTTGGTCATTCAACGTGAATACGATTTCGTCTTTCTGAGGCCCAACCGTTGAATACTGAAACATTAAGTCCCTTCGCTCATGCTGGGCTAATAGTTGGGCAAATTCGCCTTTTTGAAAGTCCGATTTGTACTGGATGTCCGGAGTTTCCTCCTCGTTGCCGATTTGCTCAAAGTTGGCTCGGAATAAGGGAATGAACTCTTCGATAAATGCCAACCTTCTTCGGTAAATTCGGTCACCAACTTCCTCAAAGGATGGGTTCCAAATGGCTAATTCGTCATTCTGAGCGTTTCCAATAGAAATGTTCTTAAGCAAAGCGTTTCGCTGGTCTAAAATGCGCTGAAAATGCAATAAATCCTCTAAGTACCTTCGATCGATTTGGGCAATGATTCCGTCCAACCACTTCCTGCGAAATTCGTTTCCTTCAGCAATTAAGTCACCGTCGTAGGGTGAAATGAAAACCACTGGAAACAAACCGATATGATCCGAGAGTTTTTCATAGGCAACTTTGTTTCGCTTGACGACTTTTTTTGTTCCGGCTTTTACTGAGCAAACTACAAGGTCTTGCTGCTGTTCGGTAATCCATAGTCCTTGGATGCTAAAAAAGGGCTGATTTAAGCGAATGTTTTGCTTGTCCAGCGGATTAAGGTAAGATTTACACATGCTTAAATAATGCACAGCATCGAGCACGTTGGTTTTTCCAACGCCATTTCTGCCGACTATGGCATTCACGTTTGCACTGAATTCAAGGGTAAGAAAGTCGTGGTTCTTGTAGTTGACCAGCTGTAGCTGTCCGAGATAATGCATGCACAAATTTACAAGTAATTCAACATCAGTCCCGTTGATTATCGATGATGACTGCTTACCTTTGTAAAAAATACTACCATGTCAAATGCGCTATTTACGCTTCCAAAAGCGGTTAATGAACCGGTTCGGCCTTACGCGAAAGGCTCCGTGGAACGGGCTAACTTGTTAGCTGAATATCAAAAGATGTATCAAAATGCTCCCATCGATGTCCCTATGTACATCGGCAGCGAAGAGGTTCGTACCCAGCAAAAGAAAAGGATGTCGCCGCCCCATGAACACGCAAAAACGATCGGCTATTTTAATTACGGCGATGCTTCACATGTTTCCGCCGCCATAGATGCAGCTTTGCGTGCACGTTCCGCTTGGTCAAAACTCCCTTGGCAAGACCGGGCGGCGATCTTTCTACGGGCAGCAGACCTGTTGGCGGGCCCCTTCCGAAACCGAATGAATGCCGCTACCATGCTTGCGCAATCAAAAAACGTTTTTCAAGCAGAAATTGATGCAGCATGCGAACTCATTGATTTTTTTCGCTTCAACGTGCAATATATGACGCAAATTTACCGCGAACAACCGGAGTCTTTACCCGGCATGTGGAACCGATTGGAATACCGCCCCTTGGAGGGATTTGTTTTCGCTGTTACCCCTTTTAATTTCACCTCGATTGCCGCTAATTTATGTGCAGCACCGGCAATGATGGGCAATGTAGTGGTGTGGAAACCGGCAGCTTCACAAGTGTATTCAGCCCAAGTAATCATGGAACTCTTTAAAGAAGCCGGCCTTCCAGATGGCGTCATCAATATGATCACTGTCGATGGTCCTACGGCTCGAGATGTTGTATTCAACCACCGTGAATTCGCGGGGTTGCATTTCACGGGATCAACCGCCGTTTTCAAGGCCTTGTGGAAAACGATAGGATCCAATTTAGACGTGTATAGAAGTTATCCGAGAATTGTGGGCGAAACCGGCGGGAAGGATTTTGTGGTGGCTCACCCTTCGGCCAATGCCGAAGAGGTTGCAACAGCCCTCGCCCGAGGAGCATTTGAATTTCAAGGACAAAAATGCTCGGCAGCGTCCAGGGGATATATTCCAAAATCTTTGTGGCCAGCAGTAAAAAAATCGTTGGTAGACCAAGTAAGTTCTTTTAACATGGGCACTCCTGCCGATACGTCAAACTTTGTGAATGCCGTGATCGATGAGCGAGCCTTTCAAAAAATCGCAGGATTCCTGGATTATTGCAAGTCGCAAGCAAATGCTGAAATCCTGGTTGGCGGAAATTACGATGGTTCAGTAGGTTATTTCATTGAGCCTACCGTGGTTGTTACCACTAATCCACATTTTAGAACCATGGTGGAAGAAATATTCGGCCCGGTGTTGACCTTGTACCTTTACGACGACGAGGCTTATGAGGCGACGTTGCGTTTGGTAGATCAAACCTCCGATTACGCTTTAACCGGCTCCATTATGGCCAAGGACCGTTACGCGATTGAAACGGCGACCCGTTTGTTGGAAAACGCAGCTGGTAATTTTTACATCAACGATAAACCCACCGGAGCCGTGGTTGGACAACAACCTTTCGGGGGTGCAAGAGGTTCCGGAACCAACGACAAAGCCGGTGCCGCTATGAATTTACTGCGATGGGTGTCGGCTCGTACCATTAAAGAAACGTTTGTAACACCGACCGATTACCGTTATCCATTTCTTGAACAATAAACGTAACCTTCGCCAAAGTTAAAGTTTAGGAACCATGCGGAATTTAGTTTTGGCCTTGTTGGCCTTCGTTTTATGTGCCTCCGCGGCATGGAATCTCAAAGCGGTTAATCGATCTTGGAAGGTCATCGAACGTCATTTCAGACCGGAGTTTGTAGGAGAGGAACCGCAATTACGCGAAGTTTCCGGTTTGGAAGAACTTCCTGCCGATTTACGCCAACGTATTCCTGCCAAAGGAAAAGTTATTTTAGTGGATTTCAGACTCCCCTCCAGTAAAAAAAGGCTTTGGCTTATTAAAAATCGGAAAATTAGGTTGCATTGCCGCGTAGCACACGGGAAAAATTCCGGAGAGGTTTGGGCAACAAAATTCAGCAACGAACAACAAAGCTTTAAAAGTTGCCTCGGTGTATTTACCACAGGAAAGGCCTATGTCGGGGAAAAAGGCCTTGCGATGAAATTGCATGGTTTGGAGAAGGGCATTAATGACAACGCCTACGACCGAGGAATTGTTTTTCACGGTGGAAAGTACGTTTCTAAGGCTTTTATTTTACGTAATGGTAGAATCGGAAGAAGCCACGGTTGTTTCGTTACCGAACCTCAATGCAATGCTCAAATTGTCCGCGCTTGCGCCTACGGCACAAAAGTTATTGTGGTAGGGCATAGATCCATTCGAATTTGAGGTCTTGATGCATTTTTTGCGTATTTTTAGGGCATGAAAACCACTCTATCCGACGGTACACCCATTCATTGTATCAAAAAACCTGAAGCCCGTATGTTGGATCATCACGTGGAAGGTTATTTGCAGCACGGTATTCAAATCGAGGACTCCAATGTCGTTTTTGATGTGGGCGCTAATGTGGGAGTATTTGGCGTGCGAGCGATGCAAAAAGCCGAAAATGTAAGGGTTTTTTGTTTCGAACCCATTCCGGAGATTGCCGAGGCACTCCGAGCAAATGCCACATTGCACGGAGATGGCCGAATGACCGTGTTTCAAGAAGGGGTTTCTTCAAACGTTGGAGAGGCAAGTTTTACCTATTTTCCGAACGCACCTGCCCTTTCTACTGCCCATCCTGAACAATGGGACAACAATCCCGGGGCTTTCAAGGAAGCGGTGAAAAGCACCATGAAAAATCCTCCTGAAAGCATGCGTTGGATGCGCTGGATTCCTACCGTATTTTCAGGCCTTATTGCAGGATATTTGGTGAAAGGCCGCCATGAGGTTACCTGCAAATTAACCACGATATCCGAAGTCATTAAGACCCACGCATTGGACCGTATTGACCTAATGAAGATTGATTGCGAGGGCGCAGAATGGGATACCTTGATGGGAATAGGAGATGAAAATTGGTCGAAAATAAAGTCCTTTGTTATTGAAGTTCACGACGAGAATGGCCGGTTGGAACAAGTTAGAAATTTGTTGCTCGACCGCGGATTTACACGGCAGGTAGTGGAACAAGAAGAAGGGTTGGAAAATTCAAAAATGTACAATTTATTTGCGCTCAGATGACAGCATTTACCTTTAGTCTTACCATTGTCGGTTTACTTTTATTCAACAACCTTTTTGGCCTGCTATACTCCTTGGTTTTACTGTACACGGATTGGCTTAAAAAGTACCGCATTCAAGATAAAAAATACCAAAAAGGAATTTTTTTCAAACGCATGCCCCTTTACTTGTTCAATTTCTCGCTGTTAATCCTTCTTGCTGGTTTTGGCTCCTATTTTATTTTTCCCTTGCTCGAAAAAAGTTGGTCCAGTGGTTTGGTATTAGCCCTTCAGGTACTCGGTATTTTCCTGGTGGAGGACGTGTTCTTTTATTTCTACCACCGCTTGTTACATGTGAACAAGTTTTTACTCGTAAAAATTCATTCCATTCACCACCGAGCGAGTCCTCCTTTTCCATTGGAGTATCTTTACAACCATCCTTTGGAGTGGATGTTAGGTTTTATTGGACCCGTATTAGGTTTTGTTGTAGTTGGCCTCATTTCGCCAATTTCCATTTTTACCGTTTTGATCTTTGGAGCCATCCGAAACCTAAGGGAAATCCACCTGCATTCCGACTTAAACCTTCCCTTGCTGAGTAAAATTCCATTAATTTCAAAAACCAAACACCACGACGACCACCACTCCTTGTTGGACGGAAACTATTCATCCATTTTTGTTTGGTGGGATAAGGTATTCAAAACAGAACTTCCTGATTAACATGCGTTCCATTATTTTGCTGTTGTTATCGTACGCGTTTCTGTCGTTTTGTCCATTGGAACCAAGTCGAAAGGAATTTGATTTAACCGTAAAAGTTACCGGTATTGTAGGGACCAAAGGCTACATTGAGTTTGGTTTGTTCGATGACCCTGACAAATACGCAACAGTAGGGGGTACCTGCCGTAAAATTCGAAAAGCAACTTCGGGCAGCGAGGTGACGGCGACCTTTCACAACCTTCCAGAAAAGAAATACGGGGTGTGCATTTATCACGACGAAAACAGCAACAACAAATGCGATAAGAATTTCTTCGGTATTCCCACGGAGGGGTATGGTTTTTCCAACAACAAAAAACCCGTGCTTTCCGTCCCTTCTTTTGAGGATTGCTGCATCAAATTGTCCTCAGACCGTTTGATCTCGATTAAAGTACTGTACTAGTAACTTTTCGCAATTCCTTTCGTCATACGTGGGATGAGTAAGGCCAAGTATAATCGATGGGTAGACGAGTTCGCAGATAGCATTTATCGATTTGCCTTGAAAAACACACGGGATACTGAAGTTGCTAAAGATTTAGTACAAGATGCTTTTGAAAAATTGTGGATTAAAAAGGACCTAATTGATCATAGTAAAGCCAAAGCGTATTTATTTCAAATTGTAAACCGTTCCTTGATTGATAGGGGGAGAAGGAATAAATTAGTTTTAGCATTTCAAGAGCAAATAAGCACTTTGCCTGCGGTTCAGATAGTGGAGGAATTTGATATAAAACAAACCCTGGATGATGCGGTGAGTAAATTGCCAGAAATTCAGCGCCATGTGGTTTTATTAAGGGATTATGAAGGCTACAGCTATGCCGAAATTGGTGAAATCACTCAACTAAACGAACAGCAGGTTAAAGTGTACATTTTCCGGGCACGACAAAAATTACGAAGTTTATTAACTGATCCAGAATTAATCCTATGAATTACCTGAATAAACCGATTGAAGTTTGGTTCGTGGATTTAATGGACGGAAACTTGCCAACCGAAGATCAACAAGCTTTTTTAACGTTTTGCAGGTTAAATCAGGTAGAGATTCCCCTCTTTGAAAGTGTCCATCATGATAACGATGCTTCTTTAACGGATAAAGAATTTTTAAGAATACCTGAACACGAGTCCATCTTACAGGAGGTTAAATCCGATTTAATTGTTGCATACCATGAAGGACTTTTATCGCAAGAGGCAAAAGATTGTCTTGAAAATCAAACGATGAAAAGTGCTCGATGGAATTCCCATTTCGAAGGTTTTAAACGGGTTTACTTGACGCCAACTGAAGTACTATTTCCAAGCAAGGAAGGGTTATACAAAAGAGAAAAGAACAAGTGGTTATATCCGTCAATCACCGCTGCTGCAGCCGTTTTTTTGATAGGAGTGCTGTTGTTTTTTCCCGCCAACAAACCCCTTTCAAAGCAACCCGGAAAGTCGGTACAGAATGCAACCGTCAACAATAAACTTCCTAAAGCCAAACATCTTAACGAAGCGCATTTGTCTACTCGAGAAAAGGGGTATCGGTTCATCCTTCATCAGGTACCTCAACCGTGTGTAGTTGAAATAAGCTCTGTTAAGGATTGCATTTTGCACCCACTTGAATTTTCGGATGATGAGATTAACGCGTCCATTCCACAATTTACACCAACAAGGGATACCTCCTCTGATGTCGCAACCTCTAACATACAGGCGGAAGAGATCAAAGAACGATCACAACTATTGAAGGATTGGATAAAAGAGCGCTTAGCAAGAAGGGTGTTTAAAATAGAGGACGAATCGCTCGTTTTTCAACGCGAAGCAAGATGGTTCAATCAGACTTTTGGATTTAAATGGAAACGTAATGAAGAACGAACCATTTCCGAAATTAACCTCGGCCCATTCGTATTGGAATGGAATAAAAAGAAAAATGACCGTAACTTTTTTAGTTCACAAACGTCCAACCTTAAAAATTAGCTCCATGAAACATGTCCTATTTTATGTTCTTTTTTGCACAGCTCTCACTTTTGGCCAATCGCTCGAATCCCATAAAATAATTATCATTAACAACGGTGATACTACCGTAATTTCGAGTGATCCTAATTCCATGGATTCGATAATTGAGCTTAATATGAAATCCATGTATGGAATTGGAACCGATATGGAACGCGTTTTTAAGGATGTTCAAGTAGAAGTTTTCATCGATTCCATTTTGAATCAATCCGTACTTGCATTAGAAGAACCTGCCGACACCGTAAGGGTTAAAATGGGCAACAAACGCATTGTAGTCATCGAAAAAGATAGGAAAGGCGATAAAAGTCAACGGAAGATTATTATCGATGAAGACGTGTCCGAGCGAAATGACCAAATTCATCGAGAGGAGGACAAGGATTACGGTTTAAAAGACGAAAAAGACGAAGGATTTTTCAAAAATCAACATGCTTCATGGGCCGGATTTGGAATTGGCTTGAACAGTTTTATGAATTCCAATGATCGGTTTTTCTCCGAATCAGATGCTCCCTTTTTAGTGCTGGATTATGCTAAAAGTGTGAATGTGCAATTCAACGTATGGGATAAGAGGTTTCCGATTTATCAAGAATTCATCGGAGTAACAACAGGCCTTGGTTTTCAATGGAATCGCTACGGGTTAGAGAAAAATGTGGACATATCCGCGAACGCCGATTCCATTTACGCTATGAATAACGTTGCCGTAAACTATACAAAGAACGTCCTTCGTTCAACTTATTTGCAAATCCCCTTATTGCTGGAGTTCAATTCCAATAAATCCGAACATAAAAATTGGCATTTGAGCCTCGGAGTGGTCGGAGGGGTTCGAATTGCCTCCAGTTGGAAAACGAAATGGGAAAATGATGGAAAACCGCTGAAGGCCAAAACCAAAGACGATTTCAATTTTAACTCGCTCTCTGCGAATGCATATGCCCAAATGGGCTACGGAAATGTCGGTTTGTTTGTGCAATACGGTTTAATGGACGTATTTAGACCTGGAAAAGGGCCTGCCCTGAGTCCCATTTCCGGCGGAATTTTTTTCAACTTCTAACCGTGGATGGTTTCTGAAGTTCCGTATTTGGTCATGAGATCCGCTTCAAAGGCTAAAAATTCTTTCCAGCATTGGTCCACGTCAACACCTTGTCCATATTTTCGGGCAAAACTTAAAAAAGTGGTATAGCACCGCGCTTCGCTTTCCATTAAAGAGCGATAGAATAAACGCAGATCTTCTTCGGGCAACTGTTCGGAGAGAATTTTGAAGCGTTCACAACTTCTAGCTTCGATCATGGCGGCAAATAACATCTTGTTCACAAATTGCCCCTGCGGTGTACTGTTGGTTTTGTTCCTTCGAAGGTATTCCGATAAGTCATTCACGTACGGGTCCTTGCGCTCAAATCCCAAGGTAAAACCCTTCGAAAGAATAAGTTC
>CANMUN010000046.1 GCA_947500875.1 Flavobacteriales bacterium | reverse complement strand
GTGAACCACTTTTTGTGAATGGGCATAGCTGAATGCCTCCAGTATTTGCCGAATGATCGGAATCGCTTTATCCTCGGGCATCGGCCCTGTTTCCTGACTGATGTAATCGTCTAGGCCCTTTCCTTCCACTAATTCCATGATCAGATACATTCCGCTCTCATCTTCATGATAATCCAACATCGAGACAATGTTTGGGTGTTTTAAATGAGCCATCATCGAAGCTTCATTTTTAAAACGGGTGCGGATTTCTTGGTTTTTTAAGTATTGCGGCAATAATGCTTTGATTGCCACTTTTCGATTAACATGAACATGCTGGGCAAAATACACAGCCCCCATACCTCCTTCGCCGATTAACGACTTTATTTCGTAACTGAGTATGATTTTACCGAGCATGGTATATCGATAAGCAAGATTTACCCAAAATTCGTGATTAATAATACATTTAGCAAATAATATATTTAAAAAAAGAGATTTGGCCTGTTTATCTCGAATTACAGGAATTACTTTAAGTAATAATTGGGATATTTTATGCTATCCCGTAACCAAAAATCCACGTCCCGTTTCGCACACCATAAGCCCACCCCTACCTAACCTTTTATCGAAACACCATGAACCGTTTTGGACTAAGCGTGGCGCTTGTTATTGTTGCTCGTTCCGTTTATTTTGCTCAACTCACCAACGATTGGGTCATGACCCAATTGGCTACCTACTCGAAAAGCTCGTATGAAATTGTTAACGGATATCGAATCAACGGCAATTCTATTTCGTACGGCGGCAGTTCGCAGTCGTCTTCCATGCTCCATTTGAAATATTGCGAATTAAAGGACCTTCCCAGTTTCTTGAACTCTATTTCAACCACCGTACATGAAACAGCGCATGCTTTTGACAGTCAAATCCCGTTCATGCAAGCCCAAAAAGGGGTGCCTTTAAAACAAGTAACTGAAGCCGAGGGATTTTATTTAAATGAAGCAACGAGCCTTGTCATTGAATTTCCCAAACAAGCTTTGTTTCCGAGCAATCTGTTGGTTTCACAAATCCCCGCATCCTTACGCACCTTTCGCTTTGATGAATACATTATTGCCCCACCCACGCAATCCACCCAATGCAATGGTGTTATTGGTCTGATGGATGAATTCAATGCGTATTACCATGGAAGCAAAGTTCTTTCAGACCTGTACCCGCTCTTTGTTCAAGCTTACGGATCCGAAGTATCTTGGCAATGGCCTTCGCAATTTGTGAGCAATGCCGATGCATTCTACGAATTCGATTTCTTCATTAAAGAGTATTTGCTGATGGCAAAAACGTACCGCCCAGCGTTGTACGAGGAACTCAAAAACAATCCCAACTTTACCCAAGTTTATCAAACCATCCGCCGTCAATTCGCCCAATTAATTGCCGATTACGAACGGAAATACGATCAACTGATGAGGGAAAAGAAAAGTGGTGGGTGGACTACCCAAAAGCACCAACCCATCTACGAAACCCTCAAAGACCAAATCCATTCCAGCCGTTATCAAACCGTGGTGGACGACTTTTTGGGAGGAGGGGGGTAAATCATCAAGCTTACTGCATTGATCATTTGTACTTAAAACATTGATTCTTTCTACCATTTTAAGTAGCTTTGAACAACCTAGTGTTCCTCATGAAATCGAATTTGATTAAGTCGTTCCTAAATCTACCCTTTACGCAGCCTTCCAAAAACACGTCACGTATTCAATCGACAGAAAGTCTTTTCAAACGCATTACAGTCGATGTTCTTGACGACGATTTCTGGGGGTCACAAGTCAGCATCATCGGTAATTCGGTCATTATTGTTACCATATTAATCAGCACCTTCGACTATATTTTGAGCAGTGGGACGGGAGGAATACTGGTAAGCAACCCTTTTCTTGAAGGGTTTGTGATAGCTTTATTTACCACCGAATATCTGATGCGCATCCTTTTTGCACCTTCTCTGGGATTTGCGGCAAGGACCTCCTATTTGATTTCATTTTACGGCATCATTGATGTTTTAAGTTTAACCCCGCTCCTACTCGATGTGCTTTCACTCCCTATGCTCGGTGGTTTAGGCGCCTTGCGGATTTTAAGACTGTGGCGCGTGGCGCGTTACATCCCTTCCTTTAATGTTATTTCGAATGCCTTCAATGCACGAAAGGAGGATATCCTAACTTCTTTATTGGGAGTTACGTTACTTTCCTTGACCCTTTCCGCTTTAATGTTCCATTACGAGCGTGCCTATGCCCAATGTTCCTTTAATAACATTCTTGAGGTTTTCGTTTGGTCGATAGGTAAATATACCGGAGACTATGGGTCTATTGCGGAAATAACGCCAATAAGTGATATGGGTAAAATTATTGCCACGGTTAATGGATTTTTAGGTATTGCACTTTTCGCGGTCCCAGCGGGTTTACTTGCCTCGGCCTTTATTGAACAACTTGAAGAAAAACGACGCAAACAAATTATTGATGAACGGATAGGCTCCATTTCGAGGCATTTCGAAAAAAAAACGGGTGGAGGAAAAGATTTTAAATTTACGGCTTTTCCTAGATTTGCCTCCTTGGATTTCTTACAAGTAAAGTTCTTATTAAGCGAACAAGAAATAATGGAAACCATCCGAGAATCGAAGAATCTACGATTCCGAGCGTTGAAATCCAAACCCGAAAATGCATTTTCAGACATACGAATTGTAGAGTCTTTCCAAACCAATTGCTCTTACGGGTTTCGTCAATTCAACGAGGAAAGCAACCTTGTATTAATCAATGCTATAGGTGAAAATGAGCGGGGTATTTCTCATTTAGCTTATACGCTTGCTGCTGGTTTGAACGTCAATTATATCGCCCGTGAAGTCCTAATTTTGAACCTTAACCAAGCACCTGTTGGCGGAAATACTTCGAAAGATTATGAACGGTATTTGCAAGGCGAGACACAAACATTAAATCCCGCACTCTCCGAATTTTTATCCGACATTGAATCGTTCGACAGCCAAACATACTTTATTATTCTTTCTTCAGCGGCATCCGGAAGATCCGACTACGTAGTGGAATACGGAAATGACCCTGGTTCCACTGAATTTGTACAGGACAAAACTTCCCTTAACAGGGAGAAGGACTTAACGGAATTAATGCAAATCCTTGAAAAAAACTTGCATAATGTTGAATATCGGGGGGCAAATAAGGTGCGATTAGAGTACGATTTCACCTTGGAACAAAATACCATTGGGAACCGCAATAGCAACAGCCTGCACCACCTTGTTCGCCAAAAAACAGGGGGTAACGTGGTTTCCTTGTACACCAATATCAAAATTCTAACAGGCGAGAATAACCAGTACTATGCTGCCTGTACCGCTTTGAGTTCCATCTTTGAAGATATCCAAGCGGCAACAAGTGCATCTTAAATCGTTAACTGGATTTCACCAAAACTGAAAACAATTCGGCTGCCCTTCTAACGATGTATATGCATTAAATAACTAAATCCTCACCCCTATCCCCGCGTTCAGCTGCCAACTCCAGGTTGAACCTTTCAAAATGGTTTCTGTGGCTATTAGGTACTTCGGTTCCAAGCGCAACACCAAGCGTTCTTTCCATTGGTAGCTTGGACAGAGGGTCAAACTCCCCAACACCGTGGCTTTATTCGCCCCAATACGGGCACATCGATTATCCGGATCGTAGAACACCTCCATTCGTTGAGACAAACTCCAATGTTGGTTGAAGGTGTAACGCGTCATCCATTGGGCCGCCCCCCAGAAATAGCCTGCTTCCAACCCCAAGTCGGCCGTTCCCCATTGCTCCCATTTCCCCTGGTTCCATGCCAAATTCACGTGTTGGTAAAAACGCTCGATGGATAAGGTGTCTGGATAAATGGATCCGTAAAAAGCTCCATACATGAGCGAAAAACCCTCCGAAAAATGAACCTTGTAATGTCCCCCAATACTTGGTTTTTTTATGCTCGAGTCCCAACCAATACGTTGCCAACCATTAAGTAGGTGTACACCAGCCTCGTGCTTTTTATTGTTACTGATGAACAAAAGGCGTGTTCCGCTTAAATAGTACGGTGAATTTTCAGCGACTAAACTTCGTGTCAAGGTAGGACAATCGGAGGATGCCGCAGATTCAATACCAATATACGAACCGTACACTCCAATATCCCACCAGAGGCTTCGGTTTTTAGATAGCTTTACGCCAACGAAAGCCTCGTTCAAGGGACGCGCCCACAACGGTTCGGCCGCAAGATTGTAGCGGCTATAATCCCCCGTCATCAAGCCCAAAGTTGCATGGACTCTCGGGAGTTGAAATTCCCCTTTGAGCAATAATAGGTTGGTTCTTAGTTGATTATTGACGCGGTGATTGTAGAAAAACGAGGGCTTTTGTGCGGCATTCCCGCGTTGCTTACCAAAGTACATATCCGCAAAACCCGAAAGGGTCAAAGAAGCTTTGGAAGAATCCGAAAGCAAGGATATGCCTTGAGCCCAACTGTTGGGCAGCATCAACCCCATTAACAAGACCGTAATTAATCGGTTCATAGCCTTATATTTAAAACAAAAGTGCAAAAAAAACCCTGACACATCGGCCAGGGTTTGATATCATTGGATTCAATCTATCGTTTGTGCAGAGGTTCGTCGGAAACGGTTAGTTTCTTACGTCCTTTTCTCCGGCGAGCCGCTAATACTCGACGTCCGTTTTTAGTAGCCATACGGCTTCTGAAACCGTGCTTATTTCTGCGTTTTCTTTGCGAAGGTTGAAACGTTCTTTTCATATTTCCTAGTATTTATCGCCCGAAAAGGGAGTGCAAATATACGTCTTTTTTCAGCTTTTCAAAGGCTCCACATAAAAAAAAATAAATTATTCGAGTCTTCCTTAAAGTTACTGTATTTTTGCAAGGTAAAGAACCATGAACGCACCTTCGGAACCCCTTGTTGCTCCCAAAAAGAAATCTGCTGGTAAGTTGCGTTTCTTACTTTCCTATCTCCGACCCTATGCCTTCGCCTACTTCATTGGTTGGATTTTTTTAGTCTTGTCCACCTTAGCTGGATTGGTTTTTCCTTATTTAATGGGCGGTTTACTTGGGGCAGATGCCCAAGGCAGTTCGGTAGACTCCATTGGCAAAGCACTATCCAACAACTCCGTCAACGGCATTGCTTTGGCTTTGTTCATTTTGTTTGGCGTTCAAGCCTTGTTTTCCTTCTTTCGCGTGGTGCTCTTCAACAACGTTACCGAGAACGCACTGCGCGACTTACGCAATAAGGCCTTCGAACGCATGATTTACATGCCGATGGATTTTTTCAACACCCATAAGGTCGGCGAACTCACCAGCCGCATTGCGTCGGACATTACCCAAATTCAAGAAACGCTTCGCACCACGGTTGCAGAGTTTTTTCGTCAAATTGTCATCGTAGTAGGTGGAATCATTTTCTTGGTGTTTATTTCCTGGAAATTGTCCTTAATCATGGTGGCAACCGTACCCGTGATGGCCCTCATCGCCGTATTCTTTGGACGCTACATTCGAAAACTGAGCAAAAACGCGCAAGACTTTACGGCCTCCTCCAATTCCATCATTGAAGAAGCACTCAGCGGAATTGCTAACGTAAAAGCCTACACCAATGAAGCATTCAACCTAAACCGTTTTCGCAAAACCACCCAAGAAATGCGTAACCTAAACGTGCGCAGCGGCCTGTGGCGTGGCGTGTTTGTTTCCTTTATCATTTTTTGCCTTTTCGGCGCGATCGTATTCATTATTTGGCAAGGAATGATGATGACGCAAGGACCTAACCCGACCTTGGCCAAAGAAGGGTTTTATCAATTCATCTTGTTCACCATCATGATGGGTGCGAGCATTGGTTCATTGCCTGAACTCTACGCCAACCTGCAAAAAGCCCTAGGAGCCATTGAAAACCTTGCAGACATCATGCAAAGTTCTACGGAACCGGAATTGGTTTCCGGTAACGATTTTTCGCCCATTCGAGGACAAATCAGCATGGAAAACATGCATTTTCATTATCCTCAAAGGGCTGATGTTTCGGTATTGAACGGGGTAAATTTCATGATTGAACCCAATCAAACGCTGGCCATCGTTGGAAGTTCTGGGGCAGGAAAATCCACCTTAGCTTCCCTGCTTCTACGGTATTATGAACCTTCGGAAGGGGCGATAAAATTCGACGGAATCGATGCCAAAGAACTCGATTTGGAACATTTGAGAAAACATCTTGCCATTGTTCCTCAGGAAGTGATGCTTTTTGCAGACACCATTTATGAAAACATTCGCTTTGGTAAGCCAACCGCCACCCAGGAAGAGATCACTTCAGCAGCACAACAAGCGAATGCCTGGGAGTTCATTCAAAGTTTTCCCGAAGGAATGCAAACCCAAGTGGGTGACCGCGGGATTCAGCTCTCGGGAGGTCAAAAACAACGCATTGCCATTGCCCGCGCTATTCTAAAAAACCCGGCGATTCTTATCCTCGATGAGGCGACCTCCGCTTTAGATTCTGCCTCCGAACAATTGGTGCAAGAAGCCCTCGACCGCTTGATGGTGAATCGCACAGCAGTGGTGATTGCACATCGCTTGTCCACGGTGCGTAAAGCCGATAAGATTCTGGTATTACAAGACGGAAAAGTATTGGAAGAAGGAACGCACGAAAGCCTTATTTCCCTCAACGGGGCCTATGCCAAATTTGTAGAATTGCAATCCTTGGGTCAGGCATGATGCAATTAAACCGCAACTTTTTGCCCCGATCGAAGGCAACAGGTTTTGGTCCCACCCTCGAAACTTGGACGCCGGAATCCCTAGCGCATTTCACCAACGGAATCGCGGACCGAGAATCACTGAAAAACCAGGCAATCCAACGCAGCGCTTCCTTCGATCCCGCGATGCGCCAAACCTTGTACGAAGCGTTAATTTCACAATATACCAAGGCGGGCTCAACGATCCCTGAAAATCTAGATCAACTCTTAGATCCTCGTTCAGTCACGGTAACAACAGGACATCAACTGCCCTTAGCACTGGGCCCTCTTTTTACCGTTTTCAAAATACTTCACGTGGTTCAACTTTGCGAAGCCATGAACGAATCCGGGGCAGCAAATACCTTTCTTCCGGTGTTTTGGCTTGCGTCGGAAGACCACGATTTGGAAGAAGTACAGAACGTACACGTGTTCAATAAATCGTTTACTTGGGTTCCCAATGAAACAGGGCCTGTGGGCTCGATGACCACCGCGCAATTGAAGCCTTGCTATGACGAAATCCTGGCGTGTTTCCAAGATAAAAGTGCATTGGAGCTATCGGAACTTTTTCAAATTAACACTACCAACTATGCCCAGCACTACCACCAGATGCTAGCGAAGATCTTTGGTAAATTTGGGGTAATCCTGATCGACGGGAACGACCCGACGCTGAAAAAAGCCTTCTCACCTCTGGTACGAAAAGAACTCCAGGAGCAATTCGTCATGACAACGGTGAGCGCCACCAATGCGGAGTTGGTCGATGCTGGAAAAAAGGTGCAAGCCCATGTTCGACCTATCAACCTGTTTTACCTGAGTCCACAAAAACGCGAGCGCATTGTGCCGGATGAAGGTCATTTTGTTGTCGGAGAACAGCGCTGGACCTTGGAGAATATGTTAACGGAGCTGGAAAAGCATCCTGAGCGGTTTTCACCCAATGTATTGATGCGTCCCTTGTACCAAGAAACGGTACTGCCCAATGTTTGCTACCTTGGAGGAAGCGGTGAATTGAATTATTGGTCGCAACTTAAATCCACCTTTCAAGCGGCAGGACTGCCTTTTCCCTTGCTTAAAACGCGCATTAGCGGCTTTCTACTCAAAGGTTCTTCCTTTGAAAACAACGAGTCATCCTTTCGTCCTTTCCAGGAGCAAGAAGATTCTATTTTAAGCGTATCTTCGAACCGAGATGCTTTTTTTGAAGATATAGACCAGCGGTTGACCGCTTTAAAAAAACTCCTAATAACTGGGAGCCAACCCTTTGGACAAGAGGCTGAAAAATGGGCTTTACCCCAAATTAAAAACATGGAAGCCGCCATAGAACATTACAAAGCCCGATGGCAAAAACAGGAAAAACAAAACCTGGAAAGTCAACTATCCCGTGAAAGGCGTAAATATGCCGAAAAGTACCCAAATGACCTTCCCCAAGAACGGGTAACGAGTCTTTTTCAATACTGCGGAGCTGAGGGGCCCTTAGCGTTAATCCTTGCTTTGAAAAACCTCATTGATCCTTTTTCCGAAGAACTTCATATTTTTACACAAACTCATGAAACAGAATAACATACGCTCAGTCTTAAGCAAGCATCCAACAATCCCCGTAGTAACCTTTCACGAGCTATCGGAGGTTGTGCCGCAATTGGAAAAACTAACTTCGAACGGCATTCAATGCATTGAAATCACCCTAAGAACAGCGGTTTCTTTTGAGGCCATTGCCGAGGCAAAAAGAACCTTTGGGGATCGCATGGACATAGGGGTTGGTACCTTGGTTTCGGTAGCGCAAATTGAAAAAGCGACTGCTTTAGGCGTTGACTTCATGGTTAGCCCAGGCATTAATCCTACTTTATCCTCTGCTTTGGAATCTTCCGGGATTGCGTTTATCCCTGGCGTAGCAACACCTAGCGAAATTATAAGCGGTCTGCAACTTGGATGGGACACGTTCAAGTTCTTTCCCGCGCACCTGTTCGGAGGGCTCGAAGCACTGAAAACCTACGGACAAGTATTTCCCGAAGTGCGATTTTGTCCAACCGGAGGAATCAAAGCCGATACCTACGAGCGCTATCTCGAATTACCCAACGTGTTATCCGTGGGGGGTTCCTGGATGCAGTAATCGACTTACTTGTTGGAAGAATTCGTAGAAACGCACCGTACTCGTGTGGATAAACGGTATAATTCATCCCCTTGATCCATGCTATAGGCCTCTTGCATGATCGACAACTCATGTCCCATTCTTCTCTTATACAATCCCCAAACGCCAGGACTTCCATTTAAGTTGTAGCTGATTCCTGTAATGAATTGGTCTGCGCGAAACGCCTTAGATTTTCTTAAATCAGACACTCCAATGGTGTTGCCAAAATTCAAACTAAAACGATAAAGATCCGCGAACTCGGCATCCTCGCCTTGTGCCAAAAGTTGGGTTAGTACAGGTTGATAATTCATTTTTATGCCTTTCAACTTATTTGTGCGAAATGGTGAATTGGGATAATCCTCAGGGGTCACCTCCCTCCAGGGGGTAAATGCCATTAATTTCACGTAAAATAAGTCCGACATGCTGTACAATAAATCGTCGAACAAAAAGGCCGACAGAAAAGGTTTAAAATTCAAGGTAGGAAAAGCTTTGTAAGTTGTATGATACTCAGCATCTGCAACATCACGTTGCATGCGTGCCCGCACTTGGGGGTCGCTGATTTCTGTGACCGTGGTGGAATCCTCAGAGACTTCAGCAAGTTTAAACTCTCCCCATTTTTCTTTAGGAATCATGGACATTCTGTACCATTTGCCTTTTCGACTGATTTTCAAGGAATATCCTAAGGTATCCACGTATTCCGAATTGGAAAGGGCTTGACGGTAGGCGTGTTTCCTTTTTTTATTTTTCGTTGACCAACCGGCAATAGGACCTACCACCAAGAGATCCAAGGCGGTCCACGGAAGTAAATACGCCGCATCCAAAACGGCGGCCGTACCAATTGCAGCCCCTGATAAACCGGTGCCAATTCCCCACCAGGCGAGGTGAGCGGCCGCGGAAACCGGCATAACAATGGGTGCTAATAACGGAGCATAAACCTTGCGTTTAACCACGCCTGAACTGCTGATTTTAATTTGCTCGTCGTAAGGGGTGATTTCGTTATATAAGGTTTCAATATCGAATTCATCGGGCACTCTAAACCCCTGAGGACATATATTTTTATCCGATAGCAGGGTGTAAAAGTTGTAGAAATTGCCTTCTGAATTTTCTTCAACTAACCCAGGACCCGAGGTATTAGCCCACTGTTTTTCGTTCAACACAGTTAGCACGGTGCCGTCGTTGAATGCCGTTGTTCTCAGGTTTTCAGACATCCATACTTGATCCCCTATTTTAACGGTATTGTAAATGTTACCGTGCATATCTGCGACTTCGTTTTTGTTCAAGGGTCGGGTGGATAACACCTCTTCTTTAGCCGTCCATTCATTCGTTTCGACGTCAATCTCGTTGGTAATACGCACCTCTTCCACTTGGTCGTTTTTAGCGCGTTTGATGATGTTCGAATTACCTGAGATGGCCGATAGATCAACCTCCTCTCCTGTAAGCGCAAAAGAAACAGTAACCCCACATGATTCACTGGTTATGTCCAATTCCTGATTAAGCGAAATGTTCATGGTTACACTAACAGATGGCTCTGCTGGATCAACCATTTCCAAAACATCGTAGAAAAAATATTCATACGCTCCTTCGGTTAGCATGCTGCGAACGGGTAATTCTCGATCCAACACCTTTACCCCTTTCATGTATTGAGTAAAGCGAATGTTCTCCAAAGTCAAAGACTTATTTGGATAGAGCACCCTATCGAACGACAACAAATATTGAGGGTGGCGAAAATACACTTTACCTAAATTTACTTGACCAAAAGTTTGAAAACTAATGATCACCAACCATAAAATTAAACCTCTCATATTACTTTTTTTGTAGTAAAAGTAATAAAAATTCATGTAACTCAAGAAACTTTACTTCCAATGAGTTACCTAAATGTTCGTTGGAAACTGTGTATCAGGAATAATGAGCTCAGGTGTGCTGAACAAGGAAAACCGCAACCCAAAATTCACATTGAATTGGGTGTATAATATCATTTGCGATGCGCGGTCGCTTCGATTCATTGTTGTGCGAATATCGGGCATGTGTATGAAACCCATTTTGGCCTCCCCTTGGATGAAGAAATATTTAAAAAACAAACATTGCAGCGCAAAGACTCCATCCACCCCATAGCCGGCTAAATGGAATGCGTCGTAGCGCGGATTCGACAGGAGCGTTGTATTGGTTTTAGGTAACATGCCACCAACACCGCCTCCGTAATGAATTATGGGTTGAAAATACTTGGTTTGGAAAAGAACCGTGGATCTTCGGAGTTCCGCGTTGATGTAGTTCAACCCGTCGGTATGTTCGAATTTGAGAAAATCTTGCGATATAACAAAGTCTTGGTCTGTGTATACTCCGTCATAGGTTGTGCCTGAATTGTAGATATAACCGTTGATGGTGCTCGGTTGATCGTGAAGCATTACGTATTTCATGTGATCAACCCCCAAGGAAAGCTGAAGGCCATTTTTGAAATAGTATCCGATGCGCGCATTGTATTGGGGCACTGTTATTTTTTTGGGGTTTAGGTACAAGGATGCCGAAAAAGGGGATTGTCGATCAACAGCAACAACATCGTATAATTGAAAATCGTAGGTATTACCATGAAATCGCAAGGTTGAAGGCGCATAATACGATCGGTTCCAACCCCAATAGAAATAGAAGCTACCACGCTTTGTGGCAAAAGAAGAATGCTGCCCTAAAGAAAACTGGCTAACGAAATAAAAGGCAGTGAAAAATAGAAAACGCATGGTAGCAAAGTTCTTATTTTTATTTGTAACAAATCTCATGTCAAGCATTAAATAATTTGATTACATTTGAGCGTTATGAAGTTTCTTACATTAATTGTTACCCTTATATCTTTACATGTTCAAACCTACGGACAAGAGTTAATGGTAATTGATACCGCAACACGATCCTCTATTTTAAAGGAGCATAATAAAGAGCGTCAATTGCTGAACATTCCCGATCTCGTTTGGAGCGATGAATTGGCGGAATACGCCGCTGAATGGGCCCTTCAATTAGCTGAAGAAGATGATGGAATTCATCACCGAGATCCGGACGATTTTGGGGAAAACATTTCGTGGTTTGGTTCAGCACCCGATGATTTTACGAGGGGAGTTTCTTTATGGAACGAGGAAAAAAAGTACTTCAAATACAAAGCCATCGGAAACGACTGGGCGAAATCAGGACATTACACCCAAGTAATTTGGAAAAACACAGAACGCGTAGGTTGCGGCTGTGCCTTGGGAGCTTCTGGCACCTTTTTCTTCGTTTGCAATTACGACCCTCCTGGAAATTATATGGGACAAAAACCTTATTAAATCATTATGAAAATTCTAATTGTCTGTATTTTCAGTGTATTGTTCCTTGCTAGCTGCAAATCGTCCCACGGATGCAACTGCGCAAAAACCCATCATGAAACCTTAAATACCCCATAATTATGCCTATTCTTTACGTTCTCGGATTTATTCTCGTTGTTATTCTTAGTGGATTATTCACCGTTAACCAAGGTACGGTAGCCGTCATCACCCTCTTTGGCAAGTATCGAAGAGCAGCTGCGCCCGGACTTCGTTTGAAAATTCCATTTTTTGAAAAAGTCTACAAAAGAATTTCCTCGCAAAATCAAAGCATTGAAATGGAATTCCAAGCGGTTACCATTGATCAAGCAAACGTTTATTTCAAAAGCATGCTGCTTTATTCTGTGATGGATGAACAAGAAGAGACCATCAAAAAGGTGGCGTTCAAATTCATTAGCAACAAAGATTTAATGCAAGCGCTCATCCGTACCATCGAAGGTTCCATTCGTTCCTATGTAGCAAGTCAAAAACAAGCCGAAATTTTGGGTTTACGTCACGAATTAGTAGAAAGCGTTAAAGGACAAATCGACCACACCCTAGAGACTTGGGGTTACCACCTCATCGATTTGCAAATCAACGACATCACGTTCGACCAAGCTATCATGGAAAGCATGAGCAAGGTGGTAGCATCCAATAACCTGAAAGCCGCCGCAGAAAACGAAGGCCAAGCGTTATTGATCACCAAAACCAAAGCAGCTGAAGCGGAAGGAAACGCCATAAAAATTGCTGCAATGGCCGAAAAAGAAGCTGCAATGCTTCGCGGTCAAGGAGTTGCCTTGTTCCGTCAAGAAGTAGCCAAAGGTATGACCGAAGCTGCAGAACAAATGCAACAGGCCAATTTGGACACCAATGTGATCCTTTTCTCGATGTGGACCGAGGCCATTAAAAATTTCGCCGAATACGGAAACGGAAACACTATTTTCATCGATGGTTCCCCGCAGGGAATGGAAAATACCATGCGCCAAATTCAGGCGATGATGTCGGACAAAAGCAAAAAATAAATCCAAATCTACTGGACTGTAAAGCTCGCAATTGCGGGCTTTTTTAATTTATTTTTAAAAAGTTAAACAATTGTTTAATTCAACTGTTTAACTTTGCAGCGCTTTAACCCATGATTAAAGGAACAGAACAGAAAATAAAGGATGCCGCACTTACGGTTTTTATCCAAAAAGGCTTTGCAAATTGCACCTCAAGGGAGATTGCGCGGGAGGCCGGAATGAATGTTGCCTTGGTCAACTATTATTTCCGCTCCAAAAGCAAATTGTTCGCCATCATCTTTGAATCGGTGATGCAAGATTTCCTGAAATCCATGGTGCAGGTATTTTGTTCTGAATTACCCTTTCGGGAAAAAATACGCTTACTGATTGAGCGTGAATTCGAGTTTTTAGTTCAGCACCCGGACATTCCCAATTTCGTTTTAAACGAATTAGCCCGCAATCCCAAAGCCATTGAAGGGATTCTACCGGTACTTCATATGGTCAATGAATCTGGGGTATTTGACGAAGCTAAAAAACTTCAAGCTTCAGGAGAAATGCGCTCCATGGACATTGTTCAAGTAACCTTACTCATTATGTCCAATTGCCAATATCCGTTCATGGCTGGACCGCTCATGAAAGTTATTCATGGTGTCGACGAGACAACGTACACCGCTCATTTAAACGCTCATAAAACTCATGCCGTATCCATGGTCTTGGGTTACTTATTTCCGAACGATCAAATTCCGAACAATGCATAAATTTCTCCTGTATTTTTCCTTGCTTCCTTCGCTGGTATTCTGCCAGACCTATTCCCTCACCGACCTCTTGAAAATGGCGGATACAGCCAATGTCAGTTTAAAAAATGCTCGGTTAGAAATCGCCTCAAACGTCAACCAACGAAAGGCATTTTTAGCCAGCCAATATCCTAAAATAACCGCTTCAGGTGACTACCGCTACAACGCCATCATACCGGGTCAAATTGTACCTGCCGATTTTTTTGGTGGGCCTCCCGGAACTTTTGCTGAAGTAAAGTTTGGAGTACCTATTAACTTGAGCAATACCGTTCAACTTACCCAATTCCTCTTTAATCCTCAATTAAATTATGGACTTAATGCACTGGCCATCAATGCACAAATCGTTCAAATTCAAGAAAGAATAGCTTTTCAAGAAGTACATTACCAGGTATCCAATGCCTATTTTGCTTTACAAGCCATCAACCAACAAATGGCCTTTCTTCAGAAGAATGAAAACAACATGGTAGAGCTCATCCGAAATATGGAATTAATGGTAGCTCAAGGACTGGTAATTCCTACAGAAGTTGATAAGCTCAAGATTAACCGAAACAACCTTTCCAATGGAATCCTAAAATTGGAAAATACGCGACTTCAATTACAACAACTTTTAGCCATCTTAGTCGGTTTACCCAGCGATAAAACAATTGAAATTGCCAACGACGAGATTACCTCAAACCCTACCATCGTGGAGTCCACCAATGCTCTAAGGCCTGAACTTGAACTAATTCAATTGCAGAAGCAAATGAACTTGGAAGAACGAAAAGGAACGTACATGACCTACTTGCCGACCCTTTCCTTTTATGGGGCCTACAATTACAATTACAACATGAAGCCTGAGAATAATTTTAGAACGGGAATTCCCTCAGCATTTTTAGGCTTGCGCTTGGAATGGACGCTATTTGATGGGTTTGAAAAGCAAAACAAATTAAAAGTCAATGCCTACAACAAAGAGAAAATTCAAAACCAAGAAATATTGGCGGCGCAACAGCTGAATTTAGCCACAGCCAATGCCAAACGCGATGCAGAACTGCAAACGGCAAACCTGGCAATGAATCAAGAACAGTTAACCTTATCTGAGCGCGTTTATGAAGCGACCAAGGCGCAATTCAAGGCTGGAACGATTAGCACCAACGAATTACTGCAGGCTGACAGCGGTCTGCAACAAGCACAATCCAACGTTGTTGGAGCCTATCTTCAATTACGTCAAGCTGAATTAACGTATTTAAAATCTATTAGCCAACTCAAATAATCTCCCATGAAAATGAATAAAAGTCTCCTCGCTGGAATTGCCATTGGCATTGTATTAATAGCCCTAACGGTTACCCGTCTTATTTCGAATAAAAAGTCCGTTGAAGAAAAAATCTACATCCCCGACGTGGATGCTCCGGTAATTGTAGAGGTGGAAAAACCTCGTTGGTTTACTTTTCAAGACCAATTCTCCTACCTTGGAACCTTTGAACCGTATCGTCAAAATATGATTGGTTCAGAAGCTAATGGAAAAGTAATTTCCATCAATGTAGAAGAAGGCGACCAAGTAAGCCAAGGAACTGTTCTCGCGAAACTGGACGATGAAATGATTCAATTGCAAATTGAAGCATTGGAGGTAAATCTCGAAGGTCAAGAAAAAGACGACGACCGCTACACCACACTGTCCAATCAAAATGCTGCTCCAGCGGTTCAGGCAGAAAAGACCAAGCTTGGAATTAAGGCATCGAAAATTCAATTAAAACAATTGCAAAAACAGCTCGCCTCAACCACCATTAAAGCACCGTTTTCGGGAGTAATAACCAAAAAGCTCACGGATTTAGGTTCCGTTATTGGTGCAGGGTCTCCAGTGGTTGAAATCACGGATATTTCACAACTCAAGCTTACCGTAAGTATCCCAGAACGAGACATTCAAAAATTCAAGATGAACCAAAACATCGAAATTTCTACCGATCAATTGAACGAAACGCTGGAAGGAAAAATCACCAACATTTCAGTACAAGCGGATAAATCCCACAATTTTAAAGTCCAAATTACGGTTAAAAATGCTGGATTAAAATTACGTGCAGGTATGTATGGATCTGCCACCCTACGAAGCAGTCAAAAAATCACCAGCCTTTCCATACCACGAAGAGCACTCGTAGGTTCTTTGAAAAACCCTCAAGTATATGTAATCCGTCAAGGAAAAGCACAACTGGTTTCATTCTCCACCGGCTTATCGGAAGGTGACGTACTCGAAGTCCGAGGTGGCCTTAACGCCAACGACCAAGTGGTCGTGCGCGGGCAGATTAACCTGAAAAATAACAAAAACGTTAAAATCGCGCAGTAACATGACACTCACCGAACTCTCCATCAAGCGCCCCTCCTTTATCATCGTCATTTTTACCATCCTCATTGGTGGTGGCATGTTATGCTACCAGCAGTTGAGCTATGAGTTAATGCCGGACTTTTCCCCCCCTGTTTTGACGGTGACCACCACCTATCCAGGAGCGTCGCCGGCAACCGTAGAATCCCAGGTTTCTAAACCGCTTGAGGACGGATTGAGTGGCATTGAAAACCTCTCAGAAGTAACCACTTTTTCCTTAGAAAATGCTTCGATTGTTTTACTAGAATTCAAAGATGGAGTAGACATCAACTTGGCGCTGCAAGAAGCTCAACGAAAAATTAATGCGATTGAAGCTACCCTACCGGATAATAGCAGCCGTCCCGTTCTTGCAAAAATTGAACCCAATGCAACACCGGTTCTTCAGGTAATTGCTACTGCAGATAAGGTAAATGGCAAGGACTTTATGACCCTCATGGACGATCAAATCCTTCCGCAAATCAAACAAGTGAGCGGGGTTGCAGAGATCCAAGTAATTGGTGGAGAAAAGCGTGAAATTCGCGTCAATGTAGATAAAGAAAAACTCAAATCATACGGTCTAACCTTAGCCAATGTAAACCAAGCCATTGCCTCTTCCAACGTTGAGTTTCCTACCGGGAAAGTGAAAAGCAATAAAGAACAAATGACCGTTCGTTTATCTGGTAAATTTCAATCCGTTGAAGACATCCGAAAGATGATTCTCTTTTCGAATGGAAACTCGCCAGTGCGTTTAGGAGACGTGGCAGATGTGAGCGACGGTAATACCGACCAACTCTCCTTGTGCCGCCTTAACGGTCAGGAAGGAATTGGACTGAGGATTAAAAAGCAAAGCGATGCCAATGCCGTCACGATGTCTGAACTAACCCGGAAAAGACTCGACGAACTTCAGGAAAAATACCAAGACCTAGGGGTTAAATTTACCGTTGCTACGGACACGTCCACCGTTACCATGGAATCGGTAAATGCCGTACTGCACGACTTGGAATTAGCGATTTTCCTCGTTGCACTAGTGATGTTGTTATTCTTACACACCATAAGAAATGCTTTTATTGTTCTTGTTTCCATTCCCGCTTCATTGATTACTACTTTCATTGCCATGTATGCGCTCGGTTATACACTCAACTTGATGACGCTACTGGCCATGTCCTTGGTTATCGGAATCTTGGTGGACGACTCGATTGTGGTACTCGAGAACATTTATCGACACCTTCAAATGGGCAAAAACAGAAGACAAGCGGCCTTGGATGGAAGAAATGAGATTGGCTTTACCGCCTTGGCAATTACCCTGGTGGACGTGGTGGTTTTCTCCCCTGTCGTTTTCATCAGTGGTGTAATTTCCGATATTCTAGAGCAGTTTTCGATTGTTGTTGTGATTTCAACCCTGATGTCCTTATTTGTTTGCTTTACCCTCACCCCTTGGTTGGCTTCTCGCATGGCGAAGGAAGTTAAACTGGAGGAAAAGAAAGGCATTTTTTATCGCTTTTTGCATTGGTTTGAACAATTGCAAACCCGATTCACGGAAAAATATGTATCACTTGTTCGATGGTCTTTAGCCCACAAATGGATTATGGGAACGGCCATCGTAGTGCTCTTTTTTGCAAGTTTTGGTACGATGGCGCTTGGAATCGTTGGACAAGAATTTGTGGCCCAAGGAGATCAGGGGAAGTTCATGCTCAAATTGAAATTTGACAAGAGCACTACCATCGAAGAAAATAACCGAATTACCCTCAAAATCGAAGACATGCTCAACCAGCAAAAAGAAATCAACGAAGTGGTTTTTTCGAATGTTGGTGGACCTAGTTCGGGCATGGGCGCCGCTACCTTTGGCTCGGAAAGCAAATCCGAAATTACCGTTATGATGAAAGATGGGGTGCAGGATAAATACCCAACCATCAAGTACATGACAAAAGTGCGGGAGAAAATTGAAAGCAGTTTTCCCGGGGTGGAAGTGCGCGCGATGAACATTGGAATGATCGAATCCGAAGAAGCACCCATTGAGATATTCTTGTCCTCGGATGATAACGATATATTACTAAGTGAGGCCAGAAGGCTTAAGAACTTCATGGAAGGGTTAAAAGGAGCCAAAGACGCCTACATTTCCACCGATGACGTAACTCCAGAAATCCGCATAGAACTGGACCGAAACAAAATGGGGCAACTGGGCTTACCTATCGCAGTAGTTGGCATGCAACTCCAAAACGCCCTGAGCGGTAACGATGATGTAAAATACGACGACAAGGGTCAAGAGTATGGGATTCGAGTCATGGTGGATCGCTACGACCGAAAGAACTTGGAAGACCTTTCCTCCATGGCTTTTTCCACGAACGACGGCAAGATGGTTCGATTGCAAGAATTTGCCAAGGTAAGCATGGAAAACGGGAACGGATCGCTCGAACGAAAAAACCGTGCGAATAATACTACACTGAGGTGCTGGGTGCTTGGTAGAGCCTCCGGAAATGTTGCACAGGACATTGAAACATACCTTAAAAAGAATCCTTTGGATGCTTCCGTTAAGTTAAAATGGGGCGGTGAAGTAAAACGTCAAAAGGAATCCATGGGCTCTTTGGGAACAGCCATGGGTATTGGAATCATTTTGGTTTACCTTATTATGGTTGTGCTTTACGACAACTTCATTTATCCATTCGTTGTATTGTTTTCCATCGTGGTGTCGCTCGTGGGGGCAGTTCTTGCTTTAAGCCTGACAGCATCTAATATGGGAATTTTCACGATGTTAGGCATGCTAATGCTCTTGGGACTCGTGGCTAAGAATGCCATTTTAATTGTAGATTTCACCAATCAACTAAAAGCCCAAGGTCTAAAAACCCATGAAGCCCTGCTCGAATCGGTGCGAACCAGGTTGAGGCCTATTCTCATGACGACTATTGCGATGGTCTTCGGAATGATTCCTATTGCCATTGCCAAAGGATCGGGAGCAGAATGGAAAAATGGTCTAGCATGGGTACTAATCGGAGGTCT
>CANMUN010000045.1 GCA_947500875.1 Flavobacteriales bacterium | reverse complement strand
GTCCAATGTTGAATCCTTCCTCTGAGCCTACAAAGCTACCTGCTGGCAGGTGTAAATTTCCCCAAGAACTCTCGATGATGGATACAAACGTTAGGCTAATATTCCGCTGATCATGCCATCGTTGTACTTCTTTTTCGGAAAGTCCGATCAAGTGCCTGCGATCAACGAATCCTTCGTATCCATCGCTGAGCGATTGTATTCTTATCCAATGATTTTGCTGTGTTGAAACTTCAAAGGTTTCCCCAAATACCAGTTGTGTAACCATTTCGGAAGTGTCGGACGTACTTTGGCGAACTGCGCAAACGGGAGCATGGCAGAAACCATACTTTTGGTGGTTTAGAAGAAGTTGCATTAAGCGTTAATTAGACCGTAAAAATACATAGACCGCGAGAATTATCCTTACATTTGCTAGGATATGGGAATAAATGAAAAATTGATTTTAGTCACAAACGATGACAGCGTGAATGCGAAAGGCATCCAAAGTTTGGTAAAAATTGCATCCAAATCCGGACGAGTGGTAGTGGTTGCTCCCGATAAACCGCAATCGGGCATGGGGCATGCAATTACCATAAACGATCCTATTCGAATGAACCGGGTCGAAATGTTTGGCGAGGTAGAGGCTTATTCTACAACCGGAACCCCTGTAGATTGTGTAAAATTAGCCATTTATGAAATTTTAGGTCAAAAGCCGGATTTGGTACTTTCGGGGATCAATCATGGGGAAAATTCCTCGACCAATGTGCTCTATTCCGGAACGATGTCAGCTGCTATTGAAGGTGCTATGGAAGGTTTGCCTTCGATTGGATTTTCGCTTGCTAACTATGCTCATGATGCCGATTTTATGCAATACGAAGCCTATATTTCAACCATTATTGAGCACGCTCTTGAAGCGGGAATTCCAAAGCATACCTGTTTCAATGTTAACATTCCAAACGTGAAAAATGCAGCAATTCAAGGGATTAAATTCTGTACTCAGGCTCATGCGTTTTGGGCGGATCGTTTTGATCGACGTTTAGACCAATTTGGTAGACCCTATTTTTGGCTGACGGGTGAATTTGGAGAGGTGAATCCGAAAGAGGATTCTGATTTACATGCATTGGTGAACGGATACATTAGCATTGTTCCAACGCATTTTGATTTAACGAACTACACGGCCTTTGAACAATATAAATCCATGAAATTATGAATCAATTAAAAGAGACGATGTTCGGCATGGCGGTGGGATTCGTAACGATGTGCCTCTGCTTGCCCGTTGTACTATGGATTATGTCATTGGCCTATTCGTATGAATTCGCTTATTTTTGGAAGCAATTCATGAATTATTCAGTCTATATGAGCAAATATTTATCCTTGGCCTGCATTCCTAATCTGTTTTGGTTTTATTTCTTTTTGAACCGTGAACGATGGACTGTAGCAAGAGGCGTAATTTTTTCAGTATTGGTTTTAGTGCCTTTTGCTATTTACGTTAACTTCTAAACATGGCAAAGCGTGTGTTCATCCTCTGCGGTGAAGCCTCCGGCGATTTACATGCAGCAAATTTGGTGCGAGAATGGAAAGAAATGGATCAAGACACTGTATTTCAAGCCTGGGGAGGCGACCGTTTGATCGCCGAAAATGTACCCGTTTTGAAGCATGTTAAGGAATTATCCTTCATGGGGTTTATTGAGGTTTTGAAGCATCTTTTTACGATTTTAAGTAACTTTAAAGAGTGTAAAAGATCGTTAATGGAATTCAAACCGGATGCAATTATACTGGTTGATTTTCCTGGATTTAATTTACGCATGGCACGATGGGCAAAGGAACAAGGGATAACCGTCATCTACTACATTTCTCCTCAATTATGGGCTTGGAAACAAGGAAGAATTAAACAAGTTAAAAGGTACGTTGATTTTATGTACTGCATCTTACCCTTTGAGAAAGCATTTTATGCTCGTTTTAACTACAAAGTGTCTTATTTTGGGCACCCTCTTTTAGATGAAATACACCGATTTAAACAGCAGGGATTTTCCTTAGCTTCAAGTAACCACCCCACGGTTGCGTTGCTACCGGGAAGTAGGTTACAAGAAGTTCGACGAAAACTGCCTATCATGTTAGCTGCAGTAAAAAACCTGGAGGGGTATCAGGTAGTCATTGCCTGTTCCAATCAACTTCCCCTTGAAATTTTTGAAGAATTTGATGTGGGAAATGCTCAATTGGTTTTTGGTAAAACTTACGAAGTTTTACAAAGTTCCCAGTTCGCCTTGGTTACGTCGGGAACTGCAACCTTGGAAACAGCTTTGTTCCGTGTCCCACAAGTGGTGTGTTATAAGAGCAATACCTTGTCGTATTGGATTGCTCGGCAAGTGGTTAAAATAAGGTACATTTCCTTGGTAAATCTCATTCTGAATGAGCCGTTGGTCGAAGAATTAATACAACATCGTTGCAACGAAAGAACGATTCGTGCTGAATTAAATCGCCTGATTCAAGACGATGGCTATCGAAATTCAATGATTGCAGGGTACGATCGCCTCATCGTTGAGTTGGGCAATCAAGGGGCTAGTCAAAGAATTGCAGCGAGCATGCTTGAAACTTTTTAGATCAAGTTTCAGTATTACTTTTATGTTCCGATTTCTACTGTTGTTTTTTTGCCTCTACGCTTCATGGTTTTGCAGTGCGCAAAATTTGAGAATAGGAATTGCCCCCACAAAAAAATACTTAAGGGTTAAATTTTCCAATGCTTCTGCACCCTATTTAGTGCTTGCAGACACTGCATTTATTGGTACCTTGAATTCTACCAATTCACTGGAGGTAATTTGGATCGAAAAAGGAAAAATGGATTTGGTTTTTGGCGGCGTTCGTAGAAACGGCTTTAAGAACGTGAAGGTTTTAGCGACCAATTCGGGACAATTCCTTGAGCTTTCAGCATCTATACCGCAAGTTAAACCTCGAGCATTTGAAGGTGATTTTGAGATTACACCCTTACTAGACCGACTGTTGGTGGTCAATGACGTTGATTTAGAAACGTATTTAGAGGGAGTTATTGAATCGGAAGGTGGGGAAGGTCAAAAAAAGGAATACTATAAAGTCCAGGCAGTAATTAGCAGGACGTTTGCGCTTAAATCAAAAACCAAGCACGAACAGGAGGGCTTCAATCTTTGCAACCAAGTCCATTGCCAAGCCTATCTTCATAAAAGGAATGGGAGTTCGATCATTGACAGCGCTGTCCTAGAAACCAAGCACCAAGTACTTACGGGCATGGATGGTGCTTTTGCCCCAACGTTTTTTAGTGCCAATTGTGGAGGAGAGACCTGTGATCCTTCTTTCATATGGAATGAACGCATCACTGGTTTAGATCCCGTATTGGATACTTTTTGTGTAAAAACTAAACAAGCGCGATGGATTAAGAAGATTGACCCAACGGATTGGAAGACTTTCTTCGTAGAAAAATATACTTTTCCGGTAGAGGATTCAATCAGTTATCAATTATTGTTCGATGCGCCTTTGAACCATCGAAAAGCATTTTTTATTCACCCGGGTTACGGAGTTCCTATGCGTGACATACGGGAAAAATTTGATTTAAAATCTTCGTTTTTTTCAGTTTCCATGGAGGAAAATCTGGTAGTTCTGAAGGGAAGAGGATACGGTCACGGAGTTGGCTTATGTCAGGAAGGTGCTATGGTAATGGCCAAAAAGGGCTTTGATTACACTCAGATTTTAGGTTATTATTTCCCCTTATTTAATTTGGTCATTCAGCCTGAACTGAGTCGCTAGGTATAATGACAAAAATCTCCTCGTTTTCGGCTTTGAAAAATTTCTTTGACCGAGCATAATGCTCTAAATAATATATTTCGTTCAGATGTTTAAGGGCCAAGCGATTGCTCGCGAGCTTATCTTTGATGGACTCGTTTTGTTCAATTAAATCGCCGCGTTTTTTGATGTTGGAATACACCGTAAAAATATCTGTATCGTCCAAAAAAAGAACGTAAACAAGAAAAACCAAAGCAGTAACGGCGTACTTATTTCGTAATATCTTAGGGAATTTCACAAGATAAAATTGGCAAAAAGAAATCAACGATGGTCAGTTTGCTTTAGAACTTATCCAAGCAACAATGTTAACATTATTCCCCGCAATTGTTAAACTCTTTCGTTATGAATTGCACAAAGTCCCTTTGATCGCTCAACCAGGGAGCAACGATGTTCATTAACTCACAGGCTTTCGTTGAATTTCCATCCCTTGTTTTCATGAGAGAGGCACTCTGCATCACACCGAATTTAAGCATTTGAAGGTCGACGGTAGAAAGAACAATTTTTGTTCCGTTTTCATCTTCGAATTTCTTTCCGTAAGTGGTTTCAACATCCAAGTCCTTGTATTTTTTCAACTTTGGGATTTCGGTATTCCAAATTAAATTGGCTCCTTTCGTATCCTTTTTCATGTATTTCGTTGATGCTTGTAAGAAAACCGAAGTAATCGGTGCGAAACTAATTTGATTATAGTAATCAATGTTTTCCATCAAAACATCGAAGCCATCGGGATCAATTTTTGGGTCGGTGTTAACATTGTCTTTAATGTTTTCATCGAAAATATACGTTTCTAATTCCAGCAAAAAGCGCTGATGTTCGTCATCGAAAATCACTCCGTTCTTGTCGAGTTCTCGAGCAGTATTGAAACTGGTGATGCATTCTTCCATGGCGGATTCGAATCTTGGATCTGAGTTGGTCGTTTTAACCAAGCCTAGATAACCTTTGGCTAGAAAAAGATGGGGGGTAGGATCGTTCGCAAATTTGGGTTTAACGGAGTATTCTGAGGCTCGCTCTACCAATTTCACATAATCGGGTTTTGGTTTTTGGGCATAGATTGCTGCAAGTTCGGGGAATACACTTCGCACCGATATAAAGTCTTCTGTTTCTCCTGAATATTCCGTTTCTTCTTCTTCTATTTCGTCGCCAACTTTTTTCTTAACTGTTACAACTAAGGTCAATGAGACGGTATAGTTCCCAACTTTATCGAAATAAACTTTTAACTTTTCGTTGGTAGTGGTTAATCCTTTGGGTAATATCCAGCCTTTACCTGCTTCTGTTGCGCCGTTAATCGACCATTGGTATTTCTTGGTGCCTTGAGGATTGAGGGATTTGGGCTCAACACAACTGATCTCCACCAAATCTTTGGAGTCAAACGAATTGTCATTTTTTAATGCTGCGGGTTCCAAGAGCCGTTTGTTTGCGGTAAAACTTAATTCCTCCTGAGTAAAATAAAAGGTGCACAAAGCAAAAAAGAAGAGGGTTAATCCTAGTTTCATGGTTGTAAAATTTATTTTAAGCTGTCCCAATAATAATGCCGAAGTTACAATTTAATCATGACTTTTAATAAGTAAGTTCAATATTTCTTGAGCTGCAATTGAGAGTTTGGTGCCAGGACCGTAAATTCCCATGACTCCCTGAGTTAACAAAAATTCATAATCATTCTTGGGTATAACCCCTCCAACGATGACCAAAATATCTTCTCTTCCTGCCTCATTTAACGCCTTAATCAATGCAGGAACCAACGTTTTATGTCCGGCGGCTAGCGATGAAATGCCGACAATATGCACATCGTTTTCTATCGCTTGTTTGGCGACTTCTTCAGGTGTTTGAAATAAGGGGCCTAAATCAACGTCAAAACCTAAATCAGCGAAAGCGGTGGCTATGATTTTAGCCCCTCGGTCATGGCCGTCTTGTCCCATTTTAGCGACAAGAATTCGAGGTCTTCGGCCTTCCAATGCGGTGAACGCTTCACACATTTTTTTTGCCTCAATAAATGTTTCGTCTTTCATTGCATGTGTTTGATATACTCCACTAATGGTTTTGATTTGAGCTTCATACCTGCCGAATTCTTTTTCCAAGGAGGTGGATATTTCACCGAGTGTGCATCGAGTTAACGCACATGCTACGGCTAATTCCAGTAGATTTCCACCGTTTCGTGCTCCCTCTTCGAGCTTAATAAGGCATCGTTGTACTTCCACTTCATTACGGCTCTTTCGTAGTTGATTCAACTGCAAGGTTTGCTGATTGAGGACCTTGGTGGGATCAACCTCAAGTAAATCGATGGCATTTTCTTCTTGAATAACAAAACGGTTGACCCCAACTATAATGGATTCTTCAGCATCGATTTTTGCTTGTTTTATGGCTGCCGCCTCTTCAATTTTAAGCTTGGGTAACCCTGATTGAATGGCTTGTGCCATGCCTCCAGTTTCTTCAACTTCTTGAATCAGGATTCGAGCTTCGTCAATGAGCTTTTCGGTCAGGTCTTCGATTAACGAACTGCCTCCAAACGGATCAATGTATTGGGTGATTCCTGTGTCCTTTTGAATGATGAGTTGAGTATTTCGCGCAATGGCGGCAGAAAAATCGGTAGGTAATGCTATCGCTTCATCCAAGGAATTCGTATGCAAGGACTGAGTTCCTCCTAAAACCGCAGCTAAAGCCTCGACCGTTGTTCTTGTGACATTATTGAAAGCGTCTTGTTCTGTCAGAGACCAACCGGAAGTTTGACAATGAGCCCTCAGCATTTTGGATTTTTCGTTTTTGGGAGAAAATTGCCCGACAATTTCAGCCCATAGAACTCTGCCCGCCCGAAGCTTTGATATCTCTAACGGGAAATTCATGCCCACCGCCCAAAAGAAACTCAATCTCGGGGCAAAATCATCGATGTTCAGTCCCGCTTTGATTCCTGATCGTAAATATTCGAGTCCATCTGCTAAGGTGTAGGCCAGTTCTTGCGCAGCTGTTGCACCTGCCTCATGCATGTGGTACCCTGAGATGGAAATGCTGTTGAACTTGGGCATGTTTTTGGCCGTGTACTGAAAAATGTCGGCAATAATCCGCATCGATGGAGCCGGAGGATAGATGTAGGTGTTGCGCACCATGAATTCTTTGAGGATGTCGTTTTGGATGGTACCTTCCAATTGTTCCAACTTTACTCCTTGCTCAAGTGCAGCACCAATGTAAAAAGCAAGAATGGGTATTACCGCCCCATTCATCGTCATGGAAACCGACATTTCACCAAGCGGAATTCCATCAAATAACCGTTTCATGTCCTCTATGGAATCAATCGCAACCCCCGCTTTTCCAACATCTCCCTTAACGCGAGGGTGGTCTGAATCGTAACCTCGGTGCGTTGGTAGGTCAAAAGCAACGGATAATCCTTTTTGTCCAGCTGCCAAATTTCTTTTATAGAAAGCATTGGATTCTTCGGCGGTTGAAAATCCTGCATATTGACGTATGGTCCACGGACGAATGGAGTACATGGAAGCGTAAGGTCCTCTTCTGAAAGGAGCAATGCCCGAAAAACCAATTGGCGTCGAGTTGATGTTTTTTTCCGGGGTTAAAAAATCAGACCAATGTTTCATGCTTAAAGATTTTGAAAATAAACCCCAATTCCTCCAAAAACGCCTGAAATTTCCTTAAAATCGTTGGCCTCTTTGATGGGTTCGGTTGAAATTGATATTTGCTGTTTTCGAAGTTGATTGGTGTTTTCAATTTCCTGTTGTAACTGATGCTGAAAGTTCTCACTTGAGGTGGAATTGAGCACAGACCAAACTTTATCGCAAAGCCAATGTGCATGATGTTGAACGATGAAACTTCCATTGATATAGGATTTTTTATCCTTTAATTCGGCTTCATTTTCCAATATATGCACGGTGTTGAGCGCCATTCTTCGAACAACAAAATCCGCAGATGTTGCATAGGCAAAATCATAGGGAGTAATGCAAAGTTCTTGTGCACCCGAAATAAAGCCGCACATGGCCTCTACCGTTTGACGTATTTGATTGTCGTTCACGTGATACGATGTTTTGTTACGCCATCCCGTTTTACAACGGATTCTAATACTTGGATAATGCTGTTGCTTTTCACAGATGGCCTGAACCAACCAATCCAAAGCTCTGAATTTTGCCAGTTCCACCACCAGGTTTTCACCAATTCCCATTTCCAAAGTAACTTCTCGCGAAGATTTGTTCGCTAAAAATGGTTCTAAAAAATTGCAAACATAAGCTAGCTCTTGCCATGCATTGGCGCCAGATGAATAAGCATCAAAACCGGAAATGACATAACCTACGGAAGGATGAGAAATCGGAAGTTCCTTAATCCCAGTTTCTAGGCGAAAATTGTTGGGATGATTTCGGTTCATCCATTGTAAAACGGGCGTTAAATCGACTTTTCGGGGCAAGCAAACGATCGTTTGAAGGTACTCAAAATGAACGTCTTTGAACAATTGATCCAAGTTTGGAGTTTCATCCCAGGTTAACATGATACCATCACAACCATGAGATAAATCGTGTAAAAGATTTGCGCGGGCACTGTGTAGATCCTCTATATGATGGAATGCGTAGGTCGCCGTTTTTTGTGTATTTAGGCATCGCGATTCCCAAGCCGTAAGAGATTTGGTTTGATCAAGAAACGAATACGAAATACCTTCAATTTGATTGAAGAACTCCGGTAAATCTTGACGTTTGTATTCTTTTTTAAGTTGTTCAATCCATGCCTCCATAACCGAGTTTGGGTTCAAAGGTAACGAAAGTTGATAATTCTTGAAGCACGTCGGGAAGAAGAGAATTTTTGAATCTAGTTAAGGTTTGATATGTCCTTTTAATGCATTATTCTTTTGTTAAGTAACCATGTCGGGTGTGGTGATTTTTGAAAAAAAAACCTTAACTATGCACTGAATTATGAAGCGTACGCGTCGTTTTTTTCTGTTCTTATTTGCTATATTGGTTCAATGGAATGCTTGGTCCCAAGGTTGGGCTCCAGCAGGCGGACGTTCACGTGCTATGGGCGATGCTTCAGTTACCTTGGAAGATGTTTGGTCTTATCACCACAATCCAGCAGCTAATGCAAGGTTAAAGCAATGGGGTATTGGTGTTTCTTACGAAAACCGCTTTTTACTCAAGGAACTTCAAACCCAATCGTTCGCTTTGGCGTTGCCCCTGAAGAAAGGGGTCCTGTCGGTGGGCGCTCAAATGTTCGGTTATACCCAGTTTCGAAGTATAAAATCCGGGGTGGGGTACAGCTTAGCGTTGACCGATTTGATTTCTGTAGGAACGCAAATCAACGTGCATCAACTGCGCATCGGTCAGGGATACGGCAACACCTTAAAAGCGACGGGTGAATTAGGAGTTTTAGCGAAAATAAAGGAAGGATGGAACGTGGGATTTTCCGTGTATAATTTTTCGAGAACCCAATTAAGTTCGTATCAAGAGGACCGTTTGACCACCCTCATGCGTTTAGGAACATCGTATCGATTTTCCGAGAAACTCTTGGTATGTGCGGAGGCAGAAAAGAATGTTGAATTTCCCTTAAGAGGAAAAGTAGGTTTGGAATATCAACCAATGAAAGCTTTGGCGTTTCGATCCGGTTTTTCCACAAATCCTATTGAACTGGATGCTGGAGTGGGGTATTGTCACAAAGAGCAGTACTTTCTCGATTTAGGTTCTTCCTACAATCAATACATTGGTTGGTCTCCAAATGTTTCTTTTACGTATCGTTTAAAATGAGGCAGGTTTTCGGATTCTTATGCCTACTGTTTTTTTCAGTTCCTGGATTTTTGGCACAGGACAAAACGGAAATCATTCAACAACGAATTGAGTTCATTTCAGAACGATTCCAATCCGAGAGCATTGATTTAACCAATATCATTGAACAGCTCAATTACTTCTACGAACATCCCATCAATTTGAACGAAACGGAGGGATTGGAATTGGAAGATTTAGGCTTGCTGACAACCCTTCAGATTTCAGATTTAATTCGACATCGAAAGTTGTTTGGAAAATTAATGACGCTTTATGAATTGCAAAGTTTAACTTTTTGGGACCTTGAGACGATTGAATTGGTTCGACCCTTTGTGCGTGTCGATGACAAACTCGATAACCTTCATGTTACCTTTAAGGAGGCTCTACGACAAGGTAAATTTGAATGGTTTCTCAGGTATCAACCCACGGTTGAACCGAAACTTGGTTATGAAAAAGTACCGGACAGTGTGCTTGCAAGCAGTAACAATTATTATTACGGAAACAGCGATCGTTATTACACTCGGTTTAGGTATACCTACAAGACCAACATAAGCGTTGGATTCACGGCAGAAAAAGATCCCGGAGAAGAGTTTTTTCGTGGCTCACAGAAGAACGGATTCGATTTCTATTCAGCGCATGTGTTTTTTAAGGGTGGGAAATACGTTCGGGGCGTAGCCTTGGGAGATTATCAAGTTCAGATTGGACAAGGCGTTGGTTTTTGGTCCAGTTATGCTTTTGGAAAAACCGCTGATATTGCAACTTCGAAAAGAACTGCAATTCCATTAAGGGCCTATACCTCGGTGGATGAAAACCGCTTTATGCGAGGGGCGGCCATCGATTTAGGATATAAGAATTTCGGGCTGTTGTTATTCGCGTCAAGTAAGCGCGTGGATGCAGCGGGGATTGCTGACTCGACCTTGGATGATTTGGAGTTCATATCGACCCTGGATTTGTCCGGACTGCACAGGACTAACCTCGAAATAGCCCGAAGAAATGCCTTGAGAGAGAACATTGCAGGAGCTAATTTGAATTATCATAAGGGCCTTTTTCGCATCGGAGCATCGGGCGTATATCAAGGGTATGATAAACCTTTTGTAAAAGATGTTAAGCTCTATAACCAGTATGATTTTAGGGGGCAACATCACCTCAACTTTTCCACGGATTACTCCTTCAATTTTAAAAATGTCAGTTTATTTGGTGAAGTTGCAAAAGCAATCAACGATTCGTTGAGTGGATTGAGTTCCGGATGGGCCATGATGCACGGAGCCCTGATTTCTTTGGATTCGAAAGTGAGTTTTGGCTTGGTCTATCGGGATTATCAAAGGGATTATTTTTCGTTTTACAACGCAGGATTTTCGGAGGGGAGTAATACTCAAAACGAACGAGGACTCTATGGCGGAATAAAGATGAAGTTCAACTCCAAGTGGAGCATGAATGGATATGTGGATTTGTTCAAGTTTCCTTGGATGAAATACGGAGTTGATGGTCCGAGTCGCGGACATGAATTTTTAGTTCAACCAACTTATAAGCCTAATAAAATTTTCGAGGTGTATTTTCGCTTTCGGCAACAACTTCGTGAGCGCAATAGTTCGTTGTATGAAGGAGCGGTTACTCCCATTGAACCCTACACCCAGCGAAATTATCGCTTGAATTTGTCCTACGTTATCAGTGAGGCCTTTACCTATAAGTCCCGCATCGAACTACTTACCATTAACAGCCAAAGTAAAGGATTCCAAAAAGGAATGATGGTGACTCAAGATTTATTATGGAAACCTAAAAGCTCTCCGATTGATTTAGCGCTTCGGTATGCCCTTTTTGATACGGATGGTTATGATACGCGCATTTATTCCTTTGAAAATAATGCCTTATATGTTTTTGCCGTACCGGCCTATTACTATCAAGGTAGCCGCGCATACATCTTATTAAGGTATTCATTTTTAAGGCATTGCGATTTATGGGTACGTTATGGATATTTCCTGTACAACAATCGTTTTCAGGTGAGCTCTGGCGCCGAGCAGATTAATGGCAGCCGTAAATCCGACTTGGTAATTCAACTCAGGATTACTTTTTAATTTTTTTTTGTTACCAAAAGAACTTTATTGCGTTAGGTAAAATATCAGGACTGCAAGCCTGTTTGTTTAACCCTTAAATTCTAAGTGTATGTCTGCTTCTCTCCAAATCTCCAAGGATCATCCATTGTTTGATGAAGTTGCGCAAATTGATCGCGCTAAAAGGAACCCTGCTCATTTTGCTCCGCTCTACAAATTCTATCATGAGCGCATTTTTCTATACATTTTCAAACGAGTTGAGGAAGAGGAAATAGCCTACGACATTACGTCGTGTGTTTTCGTTAAAGCCTTGACGTATCTAAACCGTTATGAGCATCGCGGCTTACCCTTTTCTTCTTGGTTATATCGCATTGCTAAAAGCGAATTAAACCAATCTTTTAGGGATAAAAAAGCGCAACGTACCGTGAGCATCGATTCCATGCAGTTAGGCGTGGTGATGGAAGAATTCAACATCGATGAAAACGAACATCAACGGGAAATTTTACTGAAAGTACTTCCACTGATGAAAGACAAGCAACTGCAACTCATTGAAATGCGTTTCTTCGAAAAGCGTTCTTTCAAAGAAATGGGAGAAATTTTAGAATTGACCGAAAACAATGCCAAAGTAAAAACTTTCAGGGCTTTGATTAAACTTAAAGAACTGTACACAAAACATAACCATCAAAAATAACAGGTATGATAAAATGTTTAATTGACCGAGTAACCCCTTCAAAAGAAGCCATAAAAAATCGTCAAAATTTTGAAGCAATTTTAAGTAAAGTACCTAAGAAATATTCGTTTAATAGCCCCTGGTTTTATGGGGCTATTGGCATTTCTTCGGTGTTGGTAATCACTATTTTAATTTCGAATTTATAAAGTCTATTTACTTTTTTGTTATATTAGCGTCATGAAACGCATTGTTTTTATTTCGCTGTTGATTTTTGGGATGTATTCAACCCATGCTCAAAGAATCAATTTCAATACGCAGAAAAATTGGTCCCTTAACAAACGGGAATTGTTGTTTAACGTTGGTGCAACTCAATTTCTAGGGGATCTTGGCGGTGCAAATGTGGATGACTACGATTACTCCTTAAAGGATTGGGATTGGGAATCCATTGGTTTTAACGCTGGTGTAGGTTACAGGTATCGTTTCCATCCAATGTTTGCTACAACTTCGATGTTGAGCTATTTAATGTTGCGCGGAAATGACAAGTTTTCTGAAGAGCCGATTAGAAATGCACGAAATTTGAACTTTAGAAGTTCTTTGTTCGAATTGCAGCAGCGCTTGGAAGTGATTTTATTTTCAGTGGAGCGTTTTTCCCCTACTTACAACCTTCCCGGTCAACGAGGAGGTAATCGAAGGAATCAACAGTACTACATTTTCGGAGGAATTGGTGCCACCTATTTCAATCCCAAAGGTCAATATTCCGACGGTTCTTGGCATGCCTTGAGACCTTTGATGACTGAAGGTCAAAGTAAACCGTATTCTCCAATTGCCTTCACAGCCCCTATGGGGTTTGGGTTTCGTTTAGGAATGGGGGCACAATGGAGGATAGGTCTTGAGGCAAGTTATAACATGGTTTTTAGCGATTACTTGGACGACGTATCTACAATTTGTGGAAATCCGGCAAATTATTCCGACCCAATTGCTCAATACTTTGTGAATCCTTCCGATCCTGCAATAACTCAGCCACCTGGTCAAAATTGGTTTGGACCAGGATATCAGCGTGGGGATAATCAACAAAGAGATTCCTATTATAGACTTAATATTGTCCTAGCGAAAAATATTACCTATAAGGACTACGGACGTCAGCGCATTAAATCTAAAAAGAGTAAGGTTTCAGGCACGAAAATTCGCTGATTCATGCTTTATCGCTTAGCGAGGTTTTTCCTGTTTTTTCTTGACGCAGAAAAAGCCCATTATTTTTCGGTTGCTTGTATCAAGATTTTACTCAAGATTCCAGTTCTTCGTGGCATGCTCTGCGCCAAGAAGGATAGTAAACAACTCTCAGTCACTGTTTTTGGTCTAACATTTTCCAATCCCATTGGTTTGGCTGCGGGTTTTGATAAAAATGCATCAAGTTTTGAAGAAATGGGGAAATTGGGTTTTTCCTTTGTGGAAATCGGTACGGTCACTCCATTACCTCAAGAAGGCAATCCGAAACCAAGATTATTCCGTTTAAAAAAGGATCGCGCAATTATTAATCGCATGGGCTTTAATAACGATGGCTCTATTGCCGTTGTTGAACGTCTGAAAAAGAGAAATAAGCAGCGTAATTTAATCGTCGGAGGCAACATTGGTAAGAACAAGTGGACCCCCAACGAAAAAGCGAAGGAGGATTATTTAACGGTGTTTTGTGAGCTTTATCCCTACGTGGATTATTTTGCCATTAATGTTTCATCCCCCAACACCGAGAATTTACGTGCCCTGCAGGATAAAGAACCCTTGCTGGAATTGTTAAAAGCGATTCAGGAATTGAACGTGAAATTGGGAAGCCCCAAGCCCCTTCTATTGAAAATTGCTCCAGATTTGAACGACAGTCAGCTTGACGATATAATTTCCATTGCTTTAACTTTAAAATTGGACGGGATAATTGCTACGAATACAACTATATCAAGGGAGAATTTAAAGGAACAACCTTTGAAAATAGAAACTATTGGCGCTGGAGGCTTATCTGGAATACCCCTTAAACAAAGATCTACGGAGGTTATTCGGTATTTACATTCGGTCTTGAAAGGATCGATACCCATTGTTGGTGTTGGTGGAATTCATTCAGCACAAGATGCTTTAGAAAAATTGGATGCTGGTGCTTCGCTTGTTCAGTTGTACACGGGGTTTATTTACGAGGGTCCGGGATTATTGCGACAAATAAAAAAAGAACTATTAAACCGTGCTTAATCGAAAAATTCGACTAACAGAATGTCCGCGGGATGCAATGCAGGGGATTCATTCCTTTATTCCTACGGAATTGAAAATTACGTATTTGAATGCGTTATTAGCTTGCGGTTTTCATCGTTTGGATTTTGGGAGTTTTGTCTCTCCGAAAGCTATTCCCCAATTGAGGGATACCTCAGAAGTCCTTCCTCACCTCAAGATAAGCGGCGAGACTCAATTGCTTGCAATAGTTGCCAATGAAAAAGGTATTGAGCAAGCTGGAAAGTTTGAACAAATTGATTTTTTGGGATATCCTTTCTCGGTTTCGGAACAATTTCAATTAAGAAATACCAATGCGGGAATTGCTGAATCAAAAATTCGTTTGAAAAATATTGCAGACTTGGCCCATGGGGCGCACAAAAACTTGTTGGTCTATTTATCCATGGGTTTTGGTAACCCTTACGGCGACCCTTGGTCAAGTTCTAGGGTGGTTGATTATGCTTTAGAATTGCATGAAACCATGGGTATTCGCTATTTTGCTTTGTCGGATACGATTGGTTGTGCCACTCCTGAGCAATTAAGCGAACTTTATGCAACGACTACCCAACGATTACCCAACGTAGAAATAGGAGTTCACTTGCATGCGGCGCCACACAATGCTAAAGAACTTATAAACGCTGGCATAGAGGCCGGATGCCTGAATTTTGATGCCGCTTTATTGGGAAAAGGAGGGTGTCCCATGGCTAAGGATGATTTAACCGGAAATTTAAATACTGAAACCTTAATTTCCGTTTGCGTTGAACGTGAAATTGAATTGAACCTTGACCCGCATTCGTTAGATCTTGCTCGCGGTATTGCGGCCGATATTTTTAATACCTATTTATGAAAGAAAATGCTTCACGTCGAAATCTATTCTTAATGATTGGTACGGCACTTCTCGTTATAACGGCTATGGTTTATTTTATACCTCTGAGCAAAGGAAAGAAAAGAGAAAAGGATAAAGAGCCAGATCAGTTGGTAGAGAAGTTTGACGTGGACTTCAAGTCGAATGCTTTTCGTGAAGGTGTTGAATTTTCGCTGCTGAAAGAATTAAAGATTTGCGATACGACGAAAGTAGGGAATGAAATGGGGGCATGTTCGCCTAAGTATTTTCATTTTATTCCATTGAACCCAACGAAGCCTCTGAAAGATGCTTTCATTCTTTTGATCAATGGATTAGCATTCGCTGATCCTGAGGCGAAATTTCCCATAAGGAGAACCTTGATTTTTGAGCGTGAAAAAGGAGTATTGGTTGCTGTTAATAAATTCAAAGGAAATATCATCGAACGAAGGAAAGTACAAGGTTCGGATTATCCGGACATCGTCATGCGTTTTCGCTTGGATCAATATAATGAAAAATACCATGTTATTTATACCTGGAAAAACAAGCGATACCAATTCAAACAATGCGAAAAATTGGTCTATTGGGATGAAACTGAAATGAAGTTTGTGGGAGGTACTGTATTGGCTTCGAAACAGGATTCCGTTTCCCGTGAAGTTGAAAAAATCCTTAAAGAAGAAAACTTGGTTGATTAAACTTTTCCATGGCGCCAAGTCCGAAAAGCGCGAAGTCTAATTTTCCCGGATCCTTTGGACAAATGTTCACGCATTGACGATACAGTTCTTCACTGCTTTTCCAATCGTTTTGTTTTCGACTTAGCAAGTTAAGGTGTCTTGCAGTATTGCCCGTATGTACGTCTAGCGGCAACCTCAGTTCCTTTTGTGGAATGTTACTCCACAGTCCAAAATCTACCCCTTTAGCATTCGAACGCACCATCCATCGTAGGAACATGTTCAAACGTTTACAAGCACTATTCGACAGAGGATTGGATAAGTGCTTTTTGATCCGTAGATCTTGGAGCTTACTGAGCATCGCCGTTCTAAAATTGATTAGGCGCATTTCATGCCCCTCAGAGGGGAGTTTATCGAAACACGCTTCTAAACCATCCTTTTCGTAAATGCAGCGAAGCCCGTATAAAAAATGCTGCAGGTCTTGGCTGGAAAAAGTCCTATGGACGAAGTTTAAAGGTTTTTGGTGGTTGAAATGCATCACGAAGTCGTGGGGACTTTCGCCAAAAATGGAAAGAAGTTTTTCGCCACTTTTAATGATGGATTTTCGATTTCCCCACGAGATTGTCGCCATAATTAGTCCAACGATTTCTACATCCTCTTTTCGCGTAAATCGATGTGGGATGGATATTGGATCGCTTTCTATGAAGTTGGGATTTTCATATTGCGCTGCTTTCCATAGCAAGAATTCGTTGCGCTCATGAAGCGTCATACGATAAGACCGTCTTGAAGGGTGATGGTGCGATCCGCCTGTTCGGCTAATTGAGTGTTGTGGGTAACGATGATAAAACTTTGATTAAACTCAGTTCGTAACTGGAAAAACAATTCATGCAATTCCTCCGCATTGCGAGAATCAAGATTGCCCGAAGGTTCATCGGCAAAAACAACTTTTGGACTGTTTACTAAGGCCCGGCATACGGCGATCCGTTGCTGTTCTCCTCCCGACAATTCATTGGGTCGATGTGAAAACCGTTCCGACAGACCAACTTTCTGAAGTAAGTAGGAAGCTTTTTCTTTGGCGTCTTTTTTCGATAATCCTTGAATGAGGCTTGGTATCATCACGTTTTCCAAAGCGTTAAATTCAGGAAGCAACTGGTGAAATTGAAAGACAAATCCAATGCTTTTGTTTCGAAAACGCGCAAGTTCTCTTTGATTCAGCAAAAATGGGTTTGTTCCATCAATAGTGAACGAACCGGTAGTTGGTTGATCAAGGGTACCTAAAATTTGCAGCAGGGTGGTTTTTCCTGCGCCGGATGACCCTACAATGGAAACAATTTCACCTTCTTTAATGGAAAATGAAATGTCTTTGAGGATGGATAATTCTCCATAACTTTTTGTAATATTTTGTACCTCAAGCATGGTCGTCTAAGTGTAAATCGTGACCCATACGATCGCGTTTCGTTTTTAAATAGGCCGTATTGTGTTGATTTTCTTGAATTTCAAGTGCAACATTTTCGACGATTTCTAAACCATATCCGATGAGTCCGGTGCGCTTTTTAGGGTTGTTGGACATCAATCGCATTTTGGAAACGCCAAGTTCCCGCAACATTTGTGCTCCAACACCATAATCCCGCTCATCTGCCTGGAATCCTAATTCTAGATTGGCTTCTACGGTATCACGTCCTTGTTCTTGCAGCTTATAGGCTTTAAGTTTGTTGGCTAAACCGATTCCCCTTCCTTCCTGGTTCATGTAAACAATTACCCCTTTTCCTTCTTGTTCGATCATCTCCATCGCTTTATGCAGCTGAGGTCCGCAATCGCAGCGGCATGAACCAAAGATATCCCCAGTTAGGCAGGAGGAATGCACCCTGACCAACACGGGTTCGTCTTTACTCCATGTGCCTTTAACGAGTACCAAGTGGTCTTGATCGGTGTTTTTGTCTTTGAAAGCGTGCAACTGAAAAGCTCCATTCACGGTGGGCATGTGCACGTCAACGATGCGCTCTACATGTGTTTCGTGCGCGATGCGGTATTTGATGAGTTCTTCAATGGAAATGATTTTTAAATCAAACCGTTTCGCAATTTCAATGAGCTGAGGTAGTCGGGCCATACTACCGTCCTCGTTGAGGATTTCGACAATCAATCCAGCTTCTTCAAATCCCGCCATTCTCGACAAATCAACTGCCGCTTCGGTGTGGCCCGCTCGTCGAAGAACCCCTCCTTTTTTGGCTTTAAGGGGGAAAATATGACCCGGTTTCCCCAATTCTTCGGGACGGGTTTTCGGGTCGATGAGCGCTAGAATGGTTTTCGATCGATCGCTCGCGGAAATCCCGGTGGTGCATCCGTGACCGATTAAGTCAATGCTCACGGTGAACGGAGTTTCATAGGCGGCAGAGTTGTTGCGCACCATCATTTCCAAGCCGAGGTCATCGCACCGTTCTTCGCTTAACGGCGCACATATAAGCCCTCTTCCATGGGTCGCCATAAAATTCACCACCTCAGGAGTAGCGTTTCGCGCAGCGGTTAGAAAGTCGCCCTCATTTTCTCGGTCTTCGTCGTCAACTACGATGATTACTTGTCCGTTTTTGATCGCTTCAATAGCTTCTTCTATGGTGTTTAAGGATTGGGACATTATGCTTTGTTAGGAATGTTTTTTAAGGTTTCTAGTAGGAAGGACCAAAATTTCTGAACGGAGGTTATTTGAACTTTCTCGTCGGGTGAGTGCGCGGCTCGGATGTTCGGGCCAAAGGATATCATTTCTACTCCCGGAAGGTGTTTTCCTAAGATTCCGCACTCCAAGCCGGCGTGACATGCTTTCACGTGAGGGGCTTCATGGAACATGCCCGTGTATAAATTTTCCATCACCTTAAGGATGGACGAATTTCGGTTAGGTTGCCATCCTGGGTAATCTCCCGCTTGCTCTACCGTTGCTCCCATGTTTTCAAAGGCTGCTCTCACGGTCATGCTAACTTCGGCTTTGGTACTTTCTACCGAACTTCGTTGCAGCGATTGGGTGGTAAACAATCCGTCCTGGATCACGACTCTTGCAAGACTTGTTGAGGCTTCCACCAATTGAGGGATATCGGGACTCATTCGAAACACTCCGTTATGTACGGAGCACAGTGCGTTGAGTATTTTTGTGCAATCTTCGTCGTTCAAGGCGTCGCCGCTGCTTACAACGGTTTCGATTTCAAAACGATGTTCAGGTTCTAGGTTGAGGTATTCTTCTTTAAGTTGAGCGATCGAGTTTTCCAATTTTTGAATAGCTGATTCACTATCGGAAACGGCAATACGGCACGTAGCTTCTCTTGGTATGGCATTTCGCAGACTTCCCCCGTCGAAGGAAATGAGTTGCATCTGATTTTCTCGGTGCAGTTCCCATAAAATTCGCGCCATCCATTTATTGGCATTACCGCGACCTTTATCAATGTCCATACCCGAATGTCCTCCCAATAGGCCTCTTAATTTAATTTTAACCACTTCCCATCCACTATGAATGGTAGTTTCTTGGTATTTATAGCTGGTATTCGTATCAATGCCACCGGCGCATCCAATGGATAATTCATCGTCGTCTTCGGTGTCAAGGTTCAATAATATTTTACCTTGTAAGAGGGAACCGTCCATTTGTTTGGCTCCGGTCATTCCAGTTTCCTCATCGATGGTGAAAAATGCCTCTAAAGCAGGGTGGGCAAGATCTTTAGAAGCCAACAAGGCCATAATTGCAGCGACACCTATTCCATTATCGGCACCTAAGGTCGTTCCTTCAGCCATAACCCAATCGCCATCCACTTTCATCTTAATTCC
>CANMUN010000044.1 GCA_947500875.1 Flavobacteriales bacterium | reverse complement strand
TTTGAATACATTGAAATTTGGTATAATCAACAACGGATTCACAGCGCTATTGATCAAAAATCAATCAAGCAATTTGTGGCATCTGTGAAAAAAGAGTATTTTCGTGATGTAGCTTAATCGGGTCTACGGAAAAATTAGGCAACTCCAACACCTGAATTCTCTAGTTCTAACATGTCCTAAGAATTGGGAGGACCTCACTATAAGGATACCTTTAGTAAAATCTATTATCTTAAATTCACCATCATTTCTTTCCATTGATCTAAATGATCCCAGATCATCTTTGCCTTTGGAAGAATACCTTTAGGCTCACCTTCCCCTAGCCATGATCCATGAACAGATCCAGTCCAATGCAACCAAACTGTTTTGTAAACTTCATTAACTTCTTCCAATTCATTGCAATGATAAACTATATTAAGTATCGCATTATATTCTATGCCCCATTCATATTGTCCATCGTACCAGCCTTCTTCTCCTTCTCGAATCCAAATTCCACAAAGTTCTAAATAGAGTTGGACATTTTTGTGGAAATTTTCGTGATTTCTAATTTCATGACCTGATACGTTATAGTAATTCAAATAAGCAAATTCATTGCTTACTTCCTTTGTTTTCAATAAAAAACTTTCAAACGTATTTTGCTCTAGATTTTTTTCGTTGTAATTAATCAAATTCTCTCTTTTTATTTTTATAAATAAGTTATAAACACTACTTGCTGAATGCTTTAATAAACTATCAATTCCAAGGTAGAAAATTTGAGGGATGAGACATTGTGTAAATGTTTCTTCGATTTTATCATAATCAGGAAAATCTCCAAAAAAACTCCTTGATATTTCACTTAATTTATTGAAGGAGAACACGTAATCATCTTTACTTTTTAGAAATGTAAAATTGTTTTTTAAGCCATATTCCATATATTCACTTATTATTTTTTTTATTTTCTTTTGAATTTATATTTTGTTCCTGCTCGTTTGGATTTTCAGAATACTTCCTGTTTTTTTCCGCTATATCTGTTTAACTTGCCCGTAACGTTTTGCGTGTATGTGCAACCCTCTGGTATGCGCTTACTGGCTGTTATAACTAGTAAATTATAGGTTTAGTGCGTTTTTAATTAAAATTTCATGTGGACTGCCACTTCCATTATTGCAACTAGATGTGTAAAATGGCGAAGTGGTTAATGCCGCAACATTGTAGATGGTTCCAAAAGAATTAATAATACTCATATGTGGATTCAGTGGCCATGAATACCTTTTTCGGGCATGATCAATTGAAACATGGAAATTAAAAGAATTTAAGCCATTTTGAATATTAATTGGTGATGCAGAGAAATTAAAAAAACCTGAGAAGTTTAGCGCACCTAAATAATTATTTATAGTTGGTGTGGCCATTAGAGCGGTGTTTATTTTATCGTGGTTTAGGAAATTATTAATTTGACATCTTAACGAATTGACTCTATTAATAATGGAATAAATAATATTTGTGTTTATTAGAAAATCTGAAGTTATGTTCTTGTCAATAAGAATCTCTCTCAGTGTCAGCCCCTCCCCTCTTATTTTTAAATTATAATCTAAATTAAATGGAAATAAATCAAGAATTAAAATCCCATTATGAGCCAATGCCACTAACTTTTGAATTGGATTTAATCTATCTGGATTGGGCACATTAAATGCTTTCAGGGCTGCTAATATGTAGCTACCACTTGCATTTGTATATATATAGTTATTTCCAGGAGGTGCAGCTTCAGCAATCAGAATATATTTCACAGAATAGCCATGTTTAAGTATTCCATCAAATTTATGAGGATTAGCTATACTTTGATTTCTTAGCTGCCTAGTATCAATTCCTCGAAAAATATCTAAATAATCCTCAAGATCATTTTCTCTCTGTAAATATGAATCATACAGTTTATTCAAATTGTTACTTGGGAGAAAGTCCTCAAAGAAATCTTTCCATAATTTACCAAATTCAATAGTCGAAAGAATCATTTTTTAGTCTTATTGTTTATAACAAAATTATATATACAAAAATACGATTAATTCGCTTCCATCGTTAAAATGCCGATACCTGTTTATGCGATTATAATAGTCCCATCAAGGTTTGTGCTGGTAGCAATATCCGCTTTCATCGGATGACGTGCGTTTGCAACGGGTACCCGCTTGCGTCATCCCTCTGCATTGATTCTTCACGGCAGCTCCTTGGGGTTCCTCGTTGGGCTCTTCCGATTCGTCTGCAACGCCTGCAGCCGGTTTCGTAATGGTCCAAGTCCAACACGGCAAGCATAGCTCCTTTTCTATTTTTGACTCAAAGCCATCGGGCAGTTTGTTGAAAAAATCAATGCCCGTCTCCTGTTCTACCCGATCCACCGTTACCGCATAGGTTTCCAAGGTTCCTTTGCCTGCCACGTTAGCCATCAGAAAACCAATGGCTTTTTTATCCTTTCCGGTGTTGTCTAAGAGCACCTTGTAGTAATACTCGGGGACGCTCACCTTGTTGGGACCAATGGTGGGCAATCCTGCTTTTAATACAGGTCCGGTTACCACATAAATGCTGTCGTACACTATGGCCCAACTCCTCACCTGCTCCTCCAAGCGTTTCCAAATGCCTCGGTTGAAGCTGGGCGCTTGAGGGCTCATGTTGCTGAAATAAAAGGACTCTTCCATCGACTGCTTCGACCAACCCATGTCCGCTGCAGGCGCTAAATGACCGCGGTCGTATCCCGAACCCGCGTAATCTGCTTGGGTAGCTGACCCTGAGGTCACCGAAGGGTCTGGAATAAAATCGTCCGTGCGGTCGTACGCTTTTTCCGTCTCCGTTTTGGTTAATTCGTAAGCAATCCAATACGCTTGCTCGTGCGATTCGGCGTATTGAAAGGAATACGCCTTGTGCCGAATAACCGGCGTTTTATCTGAAATAAAAGGAATTTCTAAACCCAAGGGATCCAGTGAATCCGGGGGAAGGACAAAGGATTGCACCTTCGCATCCGTGCTGCCGGTTGTTTTTTCGTATTTGGCGTATGCGTAGGTTAATGCAAGGATCATCAACACCGGAACAAGGAGCCGGGTTCTATTTCTCATTTATCGGATTTTTTCTTCGTTAAGCAAATGTATGAAATGAAAGCCTTTGGGAGCGAATCCTTGGTTGTAAAAAAACTTATGCGCCTTGAAGTTGCTGGTGTAGGAATCCAAGGCCATCATGGAACATCCTAAAGCCCGTGCTTTTTCCTCTAAAAAATCAACCATCAACTTTCCAACCCCCTTGCTTCGAGTTTTGGATGCAACTACGATGTTATCGATTTCTAAATACTTGCCGCACCATAATTTATTGCCAATCCAAACGCCTGAAACTCCCAAAATGACCTCTTTTTCTTTCACCACCACTTGGGAATAATTGTGCTGCACCATGAAGATCAACTCGTTGCGATAGGCCTCTATTTCCAAAGAGGGATAAAGCTCCGTCAACACCTCGTACGTGGTAAGCATTTCTTCAACGGTGGTTAATTCGATTAGCTCCATTATTTTTTCGGTAAATAGTGTTCAAACAGTTCAAAAATTCTACGGTATTCATCGTACCAGGAATACGATTCCTTAAATCCATGGGCCTCCACGGGATAGGCCGCCAATTCCCATCGGGTTTTGCCCAATTCAATCAACCGTTGCTGCAAGCGCACGATGTCTTGGAATTGTACGTTGTCGTCCACCATTCCGTGAAACATCAATAAAGGCTTGTTTAAGCCTTCGGCATAGTAGATGGGAGAACTTTTCCTGTAGGCTTCCGGGTCGGTTGTGGGATAATTCAAAATATTGCTCGTGTATTCGTGGTTGTAATGGGCCCAATCGGTTACGGAGCGCAAGGCAGCGCCGCAGGCAAAGGCATCGGGATGTTGAAACAAGCTCATGAGGGTAACAAAACCGCCATAAGAGCCTCCGTATATTCCAACGCGATTGGTATCCACACTCAAGGTCGCGAGGTACTTTTTTGCATCGATAAAATCTTGCACATCCCTCCCCCCCATGTGCCGGTAAATGGCCGTTCGATAATCGCGTCCGTAGCCCGCACTTGCCCGATAATCTACGTCCAAGACCGTGTAACCTTTGTCCACCAAAAGGTTGTGAAACATGTATTCCCGATAGTAATGACTCCACCAACTGTGGGCGTTTTGCAAATAACCAGCGCCGTGGACAAAAAGTACCGCTGCCCCGTTGCGATTTTCTGCCAAGGGTAGGTATAGTCGAGCATGGACCTCTTTTCCATCGCTTGCTTTGTACTGAATAAATTCGGGTGTTCTCCAAGCGTAATTCGCAAAAGCAGGAGTTTTAGATTCTGTGATTTTTACCGCAGGTTGGTTATCCATTTTAACATAAACTTCCCAGGGATTATTCGCCGTAGAGGCCAAATAAGCGACGCATTGTTCATTGGGCGAAATGGCCAAGTCTTTAAAGCCTCCCGTAACATTCGATATAACAGGAACCATCTTTTGATGAATCCGAAGAAGCCAAGCGCCCTGCAAACTCCGGGCATTGTTTGCATTATGTGCTACAAAATACCGAGTACCGTCGGAACTGAGGGTAACGGACTGCATCTCAAACCCTTGGCCTCCGGGATAAACCCGTTCTTTTTTCTTGGTTTTCGGATTCCATTCATACAGTTGTGAAAACCCGTTTTCTTCGGATTGAAAATAAACAACTTCGTCTTGTTGCGCAAAACCAAGGGTAGCGTTTTCCATGTTCCATTCCGAAATACCCGGTCCACCGATCCAGGCATCGTCGTGTTGGCGTTCTATTTCCGATATTACCCCTGTCGTTAAATCCACCAAAACGATCCATCGGTCTTTGTTATCGGCGGCGCGCACGTCCAACAACGCCAAGGGTTTAGTTTTCGCAAACACCGGGTCGTGGAGGAAAAGCGGACGGTCTTTTTCGAAATTCAAACCTCCCGTGGTATCCATGTACGTCGGTTTTTTTCGAATGTCTGACAATTTCGAAAAATCTAAGAGAAATAAGGTGTCTTTCTTCAACCCATGCAGGTGCATAAGCTGGGAAGGTTCTTCTTGGCTCACTTTCGCTCGAGCTTTTTCCGTGGAGGTGTACCCGTCCTTGGTAATGAAGCGTGTAAATTCCGTTGGTTTTTCTTGCACATTCCTATCCTCGCGCAACAATACCACTCCTGAATTATAATTCAAGTAGAGCCCCGAAATATACTGAAAATCAGCGGGTAAATGCATTTCACTAACCGTTTCAAACGGCGATTTTTTAGCATCTTTATCCTTGGATTGTTGGCTTTTAAAGTATTCGAATAATTCGGATTGTTGGCGCTCTAAATAACTTGTATCTTGGGTTTTATTGGTTGTCGGTCCTACATACCGGGTTAATTCCTGGAGCGACAGCATCCCCTGGTTATTGAAATTCATGAGGTAGAAATCACCGTCCATGCGAACCGTGGCTTGGCTTGCTGAAATCCTGTCTACATCGGACAGAAAATGGTCGGTTTGTAGGAGTATCTGAGATTTCATGGTTTTCCGATCGGTGAGCACCAAGCTCTGCTGAACCACGGATAACTGGGTTGGGAACGAAACTTGGGAATCGTCGAAAGGAATGATGGATTTCCATTGTACTTCGTCCATGGCTTCCAATTGCTTGGTTTTTAGTACGTATTGAAATGGCTCAGCATCCTCTTTTCCGTCTTTATTCCAGCGAAAATAAAGGCAGGAACCGTCTAAACTCCATTGGGGTGCTTCGGGCCAATAGCCCGTAAACTCCTGCCCTTTCATGATTTCTTTAAGGTCTAATTTGGATTGGGAATAAGCCAACGTTGTTGCAAGTAAAAAGAAGGGAAAGAGCAATGGGCGCATGAAAATTTTTGCATAAAAATAGCCACAAATGGCGTAATTTCGCAGGAATGATGTACCGCCTGAAAAAGTTGCTTTACAGAATTTTACCAACGTCGTGGTATTTGGCCTCCATGCAGCGCGGATTTTTCCTTCTTTTTGATTGGGGCGTCTTAAAACGCGATGCACGGTTTAAATTCCATTATGCCGCCAAGAAACTCTTGACAGAAACGGATATAGTGGTAGACATTGGAGCCAATTTGGGCTATTTCTCCAAACTCTTCGCTCGGAAAATAACACAAGGGAAACTCTACGCTTTTGAACCCATCCCTGATTTTCATCGACGGTTGAGTATCTTGCTCCGCCCATTCCCTAACACGGAGGTTATCCATGCGGCACTCGGAGCCGAAGCAGGCATCCTCCCCATGGTTATGCCCGTGCAAAGCGGTGTTTTGAGAACGGGTTTACCGCACATTATTTCGGAGGAAGAAGCTGCAAATCATGCAGACGTTCAGCGGGTTAAAGTCCAAGAGGCAAAAGGTTTCTTTTCGAGTTTATCCAAGGTCGATTACATCAAGTGCGACATTGAGGGATATGAATGGAAGGTTTTCTCAACTTTAGAAGGAGAATTACAACGTTTAAGGCCAGTGGTACAAATCGAAATTTCGGAAAGGTTTATCGAGGAGTTTTGTTCGTTTTTTAAGCGCTTGGATTACATACAGTGCGGTTTGTACGAGGGGGAATTGGTCAAGGAAAACGGCAAACAGCGGGAAACCTCGGATTTCTTGTTCGTTCCTCAGGAAAAGCTTGAACATATTTTCGCTAAATTTAACCGATGAAATTCTTGAGATTCGTTCCGTTGTTGCTTTTGGTTGGGCTCTTGGGGTGTAAAAAAACCGCGGGAACATTTACCCTAGAAGGACAATTGTACGACGACAGTTTCAATCAGCCGCTATCAGGGGCCACCGTTGAATTGTATAGCGTTTACAGCGCTACCAATCAGCTGAGTTTGGTTGGAACGTTTACCACGGGCATCGATGGTAAATACCAATTCTCCTTTCCCAGAACTCGAACGGAAAAGTATATATTAAAAGTAACCAAAGCACTTTATTTCGACCAATCGTTGGACATTTTTTACGGCGATTTATCCCTCGATGAAACGAACACGGTGGATGTGCATAGCAGCGCCAAATCTTGGATTAAACTCCGAATAGTCAACACCAACCCGAGTGCCAGTGACCACATGCAGTTCATTCGACAGTTAGGGAAATCGAATTGCGATGAATGTTGCGATGGAGGTATTCAGCACTTTTATGGGCCTACCGATACGACCATTTATTGCATCAACGACGGTAATTTCCCCTATTCCATCGAATACGCTGTTTACAACACGAGTAATTCAGGAGTACTGAGTGAAGTAACGGTACCTTTCGATACCACGACGCTTTACCTCACTTATTAAAAACGTCGTCTTCGTGTTCAATGACCTTGAAATGCTGTTTGGCGTATGCTTTACTGCAGCCGTTAAAATGCCACCATTCCGTAGCTAATCCCGAAAATCCAGCATAACGCATTACGCTCCTTAGCAACCTTCGGTTGGCAACCTGTTCCTGGGTTATTTCTCCGGTTGACAAATAATAGGATTCCATGGATGGATAGGCGATTTTTCGTAGGTCATCAAAGTCTGCCCCCATATCGAGAGGAATTCCTTGATCATTGCAAAGGGTAAGGTCTACGGCGCAACCGTAATTGTGTAAACTTTTGTTGTATGGGGATGACACGAATTTCCCCCGTTCTCGTGGAGGGATGCTATCCAAAGCCTCCCACATTTTTCGCTGAATTTCAAGAGGACGGGCCGCATCGTACACCAATAAATGAAGCTTGGGATTGAGTTGATGCAGGCGATTTTGTGCTTTCTTAAGCTGGTCCGCGATGGATTTTTGCACGTAAACTTTTTTCCAAAGCACGTACAATTTTTGAAGCATGAAATTATCTTGGCTGGCGTACTTTAAATCGGTACGAATTTCGGGGATATAGTCCTCCAACGCTACGATATCGAGCAATACGGAATCTTGTAGCTGTTGTTTTGATGGCTTAGCAACCGGTTGTTCCACCTTCACCTCAGGGTGATTGGAAGCTTTGGATAATTTAACCTCCGAGTTGGTACCCCCTAAAACGAAACAACACGAGGTAAAACTAACCCAAAATTCGATCGACTTCTTCTTCAATGCGCATGCGTAAATCTTGTGAGATTGGATAGAGCGGTAAGCGCATAAAATCATCCATAATATCGAGATAACTTAACGCGGCTTTTACACCCCCTGGATTGCCTTGTTCGAAAAACATTTTGGTAATATCAAACAGGGAATTGTGCGCCTTTCGTGCCGTTTCAAGCTCTCCTTTCATGGAAGCATGTACCATGGTGGAAAACTGTGCGGGAAATGCGTTTGCTACAACCGAGATCACCCCTTCAGCACCGGCAAGAATCAGGGGCATGGTTAAATTGTCATCCCCTGAGAGAACTCCAAATCCTTGAGGTCGGTCTTTGATGATTTGCAGGATTTGTTCCATGTTGCCTGAGGCTTCTTTTACCGCTACGATGTTCTTTACCGCAGCAAGTTCTAGCGTCGTTTCCGCTGCCACATTGGACCCAGTTCTTCCAGGAACATTGTAGAGAATGATGGGTAAATCCGTGGAATCTGCCAAGATTTTGTAATGCGCGATAATTCCTTTTTGGGTAGGTTTGTTATAGTAAGGAGAAACCGATAATATCCCGTCCACGCCTGGAAAACCGCTTTCCAATTTGGCTGCAATTCCGGCGGTATCATTTCCTCCCACACCGTAAACGATTTTTAATTTTCCATTGTTGGTTTCTAAAACTGTTTCTAAGATGGCTTGTTTTTCCTCAGCACTCAACGTGGGAGATTCACCGGTGGTCCCTTGAACCACGAGGAAATCCGTTCCATTGTCCATCTGGAATTCCACCAAGTGCTTTAAAGCTTCGAAGTCCACTTGCATGCTGGCATCAAAGGGAGTTACTAAGGCTACACCGCTTCCGGTAAAGGGATTATTCATAAATTTCTATTTTGTTGATGGTATTGATCACATAATTGAGTAGGACTCCAGGTTGGTCCGTTTGGGTGGATATTTCCATATCGAAAAACGTTTCGTCTGAGCAGTTTACAGCAATTTTTTTGGTGCATTCGGTGGCATTCACCGTTTCGTACAGTTTATGTTCATTGGAGCCTATCCACAGCAACATATCGTATTTTTTCTCCAGTTCCTGCAACAACAAGACGTCTTTCAGTTTACCCCAAAATGAAAAATCATTCGGACTGTGGTAATAAATCAAGAAATGTGGTAGCAAGGTTGCTTTGTCCACTTCTTTGGGCACAATGACGACAATCGTAAGCTTTTTAACATGGCTTTTATCCAGAATCTGGTCGAGCGCTTTTCGATATTCCTTCAATTGCGCTTCGTTGGAATAGTTTAACACGACCAACAACGATTTTGTAGATCCCCAGAGGCTTTTATTTCCCATAGCCAATCAAAGTTAAAAATTCTTGTTCATTTAAGAGCTGTACCCCAAGATCGCCTGCTTTCTTCAGTTTAGACGGCCCCATACCTTCCCCTGCCAATAAATAATCAGTTTTCGAGGATACCGAGCTCACGTTTTTACCTCCATGCAATTCAATCAATTCCTTTATTTCTTCTCTCGAAACGCGGTCAAAAACGCCACTAACCACAATGGACTTACCTTTCAGTGCCTCGGAATGCAGCGCTTTTTGTTCCATTTCAAAACGAAGTCCGTGCCTTCTTAAGGCATCCACCGTGTTACGGTTCTCAGAATTTTCAAAGTATTCCAAGACCGAATGGGCAATGCGCTCGCCGATTTCATTGACTTCTAATAAGTCTTCCAAAGGAGCCTTCATCAAGGCATCCATGGACTGAAACGCCGTGGCCAGACGTTTTGCAACCGTCTCGCCAACATGTCGAATACCTAAGGCAAAAAGTACACGTTCGAACGGAATATGCTTGCTTTCAAGGACACCTTTTAGCAAATTCTCAGCGGACTTCTCCGCCATTCGATCCAATTGAATCAGAGCATCGAAGGTCAAGGAATACAAGTCCGCTACGGTTTTTATCAAACCTGCTTCGAACAACTGAACCACGGTTTCTTCTCCTATACCTTCAATGTTCATGGCCTTTCGGCTCACAAAATGTTGGATTTTACCCATCACTTGTGGAGCGCAATGTTGTTCGTTGGGGCAAAAGTGTTGTGCCTCGCCCTCTTTCCTAATCAATGCTGCATTGCATAATGGACAACGTTCAAGGAACTGAATTTTCACGGCAGCTTCAGGTCGTTGGTTCAAAGCTAAACCGACAATTTTAGGAATGATTTCGCCTCCTTTTTCCACGAACACAAAATCCCCTAGATGCAAATCCAATTTTTCGATTTGGTCGGCATTGTGTAAGGAAGCGCGTTTTACGGTAGTCCCCCCCAATTGTACCGGTGCCAAGTTAGCAACAGGCGTAATTGCCCCGGTTCTTCCCACTTGAAAATCCACGGAAATAAGTTCGGTTAAGGCTTGTTTGGCTTTGAATTTAAAAGCGGTCGCCCAACGCGGTGATTTTGCGGTGAAACCCAATTTTCGTTGGTGTTCGTAGGAATTTACTTTGATAACAATTCCATCAATCTCGAAGGGTAAAAAATGGCGTTGTTCATCCCAATAATGAATGAAATCCATGACCCCTTCGACCGATTCGCAACAGCTGATGTATCCTAGGTTTTCAGGTGGCGTTTTAAAACCCCAGGTTCCCGCTGCCTTTACCGCATCAAAGTGCGATGAAAACGGCAAGTCCTGACCGTAAACGCCATAGAGGTAGGTATCCAAGCCTCTGCCTGCAACCAAGGAGGAATCCTGCAATTTCAGCGTGCCTGCTGCGGTGTTTCGTGGATTTGCAAAACGTTCTTCACCTGACGATTCGCGTTCCTCGTTCAATTGATTAAACGCATGTAGAGGCATGTAAACTTCGCCACGGATTTCAAATTTCGATGGAAAATCTCCGAATAAGGTTAACGGAACGGTCTTTATCGTACGGACGTTCATCGTAATATCCTCTCCTTTTTCTCCGTCTCCCCGGGTGACTGCTCGTACGAGTTCACTGTTTTCATAGCGTAAACCGATGGCTACTCCATCGTATTTTAATTCGCAAACAAAGGTTAAGTTTTCGAGGCCCGCTTTGGTAATTCGTTGCACCCATTCTTGAATTTCTTCCTCCGAATACGTATTAGCAAGCGAAAGCATCGGGTATTCGTGCGCAACAGTTTCAAATTTTTTGGTAATATCTCCTCCTACCCGCTTTGTTGGACTATTATCCGAAGCATACTCCGGATAATCCAATTCGAGCAGTTCAAGTTCTTTCAATAAGGCATCAAAAGCTGCATCGGAGATTTGAGGATTGGCCTCAACGTAGTACAAACGGTTGTGGTGGTTAATTTCCTTGGTCAGCAAGGCAATGCGATCTCGGGCTTCCTCAGGTTTCACTTGATAAAGATAAGCGATGTGCTCGTACCATGCGCTCCTTACCTTGTAAATCTTTCCTTATCTCAATGTTAGCAAAATGTTTTCTTTTTAGCAAATCAACCAATTCTTGGGATAAAAGCTCATGAATTTCAAAGTAAACCTTCACATGAGGGTCGCCAAATTGCCCGCAAAAATCCAGGATTTTACGGTAGAACAGCAAGGGGTCTTCGCTCGGCACAAACAAGGCCAGGTTGGGTTCAAAATCTTTAACGCGGGACGGAATTTCGCTTTTTTCACTCCACGGTATGTAGGGAGGGTTAGAAACCACGATCTGAAAAGGTTGCTTGAACGTTGCGTGTCCATCCCCTGTGAGTAAATCATAATTAATCCAGTGACATTCCAAGGAATTGAGGGCGGCATTTTCGCGTGCCAACATCAAGGCTTCTTCGGAACAATCTAAAGCAGCAACCTCCCACATGGGCCGTTGATTTTTGACCGCTAATGGAATGCAACCTGTCCCCGTTCCGATGTCCAAAAAACGGCATGAATTAGCGTCATTTTCTTCTAAAATCCAATGCACCAACTCTTCGGTTTCCGGTCGTGGGATCAAGGCGTGAGGGGAACATTTGATGCGCAAGGAACAAAATTCTGTTGACCCGAGAATGTACTGAAGTGGCTCACCGCGCAGAAGCCGGTTTAAGTCCATCTCCAATTGTTCCTGTTGTGTTTCGCTTAGGATTCCATCCAATACCATCCTTAATTCCACCGGATTACACTTCAACCGTTCGCACATCCACCATTTCCAAATACTGCGTAACTCCCCATCCTCGTAAACAGGGATTAATTGATCGTTGGCTTTGGTTTGAAAATCCCGAACAGTCACTTAATTTTTCCTGAGATCAATGAATTGTTGAATCTTTTCATTTTCGATGACCACGCTGAGATTGTAGTATTGAATTTTCCAACCTTTTCGGGTTTTTGTGCACACTCCGCTTCCGCGGCAATCCAGCATCCACGTCTCTAAATCTTCATCAAACCACGCTGTTTTACCGTTGTCTGAAAAGTACCAAACGCGGTTACTCGGCATAAACTTCCACGTTTTACCCCCATCAAAATACGGTTTACAAAAAGCCATAAACCCCGACTTATCCCACTTTTCTGCAGGCGCCGTACCGTAAAATACAAAGTCTTCAGCAGTAGCTTCAAAGTAGGCATCGAATTTGGCCAAGGTTGCATTCGTATGCCATGCATCAAGCAGCGAATTCAATCGTTCTATTGAAGTTATTCTCGCGGCACTTTTCTCGGGATTTTTTTGCCCATAAAAACCGAAAATGAACCAACAACAGGCCGCCAGGAACGCAATCCTCATGTTACTTGTACAAATTCTGCAGGTATTTCGCAGCATTGTAAACATTAACTACACCTCCAGTGATGCATTTATCGGAAAGTTCATCGTATTTCTGAACGGTGCGGGTAATGGCATCGCTGATTTCCAACATGGTCGCTTGAGGAAAGCGTGATTTTAAGAGTACGGCAACCCCAGCAACCATCGGAGCTGCCATAGAGGTTCCCTGTAAATTTTTGTAATCGCTTTGTGGCACGCTATTATAAATCTCAAACCCCGGCGCAAAAACGTCCACTTCGGATGCACCGTAGTTGGAAAATGAAGCGACCAATTGTTCGCCGGTGTTCCGCGTATTGGCACCAATGTTCAAGAACATCTTGCGGTTCAACGAATCCTCGTAGTTGTAATACGGCTTCTTAGGAAAATTCTCGGTGTAATCGATATCGGCGGCATCGTTCCCAGCAGCATGGATCATTAAAACATCTTTCGATGCAGCATAGGCAATAGCCTCCTGCACTTGATCTTGGTATGGGGAAAAACTTTTGCCGAACGACATATTAATTACTTTAGCTCCATTGTCCACCGCGTAACGAATGGCTAAAGCCACGTCTTTATCGTGTTCGTCGCCGTTAGGCACGGTACGGACCGACATGATTACCGCAGCATCGGCAACGCCGTCACCCCCTTTACCGTTTCCGCGCAGTGCGCCTACGATACCTGCAACATGGGTTCCGTGCAATGCATCAGGACCTTCGGCATTTCCATTTCCGTAAAATTTATCCGAAAAGTCGTCCGGATTGTCACCAATCAAGGATCGATCGTCGTAATCCACGTTTAAATTGTAAAACAATTGATCCTTCAGGTAATCTTCGGTTTCTTTATCGAACATGCCGGTTCCTATCATGCCGCGGTATTCTTCGTATTGATTCAGGTCCTCGTTGAGCGAGTTTTCGGCATTTACGTACATTTCATGGATGGGATCGTAGGCTAGACTTCCGGGATCGATTCCATCAAATTTATCGCCATATTTTTTCACGATACGCGCTTTTTCAAGGCGGGCCTTATCCTGGTTTTCACCCTTGGCATTACCTAAAAAATTCCACCCGTACACATCGTCAACGTATCCGTTTCCGTCGTCGTCTTTCTTATTATTCGCAATCTCTTTGGTGTTAATCCAGATTTTGCCTTTCAAATCTTCGTGCTCAAGATCTACCCCTGAATCAATGATTGCAACAATCACGGGAGTGGCTTTACGTTTTTTGAGGATCTTTTTGTAGGCCACTTCTGTGGACATTCCCGTTCCCGTTCCGTTATACCAATTGAGGGTTCCAGGGATCGGTTGTGCGAAGAAGGTAAACGTAAAAACCGTAAAAAAAGCGGATGCGAGAGCTTGCTGAAATTTCATGCGTTAAAGGTTTAAATCAATTTAATTCCCAAAAATAGTTTATTTTTACTTCTGACCTTTAAATTCGTGGTCATTATGAAAAAAATCAACGCATTCGTCATTCTTTGTTGCACCGTACTTTTGGGAAACTTCGCTACAACCATTTATGCGCAGCGAGCCCACACAACCTATTTCACACTTCAACAATACGGACAAGATCACCCGGAAACCGAAATATGTTTAAGTGCCAACAATACCGCTGAAAATCAAAGGATGCTCGACGAATTGGGCATTTCAATAAAACAATCAACCAACCAATACCTGTATTTTAACGCAGATCCTCAAACGGTATTAAACCCCGACGGAACACCCAAACTTTCAGGAATTTACTTTGCGGTTTCCAATCCGCAAGCGATGGCCGACAGCGCGATGGTTAAGCATAAAATAAACTTAGTTCAACAAGGACTAAACGGCATGGACACCAGCTACACGGGAAAAGGCGTAATTATCGGCGTGGTGGACCAAGGCATTGATTTTAACCACCAAGATTTTCGCTTGAACAATGGAAAAACCCGCGTGTTGCGGTATTGGGATCATACGGTTAGTGGAGCAAATCCGCCGCAACCCTACAACTACGGGGTCGTTTGGGATAGCTCTTCAATTAATGCCGGGACCTGCACAAGCCTCGAAGTGGGAACAGCTCATGGATCAACAGTAGCGGGAATGGCGGCCGGTAACGCGCGTGCCAATTTGAAAAACAAAGGCGCTGCTCCGGATGCCGATATCATTATCGTTGAAACAAATTTCAATTTACCTAACTGGACCTTAACCATTGCCGATGCCTGCGATTATATCTTCAAAGTAGCGGACTCGTTAAACAAACCTGCTGTCATTAATTTATCATTGGGCGATTACCTTGGAAGCCATGACGGGAACGATCCCGCCTCGGACCTGATTGAATCCCTGTTGGATTTATCTCCCGGAAGAATCGTGGTTTGCGCAGCAGGAAATTCGGGCAATCAAGGAAAGTACCACGTCCGCAATCCAATTATCTCTTCAGATACCTCTTTCTTTTGGAGTGTTCGGAATCCTGGAAATACCATTGCAGGACCTGGAAAAATTGTGTTTGACCTTTGGTCCGATACGGCGGATGCACATTATTACTTTGCCTACGGAGCGGACAAGGTAACTCCAAACTACTCCTTCCGAGGAAAAACCAATTTTCGTTATGCAACCAGCAACATGAACCAAGTTCCCGTGACCGATACCATTTTCAATGCAGTTGGACAGCGCATTGCTATCATCGACAGCTACCGAGAAATTGTGGGGCCGAATTTTCATATGTTGGTCGTTTTTAGCACGATTGATTCTATCAATTACCGCTATCGATTCATGACCACAGGATCTGGTAAATACGACGCTTGGGGTGGTACGTGGCAGTCCATGAGCAATTTTGTTACCACTCCCTTACCTACCCAACTTCAGTTACCGGCCATACAACACTACGTTATGGCGGATACCCTACAAACCATCGTGAGCAGCTGGAATTGTTCGGAGAAAGTGGTTTCAGTCGCCAATATGCGCAATCGAAAAGGACACATGACCAAAAACAACACGTATTATCAACCTGCTTCGACCACTCCTGTCGGGAAATTAAGTGAAAACAGCAGCAAAGGCCCCGCACGCAATGGCACGACCAAACCGAACATTACCGCCGCTGGAGACGTAGCTCTTGCCGCCGGACCTATCGCTTATTTGAGTAACCCAGCGAATAACAGCACGATTGATCAGGGGGGATTTCATGTGCGCAACGGCGGCACCTCCATGGCTTCGCCGGTTATTGCTGGCATGGCAGCACTCTATCTTCAAAAATGCCCGAATGCCACTTACCTACAATTCATGGCGGACCTTCACAATACGGCGACGGTCGATGCTTTCACCGGGGCTACTCCCAATTACGGTTATGGTTTTGGGAAAGCCGATGCCCATTTACTAATGACTTCAAAGAATATCAATGTCACCGTGGACTCTATCCTTGGAATATGCCTTGGCGCCACGGCAACCCTTGCCGTTGAAAGCCCACATACCATCTACAGCGCACTTTGGAATAATGGTACCCCGGGCCTTACGATGACCACCGCTCAGGTCGGAACCTACAGCGTTTCTGTGCTGGACAGCGCAGGATGTTATACCCGGTCGAATCCTGTTGTATTAGGGATTTTAACCCCGCCTTTCGTCGATGCAGGTGCTGGCTTCACGAGTTGTCCAGGTGTGCCAATTACCTTAATCGGAACGGGAAATGCGCTAAGCTACCAATGGCAAAATGGAATCGTTAACAATCAACCTTTCATTCCTCAAAACGCGGAAACGTATTATGTCACAGGAACCGGCGCCAATGGCTGTCAAGCAAGCGACTCGGTCACGGTAAATCTATATACCACGCAAAGCGTTACCTACGATGAACAAATCACTACGGTGCTTCAGGGTTCGGATCCATTCAATGTAAGTCCGGGAATTCCTGCAGGCGGCGTATATTCGGGTACAGGAATCATTGGTACAAGCTTCCATCCCACGTTGTCGGGTACGGGCTCCTTTACCATAACCTACACGATAACGGATGCCAACGGATGCCCCTTCAGCGATTCTTCCGTCATTGAAGTCGTGGATCCGAACGGTATCAAAGAAATGGACGCATCGTGGTCATTATATCCGAACCCAACCGAAGAAACCCTAATGATTCGCGGTTTAACGCAGCCACAACCGTTAGAAATCTTCGATGTTTCGGGACGTAAAATAATCGAGATAACTGCTTACAAAGATGGGGATTTGATAGATGTAACCCATTTATCCAATGGAATTTACCAAATATCAATTCAACAAAGAATACAACGGTTTATTAAGCACTAATTGCTCCAAACCGTTCCTCGAAATTCGGCATTGGAAAAAGGTTCTCCGTTGATGGTGGTATTTCCTGCAATGCCACCTAAAAAGCCGAGGGTGTCGCAATTCTCGGAGAGAACACATGAGGCTAAATCTCCTCCACACACCCCTGGATCGAAACAAAAAACCGATTGGTTTTGAAATAGGTACTCTTTAACGCTTGCACCCGTGGAGCATGCTTCCTTTTTAAAATCCGAAATTTTGGAATTCAGGCATGCGGAATGCGAATTCTTATTGCATTGGAACGCCAACAAGAACAACGGAGCAAAAATAAGAATTTGATAGTAGCGCATAGTGCGAAAATAGGAAGAATAACCCTACCTTTGCGCCTTAAAATCAAAAAAGCATGAGTTCAGCCTTAGGAAATCACATATTAGTAGAATTTATGAACTGCGATCCGCACATCATGAACGATGTAGCTGCGATTGAACGGGACATGGTGGATGCTGCAAAAAAAGCCGAAGCCACGGTGATTAATTCGACCTTCCATCACTTCTCTCCTTATGGAGTATCCGGAGTGGTTGTTATTCAAGAAAGCCACCTCGCAATTCACACTTGGCCTGAATACGGATACGCAGCGGTGGATGTGTTTACCTGCGGTGAAATGAACGCTTGGATTGCTTTTGATTACTTGAAAGAGAGCTTTCAGGCCAAGAGCTATTCAGCCATTGAAATGAAAAGAGGTTCCGTGAACTTACTTACGCGCAACGATTTCGATATCAGTACGATGCGCCAAAAAGCCAGCGAGTGGGTAAATCCAGGATTTTACACGCGAAACGTTTGGTTTACGGACAAAGACGAAAACCAGGCCTTATCCTTGCGTTTTACTGGAGAATTGTTTTATGACCATCAGTCGCCATTTCAACGGGTACGAATCCTTGAATCCTATAAGTATGGAAAGATGTTGGCCTTGGACGACATGGTTATGACGACTGAGAACGATGAATTCCATTACCACGAAATGATTTCACATCCCGCGATGTTCATGCACCCAAATCCTAAGAACGTACTTGTGATTGGCGGAGGTGACGGTGGAACGATTCGAGAAGTCCTCCGACACAAAGGCGTTGAAAACGTTACGATGGTCGAGATCGACGGAGCGGTGATTGAAGCATGCAAAGAGCATTTACCTCAAATCGCGGCATCTTTCAACGACCCGAAACTGACCTTGTTGGTGGACGACGGAATTGCTTTCATTAAAAATGCAGCACCGGGAACCTATGACGTCATTTTGGTGGATGGATCGGATCCGGTTGGACCCGCTGAAGGTTTATTTTCCGTTTCCTTTTATCAAAACTGCTACAATGCCTTGAAATCCGACGGGGTTTTGGTGGCTCAGGGAGAATCGCCTAAGTTCAACGAGAAGGCATTCTGCGAATTGAATCACACCTTGCAAGATATTTTTGGTAAAGATAAAGCACCGGTTTCGCTGTTTTTTGTGCCTACCTACCCTACCGGCATGTGGAGTTTTCAGTACGGATTAAAAGGCAAGGTGAATGCAACACAACCACTTGACAGTGCAAGCATTGATGCCTTTGTACAAAGCGAAGGACTTCGTTATTATAATAGTGCATTGCATACGGGCAGCTTTGCCTTGCCCAATTTTGTTAAATCCTTGCTTTTAAAATAAACCGTGCTTAAATAAATACCTAAAGAATGAATGTATCAGCGAACAGGGTGGTAACCTTAACTTACCGTTTAACGAATCATGTTACTGGCGAAACCATTGAAGAAACCAACGAGTCCAACCCTTTGGTATTTTTGTACGGCGTAGGAAGCATGATTCCGGATTTTGAAGCCAATTTAAGTGGCTTAAATGCCGGTAGCGCTTTTGATTTTTCGATAGCAGCAGCACAAGCCTATGGCGAACCCATGGAGGAAGAAATTGTCATGATTCCAAAGAATGTATTTCACGATGAATCCGGAAACTTTGATGAGGCATTTTTCCAGGTAGGAACTTTGGTTCCGATGTCAGACGGTCAGGGACATCAAATGCGCGGAAGGATATTGGAAATTACGGAAGAGGTGGTAAAAATGGACTTTAACCATCCTTTAGCCGGTACGGACTTAAGGTTTGAAGGAAGCATACTTGAAGTTCGCGAAGCTACAGCCGACGAACTCGATCACGGGCATGCTCACGGTCCCCACGGCCATCAGCACTAAATTAAATAACAATTTCATTGTCAATTAGATAATTGGTTAACTTTGTATGTTACCTCATTATTAATTGATACACTATGGCCACAGTTTTTGAAACACGGATCATTGGAAACATCGGCAAAGATGCTGTGCTTAAACCCATGGATCGAGGAATAATTGCCATTAATTTTCCTGTTGCTCACAATAAAAATTGGCGCGACAAAAAAACGGGCGCTTCTAAAACTAAAACTACGTGGGTTAATTGCACCATTTGGAAGCGAGAAGGAAGTAACATGCGGATTGTCGATTTTTTAACTCGTGGAACGATGGTAGAATTGGTTGGAACCCCGTATGCCAAGGGTTATGCCGCAGAGGATGGTAGCATTCGAACGGAGATTCGGCTAAATGTAACAGGAACGAATATACTTCGGGCTGCGCACCGAACCGAAGACGATTCCGACGACATCATTGAACGAGAAGATTTCAATACATTTAACGATGGTTCTTTCGAAGATTTCACCATTCATGAGGATGATTTTTAAAAAAAATAAAAAAATCAATTTTCAATTTTAGAAAAACCTCTATCTTTGCAGTCACAAAATTCCTCCTTAGTCATGACGAAGCGATGCTTGTCATGATGCCGACCGGAAGCGTCGGCACTCAGTTGGACAACTGATTAAGGTAGCAACATATAAAAGGATATTCCTCCTTAGCTCAGTTGGTTAGAGCATCTGACTGTTAATCAGAGGGTCGCTGGTTCAAGTCCAGCAGGGGGAGCGAAAAGCCGGTTAGTAATAATCGGCTTTTTTTATGGATGACTTATTTTATTTACATAATCTATTCTACTTGTATAGATCGTTATTATGTTGGTTACTCTTCAAATCCTTGGATTCGTCTTAA
>CANMUN010000043.1 GCA_947500875.1 Flavobacteriales bacterium | reverse complement strand
GTGGATACCCTAATCATCAATTGCTTGCACGAATCCCCCCACATTTCGCATTTCAATTTGGAAGAAGCCTTAGCCTTCATCGAGGACATCCAACCTAAAAATGCATATTTGACCCACATTTCCCATCAATTTGGAGTCCATTCGAAAATTCAAGGTAAACTACCGAGCAACGTTTTCGCTGCATTCGATGGATTGCAACTGCCTTTTGAAGTTTCCAACGTACAATAAATTGTTAGCTTTGTCGCACATGGAAAACCTGAAAATCGATGTCGCCGGGGTGTTAAGAGACAAGAACCCTAAACTTTACAAAAAACTGCCTGGCTTTTTGATTCGCTACCTGGAGCGCATCGTTCACCAGCGAGAAATCAACGATTTTTTGGCTCAAAACGGTCATTTAAAAAATTATGACTTCTGCGACGCTGTTCTTCAAGAACTGAACCTCTCCGTGACCTTTAACGGAATCGAAAAAATACCTGACCAAGGACCGTTAATTCTGGTGTTGAACCACCCCCTAGGAGGAGTTGATGGCATCGCATTCATTTCCAGCATGAAATCGAAGCGCCAGGATTTGGTTTTTCTGGTAAACGACATTCTGATGCAGATGAAACCCTTGAACGATCTTTTTGTGGGGGTGAATAAACACGGAAAAAACACTGCAGAAACCTGGAATTCCATCGATCAGATTTTTTATTCAGACAAAGCAGTGTGCATTTTTCCAGCGGGATTGGTGAGCCGAAAAACCAAGGGTGTTATTCAAGATTCCGAGTGGAAAAAGACCTTCGTTACCTATGCCAAGAAAACAGGACATCCTGTGTTACCCATTCATATCGAAGGAAAGCTGTCGCGGCGTTTTTACGGTTTGCACCGTTGGAGGACTTTTTTCGGTATCAAAGCCTCGCTTGAGATGCTGTTTTTGGCCGACGAAATGTTCAAGCAGCGGAACAAAAAGGTCACATTCAGTGTTGGTGAACCGATCGTTATTCCCAACGATAGTGCAAAAAGCGACCATGAATGGGCACAAGAAATCAAACAATCTCTGTATTTAATTCCGCAACAGTATGGAAAAAATAATGGATGAAATTTCCCGAGAAGTACTTATTCAAGAACTCCTTGCCGTGGGAAAAGTTCGAAACACGCGCAAAGGGGAAAATGAAATTTACCTACTTAATAACAAAAACGCGCCCAATACCGTTCAAGAAATAGGCCGTTTGAGGGAAGTGACCTTTCGCGCTTCGGGAGGAGGCACGGGTCTTACCGTGGACTTAGACGAGTACGACACCGGTGACTTTGCCTACGAACAGCTCATTGTTTGGTCGCCGGAAGACCAAGAAATTGTGGGAGGATACCGCTTCGCGTTCTGTTCAAAAGCCCTCGACGAATTGGGTAAAATCCATCTTTCCACTGCGCATTATTTCGACTTTTCTTCCCAGTTCGTGGACGAATATTTGCCCCTCACCATTGAACTCGGCAGAAGTTGGGTCCAACCCAATTTCCAACCAACCGTCAACCCACGTAAAGGGCTTTTCGCGTTGGACAATATCTGGGATGGATTAGGGGTTTTAGTAAAAGAGCACCCTGAAATTCGGTACTTTTTCGGAAAAGTGACCATGTATCCGAATTACGACACCCAAAGCCGTGACTACTTGTTGCATTTTATGCACCGTTTCTTTCCCGACCGAGAACAACTCATGGCACCTAAACATCCCTTACAACAAAACTTTGACCCAACATTCATCGATGAACAATTGAAAGGTTTGGACTTCAAAGACGCATTCAGGGTATTGAATGGTCTAATCCGGGACAAAGGAGAGTTCATTCCCCCGTTGGTCAACATTTACATGAATTTATCCCCCACCATGAAAACTTTTGGAACCGCGGTTAATCCCGAATTTGGCGGCGTAGAGGAAACCGGAATTTTAGTAACCATCAACGATATTTTTCCGGAGAAAAAGGAACGACATATGCATTATTAGAAAAAATAATTTTTTTTTAATGTTTACCTTACCTGATATTTGTATTTTCGCTGAGTGAAAGCCATTTTACTTGGGTTATTTATTGGAGTTTTCAGCTTTTTATTCCGCGCCCAGGATAATACTTTTTACCGTAAATACAATTTTGGAGGCATGCAAGGGGCTTTGCAACTGGCAACTACCCTGGACGGTGGGTTCGTGGCAACCGGTCAGCACGAGGGGAATGGATCCGCAGGAGATTGCGATATATACGTGTACAAATTGGATGTTTGCGGGAACATTGAATGGTTTAATATCTATGGAACTGCTGCGCAAGAGGGAGGACGATCGATTCAACAAACTGCCGATACGGGATACATTGTAAGCGGACTGTACGCGCAAGGGCCGAACCGAGCCTTTAACATGAAGCTCAACCCGCAAGGAGTTACCCAATGGATTAAACTCTATCCTTTTGAATGGATGATGTATGCAGTTGAGGCGGTCAACGGAGACTTCATATCCACAGGCACCGGTTCAGGGCAATTGTTCATTATTCGCACGGACAATCAGGGAAATTTATTGTGGTCCAAACGCATTGATGGAATGGGTTCCACCAGTTTATACCTGTATGAACTGAACAACGGAGACATTCTCGTCACCTGTATTGGAGTGGGTAATGGAAAAGATATTTCCTTGTGCCGCTTGGATGCCAACGGAAATTTCCTTTGGGGAAAAGCCTACGGTGGAAGCGGTTGGAACGACCAAGACCACACAGCTTGGTCCTGTAAAGGTGCTGTTAATCAAATCGATAATTCCATCGTACTTACTTCACCCACCTATTTAGGGGGCATGGCCGGTGAAAATATTTTAGTTGCAAAAATAAGCATACTGGATGGCTCGGTTCAATGGGCCCGTGCTGCAGGGGGGGGTGATAGAGATCAATCGCGCGACATTGCTAAATATCCAGGGGGCTATGTTATTTTGGGAAATACCGCGTCATTCCCTACTCCAGTTAATGCCGCTGCAGGAATAACAGAAGCCATGGGAGAAAAGGATGTACTGCTGTTCGCATTTGACAGCCTTGGAAACTTAAATTGGGATAGAACTTACGGTGGATCTGACCGCGATAAGGGAATCGGTGTTCGTTACAACCTAGATTCCGGGTTTACCGTTTCCGCCTACACCACCTCGCCCTTTTTCGGAAACAACGATGCGAGCATGGACCCTTTGTTCATTAAAACTGACAGCGTGGGTATCGTTTCATGCCAAATGGCCACACCTCCTTTGCAATTCGTGCCAATTGCCCTCACAGCACAATCCATTGGCTCAACCACAACCGTTAATTTTAGTACCTCGGTTCCAGGGATGACGGTTAATTCCATCACCCCCAACGACGGATACCTTTGCCAGCAATGCATTTCCATCCCTGTATTTACTCCCGAAGACACCATGTTGTGCGTCAACGATACGGCGCGTTTTTTTAACATAACGACCTATGGTCTGAAGTGCTTTCAAGAGTGGTTGGTAGAGGGGCAAACATTTAACGGAGGCAACGATTTGGAATGGATCTTTACACAACCCGGCGATTACGACGTCATTCTTTATTCAACCTGCGGAAATTCACAGGATACCATGAAAGTTACCCTGCATGTATTTGATCCTCAAATTAACAACCAAGGGCCGGTTTGTCAAGATGCAGCACCGTTTAATTTCACCGCTAATTTACCGGGAGGTATTTGGTCGGGCAATGGCATCGTAAACGCAAGTACGGGTCTATTCAGCCCCAACAATGCAGGTTCAGGGTTTATTCCCATCTTTTACGATATGCCGGGACTCTGTGAAGTATCCGATACCGTACAAGTAAACCCCCTTCCCGTGGCCAATGCCGGGCTTGATTACTCCAATTGCCACATTTTAGACACGGTTATGGGCCTCGCACCCCAAGCGGGACAATCCTACTTATGGTCGCCCTCTACCAACCTCAACGACCCAACGCTTTCCAATCCAAGCTTCTACTACGAAAACTTAGCTCCTACGAGTGCGACCTTTAACTACACTTTAACGGTGACGATTGATTCTTCAGGATGTACTGATACGGATGTAGCCCAAATGGTGGTTACGCCGCGGCCCATTGTGGATGCGGGACCCGACACGGCCTATTGCGACAATGAGTTGATCGTGTTAAGCGGCTCTGGGGTTCAAAGCTACGTGTGGAACAACGGAATCACTAACAACTTACCCTTTTCGCAAAACGTTGGAACCCAAACCTACCATGTTGTTGGTACAGATGCTTTTGGCTGCACCAACCACGACAGCGTTACCATTACCGTCCATCCCCTTCCTGTAGTTTATGGTTACCCCGATACTTCCGTTTGCGAGGACGAATGGATCACACTGTACGGCGGTGGAGCCGTTTCTTACGTGTGGAACCATTCCGTCGTCAATGGGATTCCCTTCTTGCAAAATCCCGGAACAAAGCAATACACGGTGACAGGAACCGATGCGAACGGATGTACCAGCAGCGCCACCGTTAATGTGACGGTGTGGCCCAAACCCTTCGCTAATTTTTGGATCGAGGCGAACAATTTAATGCACAGCTTTTACAATCAATCGGAGGGTGCGGTATTGTACAGTTGGGATTTTGGTGACGGCAGCCCGTTCGAAAGCACCTTCAACGCCCATCATTACTATCCCGATATGCAGGGAGCAACCTATTTGGTTTCCTTGATTGCTAGTACCCAGTATGGATGCTTAGATACTGCCCAACTGCAGGTAACCGGACCTTACCCCGTGATCATTTATGTACCTAACGCCTTTACCCCCGACGGCGACGAACGGAACAACGTGTTTATACCTAGCATTCTTGGAAACGTCGACGAATACGCCTACACCTTTAACATTTACGACCGTTGGGGAGAACTCATTTTCACCTCTCACCATACGCAAGTGGGTTGGGACGGAATCCATTCCTATACCCATCGGCCGGTTCAGGACGGGGTATATACCTGGGAAGTGATCCTCAAGCGAAAAACGAACGACGAGTTGATGAAATACCACGGTATGGTTAACGTGATTCGATAATAACTCTACACCAACCAGTCCATCTTTGCCAATAATGCGTCAAAATCCTTGATTTTACCCTTGCGCATGATGCGCTGCTTGAGCCGACCTATGGTTACGTCAACATGAGCCACATTCAGAATACGGGCGATGCGCGCTGAGGGTAATCCATAGTAATATTTCATTTTAAGCATCAAAGCTTCGCGCTTGTTGAGGATGGCTAAAATGGATTTCATAGCACCAAAATAATTCGGTTCGCCTTGCACTTTGTCCGTGTTGTACGAGTCGTCCGTGAAATTCGCACGTATCATCGTTGTCTTGTCCTCCGATAACAAATTAACCTTGCGCTTTTTGTGCTTTTTTCGCAGTTCTGAAATGCAAAAGTTCGATACCACTGCTTTAAGCCACGACTTAGTATTGAATAAATCGACCTCAACGGAATACTTTTGAACCAACACGTGATAGAGATGAATGGAAAATTCTTGAAAAACGTCGTGGACGTCTTCACCTTCAAATTTCAAGCGTATTTGCTGAAGGAAAAAACTGCGATAACGGTTCATCAATTCCGTAAAAACGATGTCTATTTGCTGCCGATCCATGCTTGTTTAGTTATCCTGTTCTACTTCGTTTTGACCGCAGAGGTATTCGACGACTTCGCGCTGTTCCTCCGTCCAATTACCCCTTACAAACGGTGCATCATTCGGTTCAAAAAACGAAAAAAACAGCGATGGATTTCGAACCAAAAAAGTTGGGATCTCTGCTTTTTTTAACGTTAGAATCACTTCTGCCATTTCCTTGCGTACGTCAAGTGCAACCATTCCAACCGGATATAACACGAATACCTCCACTGCTTTTTTGCACGATATACCGGCACGTATGGCAGCTTCCATGAGCCTTTCACTAATATCGCCTACCAACACCACGGACGCTTCCTGGCTCATTCGCTTTTCCAAGGCACCTTGCAGCGCATCCGTAAGGTAGGGAAGATTCTCCTCCTTCTCATTGGGAGAGAACGAAATCGAACCGTTGCAATCCTCCAAGGAAGCATTCAAGCGGTAATTTACGTGAGTACCGTTTTGAATTTTTCCAGCAACACTGTTCGCATGATTTCCGACCAACCAACAACGGGTATTTTCTGACATTCTTTGAGTATTTTTATGAAAGATAGGCAATTTTGCCTTTACTTTGCCGTTCACCTGCGCCATGAATTCGATAAAAACGCAATTGTTGCTCTTTGGGTTCGTACTCATCCAAACTGCTCTTCACGGTCAGCTTGGAGGAAACCGCGTTTTTCCCTTTCTAAACATGCCCACTGGCGCTCGCATGGCTTCGCTCGGCAATTACACCAATGCAACGGCCGACCGAAGCGTTGATTTCGCAATTACCAATCCAGCCCTTGCCAACGCAAGCATGTTAGGCGTCTATTCCCTGCAGCAAGGATTGCTTCCTTCAGGCATCAATTTTGGCAGTTTTTCAACCGCGCTACCCCTGAAAAAAGGAATCCTTGTACCTTACATTCGCTATGTAAGTTATGGAACGTTTCAAGGATACGATGCTATCGGAAATACCACCAATACTTTTGGGGCATTTGATTTTAATGCAGGGACCAGTTTTGCGCACGTTTTGAACCCTGTTTTCTCCCTTGGCGTGAATGCGGGAGTGGTTGGTTCGTATTTGGAAACTTATGCCTCCTACGGTGTTGTAGGAAGTTTTTCGGTGCAATACCGCGCAAAAAATGAGCTCATTCATACTACACTTTTGGCTAAAAACATTGGAGTTCAACTGAAAGGTTATACCCAGGGTCAAGCATTCAATCCCTTACCCTTGGAAATCCAAGCCGCTTTAAGCCTCAAATTAAAACATGCCCCTTTTCGTTTCACCTTCCTTGCGCACCACTTGAATCAATGGAAAATAGGTTATTTCGACCCTTCCATCCTTCCGAGTATCGACGGTTTAACAGGAGATCCCATTCAGCCGCCGAGCGTGGGGTTTTTGGAGCAGTTAGGAAGGCATTTTGCCATAAACGCTGAACTCATTACCCAGGGGGCCCTTCAAATTCGCATTGGCTTTGATTATCACCGGAGGCAAGAATTAAAATTGGAACAACGACCCGGAATGGCGGGATTGTCCTTGGGGATTGGATTGAATTTCCGTAAATTTCATTTGGATTACGGATTGATGGTGTTTTCCCGAGCGGGCATTCAAAACAGCCTTGGAATCAGTACGAAACTCAGCGATTGGAAAAAGTCAGGCGGAAAGCCGTGATTGAAGTTCTTCTAAGCTAAGTTTCCTCAGGAAATCTTCCAACTCCTCCATTCCCAAATACAAGTACTTACCATCAACAGTAGGTTGAGCATTCTGTCGAATAAACCAAACAAGCTCCTTGGGAGATTCCAACTTCATGAACGCATAGAAGGCCCCGCAAATGGCCAAGTTCTTTGGGCTTAACTCAATGGGTAAATTATCCGTATTATGAACGATTAGCGTCCCCATAACAAGACCTATTCTGTGCTGCAACGCAAGTTGGTCTTTCGTTGAGAGGTCTTTAAAAGCAGGTACCAAGGAATGAAGTTCAAAAACGTCATTGGAAGTTAGGCTATACCGTTCGCCAGGACCCTGTTTTTTAAGCTGGTGCAACCAAATGCGCAACACTACCACTAAGGTAACCGTAACGGTAATTCCAAGGATTTTGGCTACAAGAAACAGTTGAAGGTAAATCAAGAACGGTATGGCAACCAAAGTGGCAAAAAAACCAAGGAGCCAAGGTGCGAATCGAAAACCGTTGGAATTCATTCCGCTTTGCTCTCAGCGACCCATTTATCGTTGAACATTTCTCCGCGAATGATTACCGTTTTTGAACGAGAATATTCTTCAGCGGCCATCATCATTTGCTCTCGTGTATCTCTTCTGATCAGAATGGAACTTGAACCTGGTACTTTTAATTCTATGTAAAAACCGTTTTTTAATCGAGCCGGTCGTGTCGGTGGTCTACCCATGGTAAAATTTGAAATAAATACAAATTAAACATTTTTTTGGGACTTTAGTTCGCTTCATAGCATTTTTTGTCCTTTGGAAGCGAAGAATTATCAAGGCTGTTTGCAATCTTAGGCGTATTTTTGCGCATGATTTCCTTTGAAAAACTCGGATATTTTTTACCCCAAGGCTTCCTGTTTTCAGGGGTTAGCCTACAAATCAACCGCGGCGACAAAATTGGCTTGGTGGGAAAAAATGGCGCAGGGAAATCTACTTTGTTACGCCTTTTAACAGGACAAACTGCCCCTTCCGAGGGAAAAATACATCTTCCTAAAGATTGCCGTTTGGGATTTCTTTCCCAGGACATAAAAATCGAAACCGAACTCTCGGTTTTTTCGTTTTTGGAACAATCCAACCCTGACCTGAACCGGTTGAAAAACCGTTTAGAGGTAATCAACGAGGATTTAACGATTCGAACGGATTATGAATCTCAAAGTTACTTAAACCTGTTGGATGAATTGGCGGAATGCAACGAGGCCTTTCAAATCCACGACGGATATAACTGGGAAGAGAAAATCATGAGCGTACTTGAAGGTCTGGGATTTTCGAAAGAAAACGTTCATCGACCGCTCAGCACCTTCTCCGGCGGGTGGAAAATGAGGGCCGAACTGGCCAGAATATTGGTCAATGAGCCCGATGTATTGCTTCTTGATGAACCCACCAACCATTTGGACATTCTTTCCATCGCGTGGTTGGAGAACTACCTGCAACGCTTTTTGGGAGCCGTGATTCTTATTTCACACGACCGTCTTTTTTTAGACAATGTAACAAAGCGAACCTTAGAAATAACCTTGGGGAAAATTTTGGATTACCCCTTTGGTTATTCAAAATACAAAGAGCGTCGAGCCGAAGAAAGCGAGCGCTTGGAAAACGCTAAAAAACAACAAGACAAGGAGATTAAGCAAACCGAAATGCTGATCGAAAAATTCAGGGCCAAGCAATCCAAAGCAGCTTTCGCGCAATCCTTGATTAAAAAACTGGACAAAACGGAGCGCATCGAAATTGAAAACGACAGCTATGCAGGCATGCGGGTGCGTTTCCCGTTGAGTGTGCAACCTGGAAAATGGGTCCTCAACATGGATGGCGTAGGAAAAAGCTACGAAACGACCCTTTTTCATTCCGTGTCTATATCGGTAGGCCGGGGGGAGAAAATAGCCCTATTGGGCCCCAATGGGGTGGGTAAATCAAGTCTGTTAAAGGTAATCATGAACCAAATTGAGTACGATGGTTCCGTAGAGTACGGGCACAACGTTTCCATCGGATATTTTGCACAAGACCAAGCCGAAAAACTCGACCCGAATAGAACGATTTTCGAAACGGTGGACCATGTAGCCAAAGGAGAAATCCGCCTACAAATGCGAAGTTTACTGGGTACTTTTCTTTTCAGCGGAGAAGATATCCACAAAAAAGTGGGGGTGTTATCCGGAGGGGAACGAACCCGATTAGCCCTATGTCAAATGCTGTTAAGTCCCTCCAATTTTTTAATCTTGGATGAACCCACTAACCACTTAGATATCCCTTCCAAGGAAATTCTCAAGAATGCCTTGGTGAATTACGAAGGGACCTTCTTGATTGTATCCCACGACCGTGAATTTCTGTCAGGTCTAACCAACCGCATTTGGGACATTGAGAACCAAGGCTTAAAAATCCACCATTTTGAACTGGACGAATACCTGAAATACAAAACCCCCAGCGAGGTGAAAGAAACGGTTAAAAAAGCTGCTACTGATCCAAAAACGGCGGTAACTCAGACCGTACCCAAAGTGGACCGTGAGCGCGAAAAAAAACTTCAGAAAACGGAACAGCAAATTGAAGCGACTGAAATTAAAATAAAGGACTTAGAAGTGGTCATTGCGGATACGAGTTACGAGGCGGAAAACTACGCTTCGTTGCTGAACGAATATCAAGACCTGAAATCGACCCTCGAACAATTGATGGATCAATGGGAAAAACTTGCGGTTTAGGTCATTAACCGTACTTTCTACTATTCCTCTTTCTATCCCTTCGCAGTTTCTTTAGGTCTTTCTTCATTTGCTTTCGCATCGGTTTGGATTGGTTTTTACGGTGCCGCCTAAAAGCCTTTTTCGTGGCTTTTCGCTTTTTTTTCTGCTCCCTCTCGTATTTTTTAAATTCGGCAGCACGGTGTTTTTCAAAAGAAGCGTTGCTGCTGCTTTTGCACGAAATCAACAATATCAAAGCCAGTAGCATCGAATAGCAGCAAGCCTTCAAAAATTTCGGCATTTGTTTTACCTTTGTACGAATGCTTCAACGAACACTTATTTTTTTGGTTACCTTGTTGTTTTTGGTCTCGTGCCACAAAAACAACCAAAATCCGGTTCCCAACATTCCCGTGGACATCACCATTGATCTAGGTTTGCCGAGCTATTATGCCCTGCAAGGAGTCAGCGGATATGCCTACGTGAATGCCGGTTCCAGAGGCATTATTGTTTACCGCAGGTCCTTGGACGAATTCGTTGCTTTTGACCGTCATTCACCCGCAGATGCAGAAGGTACCTGTCCCCTGCCCTTGTACCCCAATCCCAATAATTTTTTGGAATTGGTGGATTCCTGCAACGCAGCAACCTTTTCGTTGTACGACGGAGCTCCAATATCGAATAGCGATTTTGGTCTAAGGCAATACGCCACCCAATACAACGGAGCGAACTCCCTTCGAATTTTTAACTAACATGAACGAAATCACCCTCCACCTCATCGACCGTGAAGGACAAAGCCACACGCTTACCGGTCCTACCGACATGAACATGAACCTCATGGAATTGTGCAAAGTGTACGAACTGCCCGTTTTGGGCGAATGCGGCGGAATGGCCATGTGCGCTACGTGTCAAGTTTATTTAGAGTCGGAAACCTCTTTACCCGAACAAAGCGACGCCGAATTGGACATGTTGGACCAAGCGTTTTTTGTAAAATCCAACAGCCGACTAGGTTGTCAAATACAGCTGGTCGCAACCATAGATGGTGCTACCTTTCGATTAGCCCCGGAATCGCTTTAAGCCCTTAATTCCTTGGGAATCTTACAAACGGGTATGGGTTCCATTTTGTGACGGTTAACCCGATTAAATCGTCGATATATGGCCAAAACCTCATGCTGACGTGCTGTTAAACTGCTTTCATCACCCTTGAACTCCATGGCCCATTCCAATTCGGGATACGTAGCCCCCAATTGGTCCTCATCCGTCCGGTCCTCACCCCATAAACCATCGGTAGGCTTGGCGGAAGTTATTTCCTGCGAAATCCCCAAGTATTTCGATAGATTCCAAACCTCGGTCTTTGTCAAGTCGGCAATCGGACTCAAATCCACCCCACCATCGCCGTATTTGGTGTAAAATCCTACTCCAAAATCTTCAATTTTATTGCCGGTTCCTGCCACTAAACAACGGTGCGTTTGTCCTACAGCATACAAGGTGGTCATGCGCAAACGTGAACGGGTATTCGCCATGCTCAATTCATGGGAGGCCACAGCTAATGGAAAAGCAGTTCTTAACGATTCAAAAGCCGCCGTCAAATCGATCTCCATCGGTTGAACATTGGAGAAATTTGCTTGGAGCCAATCCATGTGATTTCGGGCACGCAACAATTGTTCTGGTTGCTGATGAATTGGCATGCTCAACACTATTGTTTTCATGCCCGTTTTTGCACAGAGCGTCGAGGTTAAGGCCGAATCAACACCTCCTGAAATGCCAACAATAAAACCAGCTTGTTGGGCCTCACGGCAATAGGCAGCCAACCACTGTACAATATGGGAAGCAAGTTGCTCCACTTAGAACAGCAAAGAAAGCTTTAGAATCAATTGATTTTGACGCGCCTTTGGGTAAAAATAAGACCCGTCTGGGGCCGAAAGGGAATTCGTTAAAGTATAATTATCCTCAATGGCACGAAAATGCAGCGGGGTCAATCCATAATAAAATCCAAGCTCTGGCACCAATGAAGTGCTACCTGCAAAATTCCATTGTGCACCGGCAGAGAAGCCTACCGAACCACGATAAAAAAAGCTCTCCCCGAAAGACCTTAAATTGGCATTGTCTTTTGCCGTCCAGGTGGTGTTATTTTGAGCGTCCATGCCCATGTCAAAACCGCGGTCGTTGATTTTTTGCGAAACCATAAAGGTGTTTCGAATTCCAAACTTTCCAAAGATAGTCCAATCACCGATAGGCTGCATCCGGAAAAGCATCATGAGAGGAACCGCAACTCCTACAGAACTGTACTGACGGTCGGTGAGTAAATACGTGGTTCCCCCAGTTTCATCTTTTTGCAAGATATTGGCTCCGGCATAGCGGTAAAACACCGAGTCTTTCATTTCATAGTTCAACTTGGTAAATTCAAACTCAAAACCCGTTGAAATTCCCAAGTTGGGCGAGCCTTTGAATCGGGTATTGAAAATCATTCCAACCGCTAAATCATGGTTGAAAGGTGTTGGATGAAAATAAGTATCACCCGATTGCACCATATTTATGGCAAAGTTACCGGTCATACCCGCTTGTAATCGGTGGGATGCGTTGTCCTGTGCATGCGTTTCAACTGCTGCTATGGTTAAAACAAACGCAACGAAATAAATGATAGGCATTTTCATAAACTTTGGGATTATAGTATTTTTACAAAAATAAAAATAATCGGTTTAGATGAACCACCTTGTACTTTTATTCCTTGGTTGTATCCTTTTCGTTTTTACCGCTTGTCGTCGAGATCCTTATGATGTTAATGTGGATGACGTAACAATAGAACTTCGTTATTACGACGCAGACTCCCTTTTATCTTCCCAAAATCAAAGAACCTACCTCGAAGTTCGCAATCAATTAAAAACCTTGGACAACGACGTATACGGTTACTTGTTCGGTTATTGCTATCGCATTCCCGTCCAACCTGACACCGCTTTCCTTAGGGGCATAGGATTGATTTACAACGATCCTTTCGTCAAAGCATTGGAGCAAGAAATCAATCAAAAATTTGCCGCTTCCAAGGCAAAATATCGGCAAACATTACAAGATGCTTCTAAGCGCATGAAGGCCTTGTTACCATCCGCCGAAGCTCCGAAAAATGTGGTATGGGTAAATGCTGCATTTACCAGTTCAGTGTTTTGTTCCAAAAAATCCATGGTTATTGGTTTGGAGCGTTACCTTGGAGCAAGCTCCAAAAGCATCCAAAAACTGCCTTCCAACCAATTTTATGAATGGATTAAAGAAGGTATGGAGGAACGTTATTTGGTACGCGATGCCGTTCTAGGATGGCTAAACACCCACGCCTTGGACGAAACCAAAGAAAGTTATGCCGAAGAAATGATGCGTTGGGGTAAACTTCTTTATATTGCCCAAAAATTACTCCCGGACGAGTCCCCTTCGGTCATACTGCGATACTCCAATAAAGATTACTCATGGGCTTTGGCGAGCGAGTGGGCCGTTTGGAAATACCTTGTGGACGAACAATTGCTCTACGATCGCAGTGAGGACACCAAGCAAAGCTTACTCCACGAAGGGCCCTTCACCCGCGGATTACCCCAAGAAAGCCCCGATCGCCTAGGACAATTCCTTGGATATAGAATTGTTGAACAATACGTTGAACAACATAAACCAAGCTTGGAAAAACTCCTGAAGGTCCCCTATCTAACCTTACTGCAAGCATACGAAGCTCCCGAAAAACAATAATTATGAAGAAAACATCGAACATCGAACTCGCGGTTGCACTGAACGAAAACAACGTACCTGAAACCATCCACTGGTCGGCTGATGATACCGGACACAACAACTCTCCCGCCAAAGCATTTTTCCTGTCGCTATGGGACCCCAAAGAAAACAACACCCTTCGCATCGAATTATGGACACAGGATATGACCGTCGATGAAATGAAGCAATTCTTTCATCAATCCTTGTTAACCATGGCCGATAGCTTTGAAAAAGCGACCGGCGAAACCAATATTTGCGAAGACTTACGCGACTATTGTTACCATTTTGCGGATAAAATGAACATACTTCCTGCCGAATGATCTTAGAAAAGCTTCATACTCGTCATGAGGGAACTGTCCAGTATTCCTTTGCGGACGGCACCTCATTGAATGAACGACTTGGGACGGAAATCCTCCTCCAATTCAATGGAAACATTGTCTGCCGCAAATGCGCCAAATCCACCAAAAAATCCTACGGCGAAGGTTTCTGTTACCCTTGTTTTTTAGCGGCACCCGAGGCCAGTCCGTGCATCCTACACCCGGAATTGTGCGAAGCCCATTTGGGGAAAGGACGTGATTTAGCCTACGAAGAAAAAAACCACAACCAACCGCACTATGTGTACTTGGCGGCTACAGACCAAGTAAAAGTGGGCGTTACGAGGGTAACACAAATGCCTACCCGATGGATAGATCAAGGCGCTCGTGAGGCAATCATTTTAGCCGAAACACCGAACCGTTACCTTGCCGGGGTGATTGAAGTCGCCCTCAAAGAAATGTACAGCGACAAAACCAACTGGCAAAACATGTTGCGGGATATTCAAGAACAATCCATTGATTTGGTGGAAGAGAAATGGAATTTATTGGACCAACTTCCAGAAGATATTGGGCAATATTTCACCGAGGACGAAACCGTTTACACCTTCAATTATCCCGTAATCAGTTATCCAGAAAAAGTAGCCGCATTAACCTTGGACAAGGAACCGAGGGTTCAAGGAAAGCTCACGGGCATTCGTGGACAATATCTGATCATTGATGATTATTTGGTGCTGAACATACGACGGCATACGGGCTACGAAGTAGAATGGAAATAACATGGTAAACATCATCCGCGCTTTTCTCGATCTTTTTTATCCCTTGGTTTCACGAATCTTCGACAAAACCACCTATTACTATGCAGTAGCTGGATCGACCAATTTAGTCTTGGGATGGCTTTTATTCTGGGTGCTTGACCATTGGATCATCAATCGTAAAACCGTGGAACTGCCTTTATTGGACCATCCAATTCACAGCTATACGGTGATTGCCGCGGTATGCGGAGTGTTCAGCTTTTTATTTGGGTTCATGATGATGCGCTATGTGGTATTTACCGAAAGTCAATTAAAGGGCCGGGTACAGTTTTTCCGCTACGGATTGAGCGCCTTGATTTCCGCAACCGTAAACTGGATCCTCATCAAACTCATGGTGGACACCTTTGCATGGAATGCTTCGCTGTGCAACGTCTTTGCTTCGGTGGTAGTGGTCACGATCAGTTACTTTCTACAGCGAAAGTTTTCGTTTAAATAACTCCCGTTCCTCGGGATTTAAAATCCCGAGGAACGGGACCGTGCACCCAATTTATCAATTCACTTCAAATACCAATCCACCCAGGCATCCATTTGATTGAGGGAATTTGGACGGAGCAAGATTTCCCGTTTGGCGTCCAATAAAAACATGGTGGGGGTTCCGAATACGTAGTATGCAGTCGCAATCGGGCTGTTCCATTTGCCGTAATCGCAGTAGGAGGTGAAGGGAAACGCTTGCACGAACTGCTCAAATGCTTCTTTGGTTTCGTCCAAGGAAATAAAGACCACCTCCACTCCCTTTCCTTTCCATTTTGGATACAGGTTGGCAATTTTGGGAACCTCTTCCTTGCAGGTTTCGCACCAACTGGCCCCAAAAACAACTAAGGTATAATGGCTTTTAAGTTCCGAGAGTTTCTTGAGTTTTGGAATAGCACTTTTCAAATTGACCTTAAATTCCATGTCGGGAGCAATATTCCCTTTTTTCATGGCGCGATAGGTTTCGAGCTGTTTTGCCAGGTCGGAATTGAGGGTGCAACTGCTCTCGTTCAGGACTTTCAACGCGAGGTATTCCGAGGCCTGAAACAAAGAGTGACGCTCCAGGAGGTCAAAGAGGTAATCTGTGACTTCGTTCAAGCGAGATTCATTTTTTACGAGGTGTAACATCATGGAGTCAATGGAAACCTTCATTTCGAGATACACCGAATCCAAGGAGCGCCCTGAATTTTCTAGGAGCCAGAAATGGCTTTCGATGGCGTCTTTGAGTAAGCCGCTGCGGTAGAGGCGTTCGTCGGTATAATCGAGTGCTCGAAAGGCAGTGAGGGTTGCTGGAATTTCTTCGGTACGGTATTGGGCAATGGTGGAAACGTCGCTTACCAACCTTCGCATGGGCAAGTACCACCGCACGTAACACGAAGGATTCAATGCCTCAAGGTAGGCTTGATCCTCTTGTTTGATGCGAACCTTTTCGGATTGGATGGCCATGGAGGGAACGGCTTGAACAGCGAAGAGGCTGTCGAGGGTGTAGATCTTTTCCAAATAACCCCATGCACTGAGCGCTTGTTCGCGTCGGGGGTGTTGAATTGCGTAAGTGGCGAAGGCTTGGTTTTGCTGACCCTCCAAGATTTGCACGCTTTCGGAAAAGCTGAGGTGACCGCCTTGCAAACGAATGCGCTCGTTTTTGTCGAGGATCAAAAAGTAGGGTTTATTCTCGGCGGTGATAAGGTAGCCAATGGCAGGCTTATCGGTTTTAAAGGAAAAGGAAAAAGAGCCGTTTGCTCCCACTTTTACGCTGTCTAGGGTACGCGATTGAATGCCTTGAAAGGTTCCAAAACGCACGAGTTCTCCCGCCATGGAGGGAAAGGTGGCGGTAAGGGTTTGGGCATGGACAAGAACCCCCAACAAGAAACATCCTAAAAGTAATTTAAATCTAAGCACCCTCTATTTTTAAGCAAAATTTATCTCGGGTTAATAAATCTCCATCCCACATTCCATTCCATTAATCCTTCAGGCAGCGAACCGCAACGCCGGATGCTCGGTAGAGGTTGGACATATATGCAGGGCTGCTGTTAAAGTAAAGGCAACGCGAGTAAGTACCAGCCACTGTGCTACTCCAATAGCAGCCGTCCGTGCCGACACCGCCGAGCGATCCATTGCTGTTGCCGCGGCCGCCCGCTAAAGTCCATTTGAGTGGTGAGGCAAAGGCTCCAAGGTAGGTGCTATTGCCCCAACTTAAGTACTCGTTGGTGAGTTCCGTTTCGGTAGGTATGCGATACCCGCTCGGACACGGGTTATTTACCCCATTTACCCCCTGCCACAGGTTGATGTTTTGAGGGCTTCGCCAGTCGTTAGGGGCTAAGATAAAATTACCATGCGCCGGTTGGTCCACCGAACTTGAGGTTGCCGTGGTGGGAGAGGTTCTACACTGGTGACCATCGGCTCTTCGGCCCCACTGGTAAAGGTCTCCGTAAGCGGTTTGGTCGGAGCTAAATGTGGCTACCTGGTTCGCACCAAGGTTTCGGTCCATCCAGGTAAGACCCGTGGTGGGGTTGGTGACGTCCACAACCGCTGTGGATCCTGCACAATGCACGGTACCTGCAGGATACTGGCCTATGGCCACACCCACACTCACCGTAAAGGAACACGATTGTCCTCCTAAGGTAATGGCAAAGTTAGCCGTTCCTGCACTTGCAGGGGTGCCCGTTATGATATAAGTAACACTTCCTGAACCGTTAGTCAGTGTTCCTGCCGCTAAGGTAGCTATGAGGCCAGTTACGCCGGTAGAGGAAACGCTTTGTGCACTGTACATGCCCGCATTACCACCATAGTAGGATATCGCAGTACTCACACCATTGGCCGAGGTACCGCTATATAGTGTTCCAGTTGTGGTGGCACCAGCGCAATCGAGACTACCAAGTGCAGCAGCAGGTACACTCACATTAACCGTAAAAATACAGCTTTGACCTCCTAAACTTATGGCAAAGCTCGCCGTTCCTGCACTTGCTGGGGTGCCATTTATGGTATAGGTAACGTTGCCGTTACCGTTGGCCAGTGTGCCTGCCGCTATGGCAGCGGTAAGTCCTGTTACGCCGGTAGAGGAAACGCCTTGAGCGCCGTATGTGCCTGCATTACCCCCTGTGTAGGATATGGCAGTACTCACACCATTGGCCAGGGTGCCGCTATAAAGTGTTCCAGTTGTGGTGGCACCGGCGCAGTTAATCGTAGAAAGTACAGCGGGTGCAATCACATTCATCGTAAAACTACAACTTTGCCCACCTAAACTTATGGCAAAGCTCGCCGTTCCTGCACTTGCCGGAGTACCCGTTATTGTGTAGGTAACACTTCCGTTGCCATTCGCCAATAACCCCTGGGTCAAACTTGCTGTTAAACCTGTAACACCTGTGGAAGCAGTAGTTTGTACTGCATAATAACCGCCGTTACCTCCTGTATAGGGTAAACTTGCGCTTACATTGCTCGCTACCGAACCACTTATCAAGTTACCTGAGGTTGTTACGCCGTTGCAGCTGATGGCTCCAACAGCACCTACCGTTTCTTTAACGCAACGGACCGTAAAGCCCCTCGCTCGGTAGCCGTTGCCCATGTTGGCACCGCTGCTGAGGAATAGCAAGCCACGTGAGAACGTTCCACTTACCATGCTACTCCAATAGTAGCCGCTCGTTCCGACACTGGAGAGCGACCCATTGCTGTTGTTGCGGTAGCCCGCCAAGGTCCATTTGAGCGGAGCGGCAAATGCCCCACTACCGTTGTTACTACCCCAGCTCAAGCACTCGTTGTTGAGTTCCGTTTCAGTAGGTAGGCGATACCCGCTCGGGCACGGGTTATTTACCCCGTTTACGCCTTGCCACAGGTTGGTGTTTTGCGGGCTTCGCCAGTCGTAATTCCCAGAATTTATAATAATAAAGTTACCATGCACTGGTTGGTTAACGCTGCTTAAGGTAGCGGTTGTAGGAGAAGTGCGGCACTGGTGCCCATCGGCTCGTCTGCCCCATTGGTAAAGGTCTCCATACGCATTTTGATCCGTACTTGAAGTAGCCACTTGGCTAGCGCCAAGGTTTCGGTCCATCCAGGTAAGACCCGTAGCGGGGTTCGTGACGTCCACTACCAAAGTGGAACCAGCACAATTCACTGTTCCCACGGGGTATTGGCCAATAGCACCTACACTGATTGTAAAGGAACATGATTGGCCTCCTAAACTTATAGCAAAACTCGCCGTTCCTGAACTTGCTGGCGTGCCCGTTATCGTATAAGTAATAGCGCCGTTGCCGTTGGCCAGGTTGCCTGCCACTATGGCAGCGGTAAGTCCTGTTACACCGGTAGAAGCAACGTTTTGAGCCGCATAAAAACCACCGTTTCCGCCTGTATAAGGCACACTTGCGCTTACATTTGAAGCGGCTTGCCCGCTGATTGGTATACCAATATGTATGGCTCCGTTACAGTTAAGGGCTCCAATAACCCCTGCAATTTCTTGAATGCAGCGTACAGAATTGCCGGACGCCCGAGCGTCGAAATATATGGAGGCCATGCTAGTGTCGAAACCTATGATACTAGAAAAGGTAGTACTCACCGTGCTACTCCAATAAATACCGGTCGAGCCGACATCCCCGAGCATGCCGCTACTTGCATCTCGAAAGCCAGCCAAAGTCCATTTAAGCGGTGAAGCAAAAGCTCCAACGATATTATTTTGACTCCAACTTAAACGTTCATTATCCATCTCCGTTTCGGTGGGTATGCGATAACCGCTTGGGCACGGGTTATTCACCCCATTCACCCCTTGCCACAAGTTGGTGTTTTGTGGGCTTCGCCAGTCAAGTTGAGCATTGGTTGATAAAATAAAATTTCCATGCGCTGGTTGGTCTAACGAGCTTAAGGTAACGATTGTTGAAGAAGTGCGGCACTGGTGGCCGTCGGACCTCCTACCCCATTGGTACAAATCTCCGTATGCGTTTTGGTCGGTGCTGGAAATAGCTACTTGGCTGGCTCCGAGGTTTCTGTCCATCCAAATACGCCCTGTGATAGGGTTAGTTACATTTAATACCGTTGTAATACCCGCAGCACAGAATACGCTGTTGGCAGGGTATGGAGGTTGGGCAACATTAATTGTAAAACTACAGCTTTGTCCTCCTAAGGTGATGGGAAAGCTCGCCGTTCCTGAACTTGCGGGCGTGCCCGTTATCGTATAAGTAATACTGCCGTTGCCGTTGGCCAGTGTATCTGCCACTAAGGAAGCTGTAAGGCCTGTTACGCCGGTGGAAGCGACGTTTTGTGCGCTGTACGTGCCGGCATTACCCCCTGTGTAAGTTATGGTTGTAC
>CANMUN010000042.1 GCA_947500875.1 Flavobacteriales bacterium | reverse complement strand
TGGGAATATCCCTACACGCCGGCGGAAGCCGCCTATCCGCTACCCTACTTGATTAAAAACAAATATTGGGCTCCAGTGCGACGGGTTGACAATGCCTACGGAGATCGAAATTTAGTATGTGCTTGTCCGAGCATCGAATCGTACATGACCGCTTAATGAACATTGATATACTCGCCTTTGGCGCGCACCCGGATGACGTAGAAATTTCCTGCGGTGGTACTTTATTGCGCTATGCGAACGAGGGCAAGCAGATTGCAATCGTTGACCTTACACAAGGAGAATTAGGTACGCGTGGGAGCGGCGCCTTACGCATGGAAGAATGCAAGGCTGCATCACAGATTCTAGGTCTTGTAGATCGTGTAAATCTGGGAATGGCCGATGGGTATTTTGAAGAAAATGAAGACCATGTGCATCAAATCATTCGTGAGATTCGACACTTTAGACCAAAACTCATCTTTGCAAATTCAATCAGAGACAGACACCCTGATCACGGTCGTGCGGCTGCCTTGGTAGCCCGTGCCGCATTTTTATCGGGTTTGCCTAAAATTAATACGGAGCGTAACGGGATTTCCCAAGAGGCCTACCGTGCCTCTATGCTGCTGCACTACATTCAGGACATGTACATTGAGCCCGATGTTGTTTTAGACGTTAGTGTGTATGCAGAAGAAAAAATCAAGCTTGTACAATGCTTCTCTTCCCAGTTTTTCGACCCTAATTCTACGGAACCGGAAACACCCATTTCCAATGCACATTTTTTCGAATTCATGAAGGGCAGAATGTTGCAATACGGAAGACCCATTGGTGTGGCCTATGCCGAAGGATTTACCTTAAACCGTGTATTTGGGGTAGACGACCTATTTCACCTGATTTAATACATCAACAAGGCTCCTGCAATTCCAGCCATTACGCTGGACAACTTCAACAAGTTAAATTTATGGTTCTCGGAGGTTTCAAAGATGATGGTGGTCGAAATGTGGAGGAACATTCCTATAACGACTCCCAGGACGGCTGGAACGCTAATACCCGTATCCTCCAAAGGCACCTTTAATCCGATAATCAAACCGAGGGGTGTCATTATGCCGAAAAGCATAAGGACAATCCACGAGGTCCCTCGACGTAATGAGGTGTTTAACAGCAGGGTCATCAAGGCAATAGCCACCGGGACTTGATGAAATACGATTCCCCAGAACAAGGACAATTTGTGGTCATGGTCATGCAATTGGTGAAGGTGCTCTACTTCATTGCCCAAGGGAATTCCTTCAATGATCGAGTGAAGGGATAGGGAGATGAACAAGGCCCACGGCATGGACTGCCCTTTGTGCACATGGATATGGCCATGTTCTATGCCCCCTGAAAAATACTCCATGATCAATTGTATGAGGAAACCTGCTAAAATATACATGCCAATGTTGGACGTATTTCCCGCATACAATTCTGGTAAAAGGTGTTCAAAAACTATGGCGAGCAGGAATCCCCCACTAAAGGCGAGGGCTAGTTTAATAAACTGCGACTTATTATTGGCTTGAAGAAAATGCACAAACCCTCCTCCTGCAACAACTACAGCAACTAATACCAAAACCATCGCTATCGGACTCATTTCTTGGAGGCAATTAGGATTAACCGTGGGGATCTCGAATATTCATAGGCATTCAATGCATAGTCACCAAACGTATAACGCACATCAAATTGTTCTTGAAGTAATTCTTTAAAATCGTCAAGCCCCAACAATTGGACCTGCTCCTGGTACTGAAATCTCTGACCTTGATCGGTAAAACCGATTTGCTTTACCACTTTACCGTGGGATATTTCGCGTTGAATTTCAAAGGTAATCGTTCCGCGTTGTACGACTTCAGATGCCACAAGGGTATCGCGAACACGTTGTGCGTTTAAAAAATCAATGACCAAAATCCCGTTGGGCAATAGCATTTCGGCAATGGCATCAATCACGCGCTGGTTGTCTGAGGTTTCATCGAAATACCCGAAGCTGGTGAAGAGGTTGAAAACGGCACCGAACCTTTCATTGGGTAGAGTCTCGCGCATGTCGTGAACTTGAAATCGAAGGCCTTCGGAAGCAGAATTTTGCGCAAAATTGATGCTCTGTGATGACAAATCCGTGCCGAGTACTTGCAAGCCCAATGCGTGCAGGGTGCGTGCATGACGCCCTTTTCCACAGGCCAAATCCAAGACGCTGGTTTGCGGTTGAAGGCGCAAGAAATCCACCAGCCGTTCAATAAAGGCTTTGGCTTCATCCTCGCTTCGGTTCTTATACAAAAGGTGATAATAGGGGGTATCAAACCACGAGGCAAACCATTCCTTTTGTTCCATGAGGCAAAGATAGGCAAAAGAAAAGGTCTTTTCGAAACCCTAAGTTTACCTATCTTCGGAGCATGAAACGGATTGGACTCACCGGCGGCATTGGTTCAGGAAAAACCTACATTGCTGGAATTCTTGAAAAAATGGGGTACCCGGTATATTATTCTGATGCGCAATCCAAGGCTCTCACCGATACCCATCCTTTAATCCGTGAAAAGCTAATAGCAAGGTTTGGAAGGGAAATTTATACAGCGCAAGGCTTGAATCGAAAAGTACTGGCAGAGTTGATCTTTGCATCGGAGGAGCATCGCTTGTTTGTGAATGAACTGATTCACCCTCTGGTTCGGAACAATTTTGAGCATTGGTGCTCGGAGCAACGAAGTCCCATCGTTTTTAACGAAGCGGCTATCCTGTTTGAAACGGGAGCTTACCGGCAATTCGACGGAACGCTTTTGGTGGTGGCGCCCTTGGAATTGCGCATTGAGCGAGTCATGCAACGAGACCGTTGCAGCAAAAAAGAGGTTGAAGAACGCATGAAATCTCAGTGGTCCGATGACCAGAAAATACCCTTGGCTACGGCAGTGATTACCAGCAACGGAAAATTTCCTTTAGTCTCACAAATTGAAAGGTCAGTTCAAACGCTGCTTAGTCTTTAGACTTTATCGCACGGGTGAAAACAAAAAGTAAAAAGAATACCATTGCAATAGTCACCAATATCAGCCCACCGTTCGTAATCTGAAATTCACCGTTGCGAATCTCGTACTTTCGTCCGTAAACAAAACGTACAATTAGAGTAACAATAGCTAATATTAACCAAATCCAAGGTTTAATCTTCAACATCAATAATCAAAATTGAGGGTAATACCAAAAGTTAGGGGATAGACCATAGCGGTGGCAGTCTTTTTGAATAAGGGAGTGAGGTTGTAGTTTACAAATAACCCGTAATGATCAAATCCGGTGCGAACGGTGGCATAGGCTCCGAAAGGAGCCAACTGAAATCTTGAATTCACGGTATTTTGGAAGCGGTCGCCGTTTGCGTATTTTCCTCGGGTGGACCAAGAACCTGAAAACGACCAATATCCTACAACACCGGTATTCAAGTAGAAGGAATTCTTCGTGGCTGCTTTGGAACAAACCTCCAACAATAAAGGAATAGTTAATGCTCCACTGGTAAAGCTGTTCGAGCGGTAAGGCAAATTGTTGAGCCCTTCAATGGCGAATAAGGTATCGGTTTTACCTCCGGGAACCGAAGCTGTATGAACCAGATCGTATTGCCCCAATTGAATGGTGGTAAGGTTGAGTCCAGTACCCGTGGTGAGTCCAAGATATTGTTTTATCAGCGGAATTTTATACTCAATCAAGTTAATCCCAAAATTCATGACGTTTAAGTCGGAAACATTCCAATATGCATAGTCCGAGGGCTTATCCATGAGCAAGGATCCAAAACCAAAATCGAAGCCTGCAAAATGAGCTACGGGTTTATCGTCGTCATCGGGTTCGGTCTCATCAGCCACTTCAAAATTAATGGGAAGGGACATATAAATCGCTGAATCTTTACACGCAGGGTTCCAATCCCAGTGAAGCAAATTAGCTACTCTCAAGGCTTCTTTGTCCAAAGAAGGATGAGCTGATTTAACGACGGTTGCCTTAGAGACATCTCCGGAACGATTCACCACGAATCGGACTTGGACTTTTCCAGAAATCCCTTGGTCTACGCAATCTTGAGGATAGTTCACTTCCTTTTGTATAAACTGCATCATTCCTTCGTAACCCGTTGGATAGGTTGCACACTCTTCATCCATGTTCATTACAGCATCCAATTGTTGGGCGTTGGAAGCCTCTTGTGCGTACGTTACAAGCAAAAAATTACAGGATACTAATAAGAAAGAAAGATAATTCATAACGATTGGTTTTACTCGAATGTACGTAATTAAAAGGTGATTGCAGCTCGTACCATGAAATTTCTCCCTGCTTGCGGGTAAAAGAATCGCTCGGTGGTTTTCACTCCCGCGTATTGATACGAAAAAGCATAGCCGTTGTTGGAGTATCTTTGGTTGAAGACGTTGTTGACAGTAGCTGAAAGCTGAATCTCCGAATTTTCTTTCATCTTAAACGTTTTCCGAAGCCCGAAATTGGAATAATTAAACGCGGGCAATTCGCTCGTTTGGATGTTATCCATGTATTGCTTGCTCACGAATTTTGATGTCCAATCCAACGAGAGCTTCCATCCTGGAATAGTATAACTGAATGCCAGTCCCGCAATAACACTGGGGGAAAATGACAAGGTTGTCTGGCTATACGTTGTTTCCAGTTGGGTGTAATATGGAACTGAATCCAAATATACATCCAGGTAATCCACGTAGTTATTCGCCCTATTTTGACTTAAGGTGAGGTTTCCATTAATTTCAAGGTTCTTGATGCGTTTGTACTTCGCTTCAATCTCTATTCCTCGACGGTAGCTGTCCTTTACATTCGTTCTGGTATAACCCCCAACGTCGTTGATTTGTCCCGTTAATACCAATTGATTATTAAAATCCATGTAGTACAATGTTCCTTTCAAGATCAATCCCCTGGTTTGCCAGGTATACCCCACTTCATAATCCATTAAGGCTTCCGATTTCGGCCGACTGCTTGGGGTTGATTCTCGGAAATCCCTGCGCACGGGTTCACGATTGCTCCGACCCACAGAAGCATAGAATTGATGATTTGCTTTTAACTGATAAAATACAGCGGCCTTTGGATTGAAAAAGTGAAAGTCAACATTTTGTGTGACATCTTTCAATTCGCCTGAAACAAAATCCAAGCCCAAAAACTCATAATTGACATACCGATATTGCATATCAAGGATCCACTGAAACTTTTGTTTGCGCTGTTGTAGTTTGGCATAATGGCTGAATTCAAATTTATTTCCAAGCTCATCATAGTAGCGATCACCCAAATCGCTATCAGATGCAAAACGCGACCAAATCACTTCACCAAAATGAGCACCGCGGTAGTTATTGATTGCACCGCCCGTAGTCAGTTGAACTCCTTGACCCTGATACGTTAGGGCATAAACGGTACCTAAAAAGTGATTGTCGAGCCACCTTCTGCGAATCAAATCGGAAGTGGTAATGGTATCTCCGCCAAGAATCACGGGACTCATTTGATAGGTGGATAACTCATCATTGGTTCGATACTCTTCATAATACCCCCGTCCATAGGTGTAATGACCTGCACCGTTCAATACCCATTTTTGATTTTTAAAGCGATGGGTTAAGTGCAACTGGTAATTATCTTGTTGGTAATGGTCCACCTGGTTTTGATAGGTGTAATAATTGTAGGTTCTTCCCGAATTCAACAAATTTTGACGTTCCGCATCGGACAATCCATTGCGATCAGCATAGGCATTTCGGTCGGCGGCATTGCCAAAGACCACACTTTCCGGGGTACCATACCACGACTGGTAGGTAATTTCTTTCCCACTGAATGCTACCCCCTTGAGCACAGTTTGTTTTCCTACCCAACCGGCGCTGAGGTACCACGACCGAAGGTTTGAAGAGGCTCGATCAATGTAGCCGTCAGAACCTATGCGGGATAAACGCGTTTCCACAAAATATTTACCTTTAATTAGCCCAGTATTGGCTTGAATCGAAGTTTTGCAGGAGTTGAAGGAACCGTAGCTAACATCTAGTTTACCCGTTGCTTGGTCGCTGATGTCATTGGTTTTTAGATTTAAAGCAGCTCCAAAGGCAGCGGCTCCGTTGGTAGAAGCGCTCACGCCCCGTTGAAAATCGATGGACTGGGTGGAGGAGACTAAATCGGGCATGTTCACCCAATACACATCATGCGATTCAGGATCGTTTACAGGGATTCCATTGATGGTAACATTTAGGCGGGAAGCATCAATTCCACGCACTCGAATTCCACTGTAACCGATGCCATTCCCTGCATCGGAGGTGGTAACTACCGATGGCATTTGATCGAGTAAAAAAGGAATGTCTTGTCCCATATTTTTAGCATTCAAAGCTTCTTTTTCGATCTTCGTGTGGTTGGTGGCCTCTGAGGGGAGACGAATTGCAATGCAGGCCACCTCATCGAGTTTTTTACTGATAAATGGCAGCACAATGCGAACAGTATCTTTGACGGGAGAAGGCATGGATTTTGGGTCTTTACGCGGGTTAATCTGAACAGACTTCACTCCATAACCGGGTTGCTCTACCGTGATAACTTCGATTCCATTTACCTCGTCCAAAGTGAACACGCCTTTGTTGTCGGTACTCACTGACTTGCCATCGGAGCGAAGAATTCGAACACCCGATAAGGGTTGGTATTTTTCATCGGTAACTTTACCAACCATGGTGGTTTGTCCCTGAGCCATCAGGGCACATAACATAGAAAAAACAATTACCTTTCCTTTCATAATAAACATATTATGACAAGTCAAGGGGCAAACTTGTACGTGATTAAAAAACCTCCTCCCGTCGCAGGCATTACCCTGATCCGGTACAATGGGTATAATCTCAGCCTTTCGGCACCCCTTAGAGAACGGTACAAAATTAAATAAAAAATCAATTAGATTCACAAAAAATACCTGGCCAAGCGAATTAGGGCTTAGGCCAAGATTCTAACTAAGTCGTTATTAATGTAATAAACCTCCTTCTTCTCATAAAAAGAAGAAACAATCTCATGTCCATTTTTTATATATTAAATGAACATAAGAGGCTTATCTGTCCAGAACTAGGAACAATTATTATCTCAATCGAAGTAAAAGTTTTGCAATTTGCACCGCATTGGTAGCCGCACCTTTGCGTAAGTTATCTGCTACAATCCATAAATTCAAGGTGTTAGGTCGCGTAAAATCTCGGCGCATACGTCCAACAAAAACGGCATCTTTTCCTTCCGCAAATTTAGGCATGGGGTATTCGAAGGCCTCCAAGTTATCCTGAACCACGATGCCTGGGGTTTGTTTCAACAGCGTTCGCACTTCCTCCAATTCAAACTCGGAATTTAATTCTATATTAACCGCTTCGGAATGACCTCCAACCACCGGAACGCGCACGGCGGTAGCAACAACATCAATCGAAGGGTGCAAAATCTTTTTGGTTTCATTCGTGAGTTTCATTTCTTCCTTGGTGTAGCCATTCTCTAAGAAGCTATCGCACTGCGGAATGCAGTTTTTATCGATGGGATAGTGATACGCCATATCACCGGTTATCCCTGCACGCTCATTTTCCATTTGCTGAACCGCCTTAACTCCCGTACCAGTGATGCTCTGATAGGTGGAAACTATGACGCGATTTACCCCAAACCGTTTATGTAAGGGGGCTAAAACCATTACCAATTGTATAGTACTGCAGTTGGGATTCGCAATAATTAAATCATCTGAGGTCAATTGATCCCCGTTAATTTCGGGCACGACAAGCTTTTTCGTTGGATCCATGCGCCATGCCGATGAATTATCAATCACCACAGTGCCTACTTCCGCAAACTTCGGTGCCCATTCCAAGGAAGTTTCGCCACCTGCCGAGAAAATGGCCAGGTCTAATTTCAAGTCAACGGCGGTTTGCATCCCGATGACTTTGTGGGACCCCCCTTTAAAAACAACTTCCTTTCCGACAGAATTCTCGGAGGCCACAGGGTAAAATTCCTTAACAGGAAAGGCTTGTTCCTCCAATACTTGCATCATTACATTGCCTACCATTCCGGTGGCACCTACCACAGCTATGCGCATGACTTAACGTTATTATAATTTGATGAAAAGCAATTTTTGAAGGTAAAGTTATACATTTGAAGTATCATAACGACCTTGAATGAACTTGCGCCTTCTTTTATTGCCCATAACTTTCATCCTTACCAGTGTATTTTACGCACAACTTACCGATAACTTCAACGACGGAGATTTTACGCAAAACCCTACTTGGCAAGGCACCAATGCAGATTTTACGGTTAATGCCAGCGGAGAACTTCAGCTGAATAGCTTGGCAGCAGCGACCTCGTACCTTTCCACACCCCACCTGTTAGGTAACCTTAATGATAAAGAATGGCAAATCAAGGTTAGACAAACCTTTTCGCCATCCTCAAGCAATTTCGGGAAAGTCTTTTTAACGGCAGATAATGCCGATATGACGTTAGTGCAAAATGGGTATTATCTATTATTTGGTGAGACAGGTTCTACCGACGCCATTCGCTTATTTGCGCTCAACGCTGGAGTTGCGACTCAGATTTGCGCGGGTACCGATGGGCAAATTTCCGCGAGCTGTAACGCCAGTGTTAAGGTGAAGCGAGATGGTGCAGGCTTATGGTCTCTTTATGCCGACCTAAGCGGAGGAACAAATTACACCTTATTGTCTACTGGTAGCGATGCCTCCGCCATACTGGGTAGTCATTTTGGGGTGCTTTGCACCTACACCATCAGTAATGCAACAAAATTCTATTTCGACAACGTGTATATCGGTCCTGAGATTTTAGATGTAACTCCCCCAGTGTTGGCCAGCGTTACTCCGATCTCTTCCACGCAACTTGATATCTTATTTAATGAATCGGTTACCGTAGCCAGTGCCCAAAATATCATCAACTACTCGTTTAATCCGAGTTTATCCTTGAGTAATTTATCTCAAGATGCCAACAATACCGCCTTGGTTCATGGAGTATTGTCAACTCCATTGGTAAACGGAACAACCTACACCGCAACCGCGAATGGGATTGTGGATTTAAGTGGAAATACCTCCGGAGCTACTTCCGTTACCTTTCAGTATTTAGTTTCGGATAGTGCCGTTAAAGGAGACCTTTTGATTACGGAATTCTTTCCGGATCCAAGTCCTGTGATTGGGTTACCTGCCGTTGAGTACATCGAAATATATAATGCCAGTGCAGGTAAAATCTTTGATTTGACAGGGTACCACATCACCGATGGCCCGTCGAATGGATTAATCACCTCTGGTTGGATTCTTCCAGGGGAATACAAGGTATTAACAGCCACAGCGAATATTCCCTTGTTTACTACGACTACGGCCTTGGGCGTAACCAGTTTTCCTTCGTTGAACAATGCAGGAGATACCGTCATGCTTAAGAATCCGAGCGATATCCCCCTAGATTTAGTGGTGTACACCGATGCTTGGTATAAGGACCCCATAAAACAAGACGGTGGATACAGCTTAGAACTCATTAATCCGAACGACCCCTGTTCAGATGAAAATAACTGGACGGCTTCAACGGATGCCAGTGGGGGAACTCCTGGACAGGTGAATTCCGTGCATGACCTCACACCCGATACGCAGGCTCCAAACTTAAGCTTATTGGTTGCATCAGCGCCCGACTATTTACAACTGTGGTTTGACGAGGGCATGGATTCAAGCAGTTTGGTAAATGCGATGTATCAATTTAGTCCGGGACTCAGTATAGGTATGATCTATGCCAACGGGCCGTACACCAACACGGTAATTCTACAGTTTACTCAAGCCTTGACTCCGTCGCAAATTTATACCCTGACGCTGGAAAACGCTGCGGATTGTTGGATGAATGCTCAACCACTTTTGGGACAATTCGCCTTGACAGAAACTCCTTTATCAGGGGAAATCGTGGTGAATGAAATCTTGCAGAATCCGTATAACGGTGGACAAGACTGGATCGAGTTGTACAATAACTCAAACAAGATTTTCAACCTGAAGAATTTGCAATTCGCCAATTTCGACAACGATACGATTGCTAACTTTAAAACGGTAGGTCCTAATTTCATATTGAAACCGGGTGCTTACGCAGTGCTTGGCAAGGATTCTTCGTTTGTCAAACAACACTATCCATTTCACGGGGTTGGAACCTTTGTGTATGCCGAGTTACCCAGTTATAACAACGACTCCGGTAGCGTGTACCTGTTCAATGAAAATCAAACGCTCCTTGATTTAGTGAAATACTCCAACGAATGGCAATTTCCGTTATTGGATGAGGTGGATGGCGTTTCCTTGGAGCGGCTTGACCCGAATGGTTTGTCTAGCGATGGGATGAACTGGCACAGTGCGGCCGAGGCCGTACAGTTTGGTACGCCTGGACTGAAGAACTCACAGTATTTGCCGGTAACAGCGAACGGTACTTTTACCTTAGACGGAGAATTATTTTCCCCAGACATGGACGGATATTTAGATGTGATGCAAGCAAGCTATCAATTGGCGCAAGCGAATTGCCTTGGTACGGTAAGTATCTACGATGAACGCGGCCGATTGATTCGCACCTTATTCAAAAATCAATTAATGGCTACCGAAGGAAGCTTTTCATGGAATGGCGTCAAAGACGATCAAACCAAGGCGTCTATCGGGATTTATGTGGTTGTATTCGAAGCCTTTTCATTGGATGGCGGGTTAATCTATTCCGGACGAAAAGCGGTGACATTAGCAGGTAATATCTAAGCATGTTTTCGGCAGGAAAAAAGAACTGGATCATGAAATTCTTTGCCCTCGTCAAAGAGGATAAAATTACTCTACTTGGCCTTGAAACACAGGAATCCAAAGAAAATACCCTTCGATTGGTTTGCGAACATAGCGGTCTTTTGTATGGCGTCCCCAACAAGAACATCTACACGAATCACTTGGTGGAACACTCGACCCGAACCGAAAAGTTACAATTGTTATTTTTTGAAGGCCTGCTATTAACCTACACCTTAAACCGAACAGGAACCCTCGATCAAGAAGACTTTCTGCACACCCTTTGTTCTTTTTTTAAACTCGAATTAAGTCCCTCGAAAACTTGGTTGGGAAGAAAAAAATCACCGGAGAAAGCGCTGTTAATCGAACGAGCAATTGATGGGCGAATTCGAGTGCAAAGTTCGTATATCGATAAGAATTATTGGTTCAATCATTTAACTAATCCCTTTCTCTTTATTGATGTTATCACCTACCACGACTTTCTTCAAGGAAAAGAACAAGCGGATGACGAACGCCAATCGTCGATTGAATTATGCCTAACGGTTCTTGCAGGCATGCGACAAAAGGCAAAAGCTCAAGGGGTTCATTTTTCTGAAAAGCTTTTCAAAAACTTACTGAACAGCTCAGGTTTGAGCGATGGACACAGCGCACTTTTAGGTGCAACCACCCTCGAGGATTCCGCATATCAAACGGCAAAACAAGTCATAGTTCAACAAGAGTTGCTCTTGTACTTTACCTTGCACTTTTTAGCCTTACTGCATTACCGGCACGACGAAAACCTGGAAACGCCATCCGAATTCATGGTAGAAGTCGGCACAGAACTGGGGTTGAGCAGAGAAAAAATCGACGAAATTTTCTGGGAATACCGCGCCTCCCTGAGCGCCCACTCGGAATCATTTTACAACTTGTTGTCGGAATCTGAAACCAAGGTTATAACCACCCATTTGTCGAGAAAGTACCGACGTGTACTCGGGCGTAACAAGGACCGTCTGGTGCAAGAACTCAAGGAGAGTCAAGAGTTGGTGTACCTCATCCGGCAATCGGCCAAACGTGAATTGACGGCGGAAGAAAAAGAAAAAGTGAAAGAACAGTCTTTGGATTTATTGAAAACCGTTCCCAGCATTGGCATCTATTTACTTCCTGGCGGTTCGCTTTGGCTACCTATTGTGTTGAAATTGATTCCAGATCTCATTCCTTCCGCCTTCAAAGAAAATGAGGTCGAGGAGAAGAAATAGCTTGTTCAAATGCATTGCTTGAATGTTTCCACTTACCCTTCGATATGTCCTGCGGACTACTCAGGGTGCGTGGAAACGCAAAAAATCTACGCGACGGGTTTTATACGCTGCGATTTACTCCAAAGGCTTGAAAGCGGCCCTTCGACAAGCTCAGGGACCGCTGTAGCTAAATATAATTAGGACAGGTGCGGTCCCTGAGCCTGTCGAAGGGCGCACCCAGAGGAACCCATCGCGTAGTGTTTACGCTAAACGATCAACAAACCAACGCAACGCTCTTCCTTGGTGAAACCGATAGCCTTTATGTTGAGGCTGGCGGTGAAGTGATTGCCTTATAAAAATTAACATATTAATTGGTGTTTTACATAGTATAAATCCGTAGTTTTAATCATAAACCTAAGCAAATACTATATGAACCAGTCAAATCGTCTGTACATTCCAAACCTTGACTTAATTCGTTTAATTGCTGCCATGATGATCATTATGCTGCATGCCTATGAAGCATGGGTTGGTTGGTTCGGACAGGTTGGATTATTGAGTAACGGAACATTTAAAACACTTTCGTCCTATGGTGCTTGGATTGACCAATTCATTCGCAACTTAGGCCATGGTGTGGATGTATTTTTCTTAATCAGTGGATTTTTAATTACGTATCTCCTTTTAGAAGAAAAGAAAACAAACGGCCGAATATCCATTGGCAAATTTTTAATTCGACGTTCTCTGCGTATTTGGCCACTTTATTTTCTGGTCATTGCCATAGGGCCGGTATTGGTATCATGGCTTCAAGAACCCACCCCAAATTATACATGGAACCTTTTCTTTATAGGGAATTTCGATGTTATTTTCTCTCAAAAGTGGTTATACCCGTTTAGTCACCTTTGGTCCATTTGTATCGAAGAACACTTTTACCTCGCATGGCCCTTCATTATCGCCTATGTACCAATAAAACGATTGACGACGGTATTCCTTTCCTTAATTTTGGTGAGTATTGGGTTCAGGATGTATGCTTGGGGCAATTTCGACCAGGGATGGTACTATGCTTTTACCCATACCTTAAGCCGAATGGACGTGTTAATCCTTGGAGCCATTGGGGGATATTACCATTCCATTGCACCTATTCGCATTGCCTTGACACGAATACAGCGTTATTTATTGCTTGGTCTACTGTTGGTAATCCTATGCCTAGAACCCATTGTTCAATGGGATACCTTGCTCATGGTAGGATTTAAAAAATACATTTACGTGGGTTTAACTGCAATACTCCTGCTTGATTATTTATTCAACCCAACGATTAAGCATTGGTTAAAACCCCACAGTTTCCTTCATTACCTCGGTAAAATCTCTTACGGTATTTATATGTTTGGAAATATCATCCTACTCATTGTAATTAAAAAAATCATGCTTAATTATCAGATAACCAATCTATGGATTTATCTTGGATTGGTTGTCTCGTTATCCATCCTGGTTCCTGTGATCAGCTACGAACTGTTCGAAAAACCCATTTTAAGGTTTAGTGCTCGATTTAGGGCCAATACCTAAGCAACCCAAGAAATTTAGGGGGTCACCCCCCTAAGGCTAACTTATTTTCGTTACTTTCAAATAGAAGGAGAACTATTGGGTACACCAGATGAGGCATGGATTATTGGGTCGAAGCAATTCGACCGTAAAAGTCAATTGGCGTTGTACAACTATTGTTTTCCTATTCTACAGCGTTCTGCACGAAAATTCTTCAGTACGGATGAAGAACTGATGCATGTGATCAACGGATCGTTCATTAAAATCATTCAAAACCTGCATCGGTACGAACAAATCAATTTCGATGCCTGGATTAAACGCATTTGTACCAATGAATCCATTGATTACCTGCGCAAACACAAGCGGTACAAGCAGACGTTTCTTGTGTCACCCGCTGAAGGTGTTTTTGAAACCGCTGATGCTCCTTCGATAGAATCAGAGATTGAGAAAGAATACCTGGAAACCTTACTGCTTCACCTGAGCGCCCCGTGTAGAATTGTATTTAACCTGTTTGCTATTGAAGGATTTTCACACAAAGAAATTAGCCAATCCCTAGGCATCACCGTGGAAACCTCGAAATGGCATACCAAAATGGCCCGAAAAAAATTAAAAGATATACTTGCTAATCCCCTGCTTCAAAAAGACCCCCATGGAAACTCCTGAAAAAAACAACGTACCGGAACAGATACCGGCGCATTACCTGGACGACATCAACCAACGCCTTGATGCCTTAGAAAAAAAACGCAAACGACGTCGCCTATTTTGGCTTTGGTTTCCCGGAGTAGTGATTATTGCCGGAATCGGTCTTGGCTTATATGCTTATCATGATGCCCCAATGAGGGTTGCGAAAAAATCTACGAATGATACGCCTGAAAAGCGCCAAGCTCACAACGCATCGATCGCTCCCAAACACAAATCTTACGCTACACAAGACCCAGTGGGTCAAATATCAAGCACCGTTCAAACCAACACCCAGGCGTTCGTAACACAGTCCAAGCAAGAAATGCGTTCGAAACATGCTCAAGGATTTAGCCATCAGAAAACCCATGAACCACATCCGTCCGCAATGGATGCCGAACTTCCGAAGCAAACCTTTGCCGCCCAGGAGCAGGAAATTATCACTGAACTTCTTCCAAGCACTGAAGAAAAGGAAATCAACAACGCAACCGTTCCCCTGCTCACCATCGAGCGCATTGGACTTTTACCTTGGCCTACTGTAGGAACCCTTAAAACCTCAAAATCCGAAGCTAAAAAACAACACTTGTTTGGTTTTTCCTCTGGTGTTAGCGGCATCATTTCGTCGTTTACACCAATAGAAGTATCGGCCCAAACCTTTGCCAACACAAGTTTCCCAGACTATAAAAGCTATGCCCAAGCACGGAAGGCAGCCGAACGCGCTACCAGTTCCTTGGATTTGGCCTTGTTTTACCGATTGCAAGATTCCCACTGGTTATACCAAATTGGCTTATCGTACAATGAATGGGGAGAACAAATTGTATATACGTTCAATTCACTGGATGGCACCAACCGTTACCGCTACCTTAATTTCCCTGTAATGGCTGGGTATCGATGGACCAAAAACAAGGTAAGCATTAGTCCGATGCTGGGTGTTTCTGCGGGAGTAAAACTCAGCGGCCGAGGCTATTATCTCACATCGAATGGCAATGTGGACATTGTTGAAGCACAAACTCTCGCTACCTCGGGCCTGGCACAAATCGAAGTGGCGTACCACTTGGATCCGTTTATTTTTCACGTGACCCCAGGCATCCGAAGTTCCTTGGGATCGCCGGTAAAATCGGGCCTCACTAAAAACCATTACCAAGCCATTGGTTGTCAAATCGGGATTATTTTTCGGTTAGAAGGTAAACATTAAGTAAGCTAGAAATATGGAAAGCGGCCCTTCCCACCTTCGACTTGGCTTCGGTGGAAAATCGGACCGCTAAAGCTTAATATAATTAGGACAGGTGCGGTCCCTGAGCAGCTAGTGATGAGCCTGTCGAATCATGTCGAAGGGCGCACCCCTAAAAAATCAAGAATTACTTCACCGGTCAGTTTTCAGAAATAGCGCATAGTACGTCCTTACCACCCCTCTCCCCCATCACCTGCGTTTAGTTTGAAGTACCCCCTTAAACGTATGCCATGAAAATTCTACCCGCTATTTTATCTGCCCTTCTTGCTTGCTCCACCTGGGCGCAACAAAGTTCTTACCTGTCCTTAGATCACAACAATGTTTCGTGTTTGCTCGACGACGAAGGTGGATTTTTTAACAACTTGCCATCCGGGTTGGCGGGTTATGAAGTCCCTAAACAGAGTGGATTATCCACCATTTTTGCGGGGTCTTATTGGATGGGAGCTCAGGATGTGAATGGCGCCTTGTACATGTCCGCGGTGAAATACAGTGCGGGAGGCAGCTGGAGTGCGTTTCATGGCGGCCCCATTTCCAGTACCCAAGCATACAATACCTTAGCCTACAGCAACCAATACCAAGACGCCATCTGGAAGGTAAGCAAGGCCGAAATATTGGCCCACCAAGCCAATGTGCAAAACCCAGGATATGTAGTACCAGCTGCCATTGCAAACTGGCCGGCCAACGGGGATGTTTCCTTAGGAATCGCGACACAACTTGCTCCCTTTATAGACCTCAACGGGAATGGTCTTTATGAACCATCCCAAGGAGATTATCCCGATATCCGCGGCGACGAGGCCGTTTATGTTATTACGAACGATGAATCGTATCTACCCGATGGTAACCAATTGGGTATTGAAGTACACGCCATGTTTTACCAATTCCAAACCGCAAACTACCTGAACAATACGACCTTTTTGACCCTGCGGGTGTACAACCGAAGCAACCGCACCTATTACAATTTTCATGAAGGCCTTTACCTCGACTTTGACTTAGGCAATTATTCCGATGACTACATCGGATGTGATCCCACCAACCGATTATTGTATGCGTACAACGGTGATGACCTTGACGAATCGGACGGAGGACAACTAGGATACGGTGCAAATCCGCCCTGCCAAGGTGTATTGTGCCTTTCGCATCCCTTGGAAAGCGCGGGAAGATTAACCGGTGCGATGGATGCAGGCATGAGCACCAGCTTTGATACAACGGCATGGTTGCTCATGAACGGACAAAACAGCGATAGCACCAATTGGATGAATCCCTTAACGAATGCAAGCACCCATTTTCTGTACGACGGTAATCCCAACGTTCCCAATACGTGGAATGAAGCGGCCAGTAATAACCCCGCAGGGGACCGAAGGGGAATGTTAAGCATAAGAGAAGCAATCTTACCCCAAGGAGAAAGCTTTTGCGCTGATTTTGCCTTCATTTACAACCGTTCCGGAAACCGTCTACAGAATGTGCAACAGAACATCTACACGGCAGGAGCCTTACTGACGTGGTATGCGCAAGATCAAGTTTTCCCCTGTCAATCGCAGGCGTTTAACAGCCTACCGGAATCAGATCAGGCACTCGAACCCTTACTCCTTTATCCCAACCCAACCAGTCAACAGGTCACTGTAACATGGACAACCAAAGACGCTTCTTGCATCGAAATCTTTACCCTACACGGAAAGCTGGCAGCACGTATTCCCATACATGAACCCAAGGCTCAAACCCTCGATGTTAGCGGCCTATCGCCGGGCATGTACCTAATCCGTGTTGGAGAACAAACGCAATGCTTGCATAAAGAGTAAGCTTACACGCCTAGTTTTTCCACGGACCCTGAGTAGTCCGAAGGACGTATCGAAGGGTAAGTGGAAAAGCAAAAAATCTACGCGACGGGTCTATACTTTCTTTTGTCTTGATATTTCGAGTACCTCAACACAAGTACAAAAGAAACAAAAAATCAAGGCACGGATTTATCCTTGGTTCGGTGATGATTTTTTCTCAATTAAAATGTAAAATATGCCGAACCATTTTCTCGCCTCCTAAGCCTTTTTTTTGACGGTGATTCTGCGACTTCCGCCAAAAAGACAAGGCTTAGCACAGCTCAAAAACCGGAACATCCCAAGGCCGTAATAAAAACAATTTTTGCATTTTAATGGTGCATGTTTAAGGGACAAGTAAAGCGAACTGAAAACTGGGCTACTGTGAGGAAGCCGAAGGATCACCGAAACGGTCAGTTTTCAGGAGTGGAGCGCCGTCCCTTAAACCCTGCACCGAGCTTTTTGCTACTTTTTTGTGGTAAAAAAGTAGAGGTAAACTCTTGCCTTTCTTTTGTCTTGATACAAAAGAAACAAAAAATCAAGGCACGGGATTGCTTCTTGGTTCGGAAAACTCACAACACATACCATTCCACATCAACCGAACCATTTCATCCCCTCCTGAGCCGCTGTTTTGTCAGTGATTTTCCAACTACCTCCAAAAAAATGCGGCTCACTTCGGTTCTGAAACCGAAGCATCCAAGTGCCTGGAACTCCATGCCTTTGGTGCATGTTTAAGCGATATGATTTCCTCTAGGTGCGGGTTTAAACCCGCACCTAGAGGAAGCCGAAGGATCGCCGAAACGGTCAGTTTTCAGGAGTGGAGCGCCGTTCCTTAAACCCTGCACCGAGCTTTTTGCTATCTAGCCGCACCCTGAGTGCTCGCTTTAGCGAGCGTATCGAAGGGTGCGGTAAAAAAGTAGAGGAAATGGAACCCAAGCCTTAGTTCGTCTCTCTTGCGAGTAAAACAGTCGCTCATTGAAAAAAAGGCCTTTTACAAACTTAAATTTATTCCTTCTTATAACGCCATTCTAGGCCAACATTTAATCCCATTAAAAATCTGTTTACTGGGAAAGGTGGATGCCATTGTGGAGAGGAATTATTAAACGCTAATTGGTCTAATTGGATTTTGTAATCGGCAAAAACACAAGTATAAATGCAGAATATTGAATTTAATTTTCTTTCAAATTGTAGACCTAACCTAAGGGAACTACCCGAATTGTAATTGACAGGCTTTTCATTTTCTATAGAAGGAGTACCGTCATTGAAATAAATTGTCGAAGAATAATTACTTGGAATATTGAAAATAATACCCGTTGAAATAAAAAGTATGTTTTTATTCATTGTAGGCAGCATGTTAAAACCAAACAGAAGCGGAACGTTGTGATAATAGATTTTATATGTCACCTTGTCCGTATTACCTAAATTTCCAAACAACTCATAATACTTATTTGTGTTATAATAAATACCCGTTGATAATTTAAATCGCTTAATATTTCCAGAAATTAATAAACCTGCCCCGCAATTAAGCTGATTTTTGTATTCAGTAAAATAATACGGTGAGGTAAGAAATAATTCTGATGTAAGAAATTGATCATTTCTACTTTGCTGACCAAAACAGTAAAATGTTATGGCTGAAATAAATATCAAAGGAATCCTTATCATTTTGGACATCACTGAAGTATTATTTTACTCACATACATATTTTTGTTTTTCGAGTCAAATATTGTTAAATCATAATTGCCAAGTATATAAGTTGGATATAAAGAAATGCCTCAATTTTTCCTAACAATCAATGTTCCGGTGTTGAATTCAGTTTGCCAATTTAAAAAATACATACCATTTGGTAATAACTCGAAATCCAATTCCTCCTCTCCAAAATCAAGGTTACTTGAAAATACCATTTTACCATCAAGTGACAATAAATGAATTAAAATTGGCACATCGGCTGTCCGTTTTATTGATAGATTATTATGAAAAGGATTAGGATAGCAAGATATATTAAAGGAAGAATTAATTTCCGGTGCCCCGAGCCATGGAGGATTCACCCCTTGTTGAAACATAAAATATTTTGAGAATCCAGAAGAAATAAGAAACCACATGTTATTATAAACATCAACTTCCAACTCGGGTGTATTATTAGTTGCTACTAAATTTGGGTATGGCGCCAGGAGCTCTGATAAATTCGTAGTTCCCACCCATGTGTGAGTGCTTCGGTTATATTTTGAAATAATCGTAGAATTATGGTTAACTCCGTTACAATCCGAATTACCAAAAACAACCCATAAATTTCCATCTAAATCAAAACAAAGTCTTCTTGGATGTCCAACAGGCATTTGGATTGAATTACTGACTGAAATGCTGTCAATTATAGTATTCCCAAAGGCAATACCTATATGATTATTTTTAGTATAAAATAGTGTATCTGTTCCTGGCAAGAGTTTGGCATCTAAAATTTTGTGATTACTGGCATTTGCATTGTCTATCCACGTTTCGTCTCCTGTTGCTAAATCAACATGAAACACAGGAAGATAGCCAAAACCATAGCAATTATTTTCACCAACTAATAAATTAGTATGTGATTCCGAATAGGTGTTGATCAGTTGATCTTGAAAGTAAACAAGGGTATATGTATTATTTGGATCCCAGGTGCCAATGTACAGGGTATCATTGCGAACAACCATATTTCCTTGGCTGGTTATTTGATGCTCACCCGGTAAATCAATTGATTGAAAGATGTTGCCATCGAATTTGTAAAAGTATGGCGCCCCGGAATTATATGAATACATATACGTGCTGGAAAAAACAGGTTTTCTATACGACCACGAGAAATCAACAAAATTGAATAATGGTACCACGGCAGGGGTATAATGGGTAAATACCCCATCATCAAAATGTATAGGGTAACTTGTTTTTAGCCAGAAGCTTGAATCAAATGGATTGATTGATAAGAATACAGAATTTTGTCCCATATTCACCTCTTGCCAAGATTGGGCATTTATATTTTTCAACGATGATATGAAGAGTAAAAATACGATTAAAGCTTTATCCATTTCTTAACAATTTTGAAATTCTCTGTTCTATATTCAACCATATATATACCTTGTGGAATAGCTGAGCAATCAAAAGAAACTGTTTTTAGTTCATTCACTTTTTCGTAAAATTGAACTTGACCATTTAAATTAAAAATAGTGATAATTCCAGATAAAGTTGCATCTAAGCCATTCAAAGTTAATAAATCATTTGTAGGGTTTGGATAAATTTGAAGCCGGTTTTCAATTTGTTCATTTATCTGTAGCGTAGTGTCAACCATTAAATTTAAAGAATCACAGGGGAACTCGTATCTATTGTCTAAGGTAGTATCTAAAATGTAAATGGAATATGCCATTTTTGGAATTGAAACCAGAGGATTA
>CANMUN010000041.1 GCA_947500875.1 Flavobacteriales bacterium | reverse complement strand
TTTGATTTTACCCGAAAACGTCGGTGCTTACGGAGGCAGGGTGAAATTACAATACAAGAACTTTATGTTGGACGGAGAGTACATACAGAAAGAACAAGACCCCTCTTTGGATAATGGTAAAATATACAATTATGGCCATGCTGCAGTCGCTAATTTTGGCTATTCTAAGAAAGGATTGGGCTTTTCTTTTTCTGCTAAATCGGTGGACAATATGAGTTATCGTTCGGACCGAAACAAAGAACTTCAGGACGCCTTTATTAATTTTTTACCCGCGCTGAATAAAACCCACACCTATAACCTGGTTGCAACCCTTTACCCGTATGCCACTCAGCCTTTGGGTGAAGTGGCGTATCAGGCAGACTTCATTTATACTATTAAAAAGGGAAGTAAATTGGGAGGTAAATACGGTACAACCCTCGGAATTAATGCGTCAACAACGTACCGTCCGGTTCAACATACCTCCGGAGTGAATTTAAACGACTCCAGCCGGGTTACCTATGAAACCCGATTATTTGATAAAAGCGATAGCTTATATTGGCGAGACATCAATTTCAGCATTACCCGTAAGTTGAACAAAAAGCTATTATTAATCTTGTCGTATTTTAACATCACGATTAACAACGATGTTGCCAAGGTTTCTAACGACGCAACCGGCATCATTTCGTCGCACATCGGTGTTGTTGAGGCCTCCTATAAAATCAATGCGAAACATAATGTTCGCATGGAACTGCAAGGAATGTTTGTCAATAAGCTTCCGAACGGGAACATCAACGACAAAGGAAACTGGGCGACAGCTTTGATTGAGTATACCGTTGCCCCAAGTTACTTTATCAGCTTTATTAATCAATATAATTATGGAAATCCTGACGCGGATAAACGGGTAAATTATCCCAACATTACGTGTGGGTACATCCATGAATCCACTCGCTTAATGCTCTCCTATGGTCGCCAACGCGCAGGTTTATTTTGCGTAGGAGGCGTTTGCCGTTTTGTCCCGGCGAATAATGGTTTAACCCTAAGTTTCACCCAAAGCTTTTAACCTATGTTTCGATTCTTTGCATTTATTTTCTTCGCACTATTGGTTTTTACGTCCTGCGACCGCATCACGAATGCCTACCCACCAAGCAGTGCATTTGGGTTAGACACAACCCTATACCCCGGAAATTGGAGCGATTATATCGCCAATGAGTGGCCAACCTTTACTCCTAACACAAACATGAATAGAAATGTATTATTGGAGGATTTTACCGGCCACAAATGTATATACTGCCCTGCCGCGGCAGATTTAGCCCATGCCTTGTATGAAGCAAATCCGGGAAGAGTATTTCCACTTTCTATACATGCTGGACCTACCGGAATTGGCGATTTTCAGGTAGTGGACTTTTTAGGAGGTTATCCAACGGATTTCACCAATCCCGATGGGATTGCTGTAGCCCAATATTTTGGGGCGAACGATGGAGGTTTTATCGGAAATCCGAGAGGAACGGTAAGTAGAATTAATAACGGAGGGGTAATATTCCAAAGTCCTGGAGCCTGGACAGGCATGGTTTCAAATGCCTTGAATCAAAATATCCTTAAAGTAAATATTCAATCCGCATTAAATTACTATCCAAGTACCAAAGGGGCCTTTTTACATGTGGAAATTGAAAAATTAGATCCCAACCTCACCAATGACTTAGGAATTGTTGCATGCATCGTAGAAGATTCTTTGGTGGGCGACCAAAAAATGGGAGATAATTCTCACAACACCAGCTATATTCACCGGGATATTCACCGGGGCAACCTCAATAATACTCCTTTTGGAAGGACCCTTACGGCATCGGATGTCTCCAATGGCAAGTATTATGTCAATTATTCTTTCGTGGTTCCCGATCAATTAGACGGAGTCTATAACGCCTCCAACATGCACGTTTTAGTGTACGTCTATGATAAAACGACTTGGGAAATTTACCAGGTTATAAAACAAGTTATTGAATAAAAAAGGCCGCGAAAGCGGCCTTTTCCATCATAGGTGAGTTTACCTCATTAATTTTTGATAATTCGTATTGTTTCAACCCCGTGTTCTCCGTAGACGTTGATAAAATAAATTCCAGCGCTAAACCCGTTGAGGTTAAGCTCCGTCGAAGAAAGTCCTTCTATGGATTTAACGAACAATTCCTGTCCGCTTAAATTGCTCAACGAAAGACGCGTTCCATTAAGCCCTTTAACGGTTGAAATACCGTTGGAAGGATTAGGGAATACGTTTAAGGGCTCAATCACCCCAGTAATTAATCCAGCACTTCCAACGATAATTTTGTATCCTGAAAAAGACACGGATTGGGTCACGGGTGCAGGCGGTAGTCCGGGAAAAAGGGACACAAGAACCGTTGCATCGACTTCAATTGTAATGGGATATGTCCCGGTTGTGGCAGTAGTACCCCAAATATTGGCGCATCCGTTGGCTCCACCGTTGTAAGTGCAATTTGCGATATTGCACGCATAGTTATATCCTGCTGGCAAACCCTGAACACCGGTGACCGTAAAACTTTGAATGGGAGACCCCACAAATTGTCCAGAAGCATCCAATTCGGCCGTAACGGTAGCCGGAACCTTGAAATTTAAGTCGGTTGAATACGCAACATTAGCAGCGGCTGGCGGAAAATTCTGCGTTGTGTCTGGCCAAACACCGTAGGTTGAATCTACAAAGTTTGCTCCAGGAACGCACGATTGTCCGAAAGAAGCAAAAGCAAAAAAGCTAAAAAAAGCTAGTAAGGGTAACGATTTTTTCATAAAAGTTTTATTAATTGTTCAATCAAAGATATTAAAAAAATTACCGGTGCAAAATCTTTACTTTTGAACTTCAATCTAAGAGTACTTGTTCCATGGAAGAAAATGATGTAATCGCACCGGCAGTTTTATACAATGTGACGGTAAGTTTAGACCCCAATATAGAATCGGATTGGTTGCTTTGGATGCAGGCCAATCATATTCCTGATGTATTAAAAACCCAGTGTTTCACTCAATGTGTTTTATCAAAAGTCCATGGAAATGAACCCGATGAATGCACGTACTCCATTTTATATTGGGCTAAGAACCAAGACTCCTTGAATGATTATTTTGACACCCATGCGGTCGGACTACAACACCAGCATAAAATACGCTATGACGGGAAATTTGTAGCGTTTCGAACCACGATGAAACTGATCAATACCCTCGTAGCATGAAAGTCGCTCCGAAAAAGCATCTAGGCCAACACTTTTTAATCAATCAATCGGTTTGTCAAAAAATCGTGGACGCGGTTCCCGCCTTATCCCCCCAATCCTTGGTTTTGGAAATCGGCCCTGGTAAAGGCGCAATTACCAAATTTCTTTTAGAGCGCAACGACATGGATTTACATGCTTTTGAGATTGACATGGAATCAGTTAAATATTTAAACCACACCTATCCCCATTTTTCTAACGTACATTTAACCGACTTTTTGAAAGAAGACTTAACAACGTTTTTCGAAGGAAAAGAGTTTTCCGTGGTTGGCAACTTCCCCTACAACATTTCTTCACAGATCATGTTTAAATGCCTTGAGTACCGCGAAAAAATCCCCCTTATTTTAGGGATGTTTCAGAAAGAGGTCGCTAGAAGAATTGCAGAGCCTCCTGGCAGCAAGGAGTACGGCATATTGAGTGTGCTCATTCAGGCATTTTACGATGTGAAGTACCTTTTTTCGATTGAACCGGGCTCCTTTTTTCCTCCCCCTAAGGTGGTTTCCGGCGTTATTCGTTGTACCCGCAACCATCGATTGTCCCTGCCGTGTAATGAAGCATTGTTCATTACCGTAGTAAAAACAGCCTTCAACCAACGCAGAAAAACGCTGCGGAACTCCTTGAAATGCTTAACGCTCTCGCTCCCTGTAGAGCTTTCCGGTAAAAGACCCGAGCAGTTAACCGTTGATGAATACATTTATTTAACCCAATTTATTGAAGAACATGGCCAAAAAAAACACTGATCCTTTGTTGATGATTCAAAGCGAACAAGAAGAGATTTTCCAGGAGGGTATTGCCCTATTGGAGGAAAAAGGAAATTTATCCCAGCTCAGAGAATTAGTCAGGATTTATTTTGGGGAAACCGTCCCTTCTCGCCGATTTGCACTGCATTCTTTTCTTTCCTCAATTACGAAAAAAGGAATCCGCGAAGCATGGATGGATCTTTTAATGGAATTAAACACTCCAAATGAAAGGCAACAAGTACTTCAGGTGTTGTGGAATACACGGCTTGATTTTAGTCCCTACCTTGTCCATTTTGTTCAGTGTGCTCTCGAAGGGGATTACCAAAACACCCTAGAGGCCTTGACTGTTATGGAACAAATGGAAGGGCCTTTTAACGAGGAACAACTTTTGGATGCACAATGCTTAGTACAAGAATTTAGAAATACTTCAACGCCAATTGATGAGCGCAAAAAGGTGTTTTTAGACGATTTAAGTGAGCTTCTTGAGCAGTTTTCGGCCAACGAAGATTTACTTTTGGACTAGAGTTTCGTTGTATTGCTGAATAATTTGCTCGTTCATTTCCATAAACCCGGCGGGGTTAGAAGCATAGTGTGTAAAGCTATTTTCATATTGGCGACGGGAAACGCGATGTTTTTTAAAAACGTTTGTTAGCGCGCTGTCCATTGGGAGCTTATACCTGGACGGCGTCCCATAAAATTTTTGATAGTGCATTTCTACGAGGTAAACCTCTCCCATTATCTGCATCATTTTTTCCCGGTTTATGATGCCTGTTTCGTCGGTTGTTGCTTTGCAGCAACACAGGCCCAAAACCACCCCCAGCAGAATTGCGAAGACCCTTGTTTTCATAAAGGCATGCGTTTCATTTTCCACACCCCGAAAAGGGCTTCTTTAAAAATACCGGAGCTCATTTTGGATTCACCGTAAACCCGATCTTTAAACGTTATGGGCACCTCTGAAACGCGAAATTTCTTTCTTATAACGGCATATTTCATGCAGATTTGAAAGGCATAACCCTTAAAGTCAATGACCTCCAGCGCGATGTTCTCGAGGGTCTTTCGCCGGTAGCATTTAAATCCAGCGGTGGAATCCTTGATATTAATCCAAAGAATGGTTCGAACATAAAGGTTGGCAAAATACGACAATAACCATCGGCTGAAAGGCCAATTTTCAATTTTTCCTCCCGTGCAATACCGAGAACCAATGGCTAAGTCATACCCATCCAAACATCTTTGTTTCAATCGTAAGACATCTTTCGGGTCATGGGAAAAATCCGAGTCCATCTCAAAAATGAACTCATAGTTGCGTTCAAGAGCCCATTTAAATCCGGCAATATAGGCTGTTCCTAATCCAAGTTTTCCGCTTCTTCCTATTAAAAAGACACGTCCAGGATAGCGTTCCATCGCGTTGCGGATTTCATCTTGTGTCCCGTCTGGAGAGTGGTCGTCTACAAAGAGCAGGTGAAGGCTGTCATGTTGAACCAATATCGCCTCGGAGATGAGGGCAATGTTCTCTTTTTCGTTGTAAGTCGGTATAATGACAAGCGTATCGGCCATAGGATTCAAGGAAAGCGAATTTAGGTAAATTGGAGCAGTTCTTAAAATTAAATAATGAATGCGGTTTTGATGGATTGCTGATATCCGTACCTAAGATTCTTCTGCTTCCCCATAAATCTACCTATATTTGTTGCCTTAAATGGGTCTATGGCAATCTCCGAAATTTTAATCAAAGCCTCACAGCTGATTCTCTCCCTTGCGTTCTTGGTAACGATTCATGAGTTTGGACACTTCCTTCCGGCTCGCTTGTTTAAAACGAAGGTTGAACGGTTTTATCTTTTTTTTAACCCATGGTTTTCACTCTTTAGGTATAAAAAAGTAAACGGAAAGAAAAAGTTTTCATGGTTTTCAAAGAAGGCCCCCCAAGATTGGGAACAGGATGATAACACAACCGAATGGGGCATAGGATGGCTTCCGCTTGGAGGATACGTCAAAATTGCCGGGATGGTGGATGAATCCATGGACAAAGACCAGTTAGCTCAAGAACCGAAACCCTATGAGTTTAGAACGAAAAAGGTGTGGCAGCGGTTAATCATTATGGTCGGAGGTGTGACGGTGAATCTGATCGGTGGATTTCTTATTTATGCCGCGATTGCTTGGACTTGGGGAGGATTCGCCCTAAACCTGGATAAAATGGAACACGGTATGGCAATTCATCCGTACCTAGAACAGTACGACCTTCGCTCAGGAGATAAAATTATAGCCCTTGATGGAACGCCAATTGCTGCGTTAGAAGATATTAATCGCGGCATATTTCTACGAAATAAAACCCAAGTTACCCTGTTGCGTGACGGCAAGAAAATTACCCGTAGGCTGCCGGATGATATTGACCAGCAATTGTTTCAAAATGGAGCCATGGGCATCGCTTCATTTCGTGCTTTTGCTTCTGCAGTCGACTCCGTTGTTCCAAAAAGCCATGCTGAAAAAGCGGGATTGCTTAAGGGAGACAGCATTTTACAGGTAGGGAACAAGTCCATCCGTTTTTTCGACGAACTGCAAAGCGCTTTGTATTCTGCCAAAGGATCAACAACCCGTTTAACAGTAATTCGTGGAACAGATACCGTCCAAATATCTACTAAAGTGTCGAATGAAGGCACGATTGGTTTTCTTTCGACGAACGCACTCACTTCAGATACGAATGCTCTGAGCAAAGTGAATTATGGATTTTTTGGTGGATTGGAAAAGGGCATAGTTGGAGGAAGTCAAATGCTTCGGGATTACATTGCACAATTTAAATTCGTTTTTACGAAAAAAGGAGCTTCTTCCGTTGGAGGGTTCACGCGAATTGGTGACATGTTCGCTCCGGTTTGGGACTGGAAGGTTTTTTGGTTGAATACCGCTTTTTTATCGTTTGCCTTAGCCTTCATGAATATTCTTCCGATTCCTGCATTGGACGGGGGGCATGTGGTGTTTTTGATGTATGAATGGATAACGGGTAAAGAAGCGCCTCAAAAAATACTCGAATACGCTCAGTATGTTGGCTTCTTCCTCTTACTTTCACTCATGATTTACGCCAACGGAAACGATTTAATCCAGCTAGTTTTCAAGTAAATTCATTTTGCTTTTGATGCCAACAGCAATGATGTTAGCCCGCTCTTTTGCAAGCAAAACCTTTGACCCAACAAAATGTTCGTCTAAGGTTAGAAAAAAAAGCGCCAACCATTCATCAAAAGCTTCTTTTGTTAGAGGAAGTTGCAGGTGCTTCTCGGTTACATTGGTGGTATAACCGGGTTCGTCGAATAGAAGAAACCTCCAGAATTTTTTCATTTTCGGAAGGTGGGTTTCCCATTCAAGCCCTTCAAAAAAGGGTTTCAATACCTCATTAAGCACCACTTTTTTGTAAAAATTGTCCACCAAAAGGGCAACGTCCTCTGGGGATTCAAGGTCTTTTTTCATGTCAATAAATTTAGAAAAACGCGCGCAATTCCATGCCTCCATTATGAATCACACCGCGGTTTGCAGGTTTTCTTCCACTGTATTGCAAGTTCAGTTGAAGGTTTTTAGAAAGGTTTCGCTGCCAAAGGATGGACCACGTGTAATTTGAACCCGGCTGTAAGCTCTCAAGCATTTCGAAAACGACGGCACCTTGATTCACCCCATTGTAATTGAGGTTGAGGTATTTAACATCGCTTTGAAAACTGCCTTTCTGTTTGGTGTTGTATTTAATACCAGCACTCCATTCTTGTGCTCGAAGCTCGGCCACGCCATAAATCGGTTGGTTTTCTTTGTTGCTCATTTTGAATTCACCGTAAATCCTCATGGAGGTGGTGGGTTGATACGATACTTCTGTGAGCCCTTGTCGGTAAGAAATTTGAAAGTTTCTACCGGTGGTATAATCAACTTGGGAGGATTTGACGCCGGATTGAACTTCAGATTTCACGGAGAACGAAGGAACAATATTCCAGCGCAATTGGACCGAGTGAAAGGTTAAGGATCTTCCATCAAAACCAGTTGCTAAAAGGGTTTTATTGAGGGTTTTATTGAATTCGTATTGTGCATTGAATTTAGAAGAGGTTCTGAGGAAAAACAGGGTGTTTCTCAACGAGTAATTGGAGGAAATTAAGTCAGCATTGGTGATTTCAGCGTTTAACGGATTAAGGAGTTCTGGAGCATTCCATTGCGCAAATTTTCGGGTTGATCTTAATCGAAATTGATTCGAAAAGAAAGCAATGTATTTCAGTACTCCGGTCTTTTTACCCCATAAAATTTCGGGCCGCCAAAAAAAACTTTGATTGAATTCCGTTCCGTAGGTTTTTTGGTATTCGTTGCTCGGGGTAAAAACGCGGATGAAGTTGGCTTGATCAATATAGGCCGCCAACTCAAACTCGTTTAAATCTTTAACGCCGTCCGAATTGTAGTCGATCCACGTATGGGTGCCTTGTCCCGCATTTACTTCAAGGTAAATAAACGATCGTTTTTGTTCAAGTCCAGTGCTTATCTCATAGTAGCTGTTGATAGCTAACGCCCCCTTGAATCCACGAAAATTATATTCGCTCCTACCTACAAGGGATTGGTCAGGACTTTGCTGTATTAATGAACTGTCAACGATGGAGAGTTTTCTCCAAGCAACGGTGCCAAGAAAACTGTTGCCTCTCTTGCCTTTTATGGCGCTTTCCCCACCAAAAGAGGTGCCTTTTGCCGCCGATTTAAACCCGTTGATGGTTGGCCGATAATCGATGCGGTCCCGAAGGAACAATCGGACCCTTCTGTTGGAGCTGTCCTTGTTTTCCAGGTATAATTGATAATCCCAGAATCCATAACTTAAGGAGTTTGATCCAATGACGGCATCCCTTCGGTTGAATTCTTGGTCGTCTTTGAACCCAACGAGCATTTTTTTTCCTTCGTATGCGAAATTCGCACGATGCCGTACGAAGGTGCTTACCGCTCCCTTGACAGCGTTTAAAGCGCTAGCATCCCATTGGGCAGAAAAGTGACGCCTTTTCATGTTGCCCTCCGAGTACAAACGTTGCGCTTGATATGTTTGTCCAATGCTGTAGTACTGTCCGCGAATCAAGGCTTTTCCTTGGGCTTGGTGTTCAATGGAATGTTGTACGACGGCAAACCACTGTTGCCCTGAAAAAGAGCTGCCGCGCACATTCCAGTCACGGTCGAACTCAACCCTGCGATAGGGTTCAATGGCATTAAAGTTGCCGCTTAAAAACTCAAGTTCTCCGCTGCTTTGGTGTTTCCACCCCTTGGAGGTTTCGTTCCCTTTTCGCGAGATTTTTGTTAAGCTTCCAAGGCCCCAATCGTTACCCAAGTCCTTTTTTGAAAAAAGATTGGCTGCCATTTCTGATACTGAAATTTCGTGCGTTATCGCGTATTTTTCCCCAATCCGCTGTTCCACCCCCATGCTTATGAACCGGCGTCTTTTAGGGGTAATAATCCTTTGTACCGGCGAATAGTCGCCTTGTGCTTGATTTCCTATGGGCATTACCCATCGAAATACAGGGCCAAATGCTGTAGTTTTTTCGAGAATATAATCCCCTTTGTTGGGCCCAACCTTTGCAAAGGTAGCCCTATAGCGTGCTGAATCAGGGTGAACCGTAAATACTAAAACGGAATCATATCCTAATGAATCGATGAGTTTATATAGGTTTTGGTTTTCAAAATAGCCCACCGAATCTAGGGTATTAAGCGTTGCTAAAGAAAGGCTGTCACCAATTTGAGATAATTTAAATTGGTTTTCTTCGGAGATGTTCAATTGAAGAGGCTGGTTTTTTAGGTCTTGTTCTTGATAATAATTGAGGTAAAACCAGGTGTTTTTACTTTCATAACTAACGTTTTGCTGCATCAGCGAACGGGTATACGATTGATCTGAATACTGGAATTCTGCGACGATTCTTACGTCCTTCGTGATGAGATTCTTGGCAGTAAACGTTAACTCTGAGGTGTTGTAGTCAATGGTGTAATCGAATTCTTGTCCACGTTCTAACAGTCGCCCATCAAGGTATATTTTTTCGGTTCCTGACAATACAACAATGAAGGGTTCATTTTCCGTGCCCCGCAATCGATAAGGGCCCTGATTGTTTTCAATCCCTTGAATGATTTGCCGTTGGAATTTTCCTTTGGATAGCCCAGCACTGGTCTGAAGCGATACCTTTCCCTTCCCCAAGTCGGTCGTATATTGGTTGGTAATTCCTTGCCCACGTTTTCGATAATTTAAGAAGTATCCCTTGGGATTTGCCAACCAAAAATCTCCTGCAATCAATTTCAATTCATCGTTGTACAACTGAATAAATACCTGATCAAACTCTTGCAGTCGGTTGGTGTTTCCTTCAGGCTGAATGGGGATGTTGGCATCAGAAATGGAGGCCAAAACATTCAAGCGGTCGTTCAGTTTGCCGTTCAGCTCTAAATTAAGCGTTGAGTTAATCCCCAAATTTTGCTGGTTCCCAAAACTTATACCCCTTGAAACACTCCCTTTCTTTGCAAGATCACTTCCACCAAAGTAGTCCATAATCTCAGTATTGGCATCGATGATTTGAAAATTGTTTACCAAACCTTTGCGTTGAAGCATCGAGGAATCAAATTGTTGATAGGTATAAGTGAGGTTGGCGTTCAGCCTTGTGTAGACCACTCGAACCGTGTCGAAGCGCGGTAAGGGAAATTCTAAGGTGCTGGTTACGTAGTTAAAAATAAACCCACCCGAAGGGAGTTCCATTCCGTTCGAATGGCAACTGAAGCTGCCGGGCAAGATCGATAAAGAATCAACCTTCGTTACTTTTCCTGTGAGAACGAGCGTTTTTTCGATCGTTGTGGACCCATTTTGACAAAAGGCAAAGGTCCAAGAGCATAAAAACCCAACTATAATTGCCTTTGCAGTCATCGTTCACTAAATTACGGATTGTAAACTAACCGACTATGACTATCTTGGGGACAAAATAACTTTCTCATGGTACGATTTACTGCTTTTTATGTGGTAACGGCGATTTTTAGTTTTTCGCAGGTGTTGGCACAAAAACCTTTTCTGGCATTTTTAACTCCCGACGAAACGGTTTGGGGTGAAGGTTCATTCATCGATGATTTTCGCGGATCTGAAATTAACCCGAGTCTTTGGTATAATTATTACCCGTGGGGCGGGGTTTCCTTGGATGCAAAAACGTATACCGATCCGAAATTATGCCAACAAAAGGACGGTTTTTTAGTGCTTTCGGTGGATACAGTTAACCAACGCCTCGAGTTTCCAGCTTGGATGATTGATACCGCAAAGGTAAGGGCCTTAGGATTGAATGCCGCAGACGGAAAAATCCCTATCCAACGCCTTACCTCCGCTTTGTGGAGCAAACCAACCTTCAAATACGGTTTTTTCGAGTGCCGATGTTGGCTACCTGCGGGTCAGGGTTATTGGCCCGCCTTTTGGATGTACGGTGGAAAACCGAACGAAGAACTTGATTTTATTGAAGCGAAAGGGGAACGGTTAAAATCATATCATGTGGACGTCCATTGCCCTAACCGTTGCGACAGGGTTCGCCGTTGGGGGATTTTTGATCAACCTTTTGGACATTGGGTAAAGGTTGGCAAGCTGACAGGAAAATGGATTACCGTTGCGGGACTCTGGACGCCTCTGGGCGTAGTATTTTATTTCAATGATGAGGTTGTTGCTCAACATGAAGCCTCTTTCCATACCGAAATGAATTTGATTGCAAACTTTTCATTAGCCCAGGATAACGGCCCCTTTTCTCCCGGCCCCAACCGAAAAACTACGTTTCCTCAAGACTTCACCATCGATTATATACGGGCATGGTCAATTCCTGATGCCTGTGCTGTAAGTTCTATGGAAACGTTAACGAAAGGTGCCTACATTCGATGCCTTCCAGAAGAAAACACCCGCTTCCGTTTTGAATTCAGCGAACGTCTATTGGGTTCGAATCAGCGCGCATGGATAGAACGGGAAGGTAAGCCTTTTATCGAATTGGATTTGTCCGCCTCTTCGCAAGTGCTGGATTACACCTATTGGAATTCGGGAAATTACGTTTTACGAATAAAAAACGGGGAGAAGGTTTCTGAACATCCCTTGGTTAACGTGCCTTAGCTTGAGTAATTTTCACCTCGAATAAACTCGGCCAATATTTGCCGGTTAAATAAGTTTTTTGCGTTGTTGGATTGTAGGCGATTCCATTTAAAACCTCTCCCGTTCCTTTCCCTTTTTTCACAACTTCTGTTGCGTCAATGGTGGAAAGAACGCGCCCCGTGAGCGGATCAATTACTGCAATGATGTTGCTCATCCAAACATTGGCGTAGATCAATCCGTCGATGTACTCTAATTCATTGAGGTAGTTAATCGGACCTTGATTGGTATAAACGGAAAGCACTTTTAACACCTTAAAAGTCTTGGGGTCGCGAAAGTAAATTTTCTCCGTTCCATCGGACATAATGAGGGTATTTTCGTCATGGGTTAGACCCCAACCTTCTCCAGAATAGGTATAATAGCGAAGGGGAGACAAGGTTCCAGCATCGTAAACAAAACAGGAGTCGTTTTTCCATGATATTTGGTAGATTTCACCATTCATTACAGTAATTCCTTCTCCAAAAATGGGCTGAGGTTTCGTTCGTCTTTTCAGAATCTTTCCCGTAGCTAATTCAACTTCTGCGACCATGGTTGCTCCAACGGTCTGCGGGTCTCCGGTTCCCTCGAACATTTTGCCTTTGTAAAAACAAAGACCTTGGGTAAACGATGAGTCGTTGTGGGGATATTGACGAACCACCTCAAGGGACCAAGATTTAGGAGCCACATCTGAAACTACGTACAATACCCTTTCGTCCTCGCTGTTTACCCCCGTTGAACCCTTGGATATGACCCTCAATCGATAGGATCCCAAAGGCAAACCTTTGATGGAAATTTTTAGAGGAATAATCGCTGGAGGATTAGTGGCTTCGAAAACGAGGCTATCATTGATTTTTACCTGTACCTTTAATTGTTCTGGCAACACTTTTAATTGACCCGTTAATTCTTGGTTAAACGAGGCCGCTAAGTTCCCTTGGGACATAAAAAAAGCTCCTGGGCCTTCACGATCCGTTGGGCCATTCATGTTCTGCAAGCTTCGGTAAATAAAAGCAGCTGCTGTTATTACTAATACTCCCAAAATGATCAGGGTTCTTTTATTCCGCATAAGTACTTTTGATGAATTCACAAGTAATCCCTTCGTGCGACGCGTGCGATTGCGCCTTACCGTTGTGAAGTATGATGATTTGTGGCGATTGATGTACGATGTTATATCGACGAGCGATTTCATTAGAAAGCTCGCGATGGCTCAAGAGATCCAATACCCAGCAGTCGGCATCGGCATCGCATTGATGAAGGCCGCGCAACGCCATGGAGGAAACGATACACCTTGTTGAGTGTTTGAGAATTAACTGCGTTTTTTCCTTGCTTTTGGCTTCAAGGGATTCAAGCGAATGTTCAGGTCGTAAATCAAAAAACTCCATGGGATTACAAATGAAATTGTTGTAAGAATCGGAGGTCGTTTTCAGAGTAAAGTCGAAGGTCGTTCACACGATATTTCAGTTGCGCAATCCGTTCTACGCCCATCCCAAAGGCGAATCCCGTGTATTTTTTAGCATCAATACCGCAAGAAGAAAGCACGTTTGGATCAACCATTCCACAACCTAAAATCTCCAACCAACCGGTATACTTACACACGTTGCAACCGCTTCCTTGACACAGGGAGCAGGAAACATCGACTTCTGCACTTGGTTCGGTAAAAGGGAAGTATGAGGGCCTTAACCTGATGTGTACTTCCGGTCCAAAAAGCGCTTTAGCGAAATAATCTAACGTTTGTTTAAGGTCGGCCATCGTTACTTCTTCGTCGATGTATAAACCTTCTATCTGATGAAAAAAGCAGTGTGCTCTTGCGGAAATGGCTTCATTCCTGTAAACTCTGCCCGCAGAAATAGTCCGAACGGGCATAGTACTTGACTCCATTACCCGGACCTGAACGGAACTGGTATGGGTTCGTAAAGAAAACTGATTAAAAGGGGTGTCCAAAAAGAAGGTGTCTTGCATATCCCGGGCCGGATGGTCAGCGGGGAAATTAAGCGCAGAGAAGTTATGCCAGTCATCCTCGATTTCTGGACCTTCGGATTGTGTAAAACCAATTCTTTCAAAAATTGAAATGATTTCTTGGGTAATCAGGTGTAAGGGGTGCAAGGTCCCAACCGTTTCGGTAGATGCGGGCCTTGTTACGTCGTTAATTTCTTTTTGCTGTTTTGGTGCCTCGTCGTTGGTACCCGCTGTTTCAAGCCGCTCTTCTATGGCTTGTTTAAGTTGGTTCAACGCCAAGCCGATTTCACGTTTTTCTTCAGAAGCTACCGATTTAAATTCTTGATATAACTCCTTCAAAAGGCCTTTGGACCCCAAGTACCGTACGCGATAGTCTTCTCGGCTCGCCGAGGAATTTAAAACTTCGTTAGCTAATTCGAGGCGTATTCGGTCAATTTTTTTTAGCATTCGTGTAACTTTTTCTGGCCCAAAGATGTTTAACTTCTTTGAAACAAAGGTAAGTTTTTCCTTTAAATGGCAACCGCTTCACAAGGAATTTCCCCTTTAGATGTAGGGTTTGTTTTTACAAGCCAAATAAATGTATTATTTTTGAGGTGGTTATTATTGGTAGAACCGAAATTCTTCTTGCTATGAAAAAAGTGTCCATTCTTTTTATTGCCATCGGCTCCCTGTGCATCATAGGTTCTTGTAAATCGAAAGATCCCGCAATTTTAAAGGTGTTTGTTCGTTCCTCTTCGAATCAATTGATGAGTGGCGCGAAGGTTGTCGTTATTGGTGATCAGCAAAGCAATCCCCCTACAGGAGCATTTGTTGATACGACGTATACCAATAGTTCCGGATTTACCTCGGTGGATATGGACCAATACTTCAATACTTCCGGTCCCGAAAACACAACGGGTTATTTCGATATTGTGGTTAAACACAACAACAAAACCGCTACAGGATACACCCGATGCCGAATTCATACCACGGCGGTGGAGACCATTTACTTACCTAACTAGTTTATTCATGAAAAAGTCGTTGATTATCGTTTCATTTGGTTTGCTCCTTGCAGCAGCCTATTCCTGTGTGAAAAAGGAGGACACCATTGCTAAAATTGAAGTGAGAGATGAAAACAACACCCTTGTGGAAGAGGCGATGGTTGTGCTTCATGGTACTTCTACCTGTAATTGCCCATCCCAAGTCGTGGTTTATGATACAGCCTACACCAATGCCGCGGGAATAGCTACCTTCAATTACAACGAGATTTATCAATTAGGCCAGGCGGGTGTTGCCGTTTTGGATATTGAAGCGTATAAAGGAAATCGTCAGGGTCAAGGAATCATTAAAATCGAAGCGGAAAAAACCAACGAGGAAACGGTAATCATCCAACCCTAGTTTTAAGCGCTGATTCTTAATCCATAGTGCGTTTCTTGATTCAACTCACCCAGTGCGATGGGAACAATCTCTTGTGATTCAAGATTCATCGAATAGTAGGTTCCCTCTTCGGTAACCTCTTCTTTGAGGCAAGCATATAGTTGATCACTGTCGGTGGTTCGGCTGATTTTATTTAAAAGAACATTCAGCTGTCCGAAATCTATCCGAAGACTGGTACTCAACGATAGGTTTCCCATGTTTAAAATGCCGCAACATTTAACCGATTTAGAAATAGAGGAAAATTGAATTTCTTGAATTAGAAAGCTTTTCATATTGTTTTTTTTACAAAGATTCACCTCGATAAACGTAAACGTTTTACGTTTTGATGGTTTTTTCTGTTTTACCATTTGGTTATCTTTGCTTCATGGCTGAAAATAAGCAAATGTCGTTCTTACAGCACCTGGATGAATTGCGATGGAGACTTGTAAGGATTGCAATTGCTGTGATCATGGTAGGTGTAGTGATTTGGATTTTCCAAGAATGGATTATGAACCATTTGTTCCTGTCCCTGAAAAGTAAGGATTTCGTCACATTTAAGCTTATGTGTAGGTTTTTGGGCGTGTGTGTGGAGGATACGCCAGTAAAGATGCAGAGCATGACCATGTCTGGTCAGTTCAACTATGCGATGACGATGTGTATTATGGGAGGATTAATCGTTGCATCGCCCTATATATTTTATCAGATTTGGGCATTTGTTCGTCCGGGATTAAAGCAAAATGAACTCAAGGCCGCTAAAGGATTGGTTTTCTATGTAAGCCTTTGTTTTATTTGTGGAATTCTATTTGGATATTTTGTTGTGGCACCCCTTACTGTTCAGTTTTTCGCTTCCTTCCAAATCAGCTCATCCATTGAAAACAATTTCACGATTAGTTCCTACATGGGTACGATAATCTCTACGGTCTTTTACACCGGTTTACTGTTTTTGATGCCTATTGCTATTTTTATTTTGGCAAAGATTGGGCTGATTGATGTTGATTTCTTAAGAAAATATCGCCGTCATGCGATTGTTGTTATTTTAATTCTTGCTGCGGTAATAACCCCCCCTGATATTTTATCTCAAGTAATCGTGTCTATCCCTATAATTGCGTTGTATGAAATTGGAATTTTGGTGGCGAAACGGGCTTCAAAAAAAAAGGCAATTGAACGGTAAAAGCGGGCAGAACTTCGTTTTTGCCATGCTCATGGCGTTAAACGTGACGGCTCAAAAGACTATTGTTGAAGGGGTGGTAATGGAACAAGGAAAAAGGATTCCTCTCTCTGGTGTTAAGGTTGGTTTTTACGGAACAAAAATTGCCACCCAATCCGATAGCTTGGGAAGATTTGTTTTGGAAACATATTATCCGGTAGATTCCATTCAATGCTACCTCTTAGGATACAAAGTGACGCGTAAAAAAATCAAACCCGATGTGCACCAGGAAATTAATGTGCTCCTCCCTCCCGTTTCGAAGGAATTCAGCGAGGTTGTGGTTTTACCTCCAGACGAGTTCCCTTCCACCAAACTCCATAAAAAAGTGGTAGCCCATAAACGGGTCAACAATAAAGAAAAATTGGAGGCCTACCAGTACGAAGCCTACAATAAATTTCAAGTTGGAATTAATAATATTGATACCGCGCTGACGACCATTGGACCGATTAAAAAACTCAACACAATTACGCAGTACTTCGATACAACAGATAACAATAAATTGAGCCTGCCAGTGGTCATGGCGGAATCGGTATCTGACTTCTTTTTTACCAATAATCCTAAGAAAAAACGAGAAATCGTAAAGGCAAGCCGTATCACCGGTGTTGAAAATTTACAGGCCGCACAATTTTTAGGGGAAATGTATTTAGACATCAACTTCTATGACAACATTATTGACTTATTTGGAAAGTCCTTCATCAGTCCAACAGCCCCTTATGCTAGAAATATCTACCGGTTTTATTTAGAAGACTCTACTTTTCACAACAATAAATTCTGCTACAAATTACGATTTACACCAAAGCACGAGGAGGCCCTTGCGTTTACAGGGGAAATGTGGATCCATGACACCACGTATGCCATTGAGTCGATAAGCGCTAGGATTTCTCCCCAAGCAAATCTCAACTACCTTCAAGATCTTATCATCGAACAATCCTTTGAGCAGATAGAGAGCGAGGTTTGGATGATGTCAAAGGAGCTTCTTGTACTTGAATTTAGACTTACTGAAAAGTTAAAGACTACCGGTTTTTACGGAAAAAAATCGAGCAGCAGAAAAAAAATCAAGGTGAACATGTCTTTACCAGATGATTTTTACAACAACCCGAATGCCGTAGAATTCTTGGAAGGAGCCAAAGAGCGAACAGCGGAGGCTTGGGACTCCTTACGGCACTCGTCGCTCAATAAAACAGAAAACGGGATTGCTGCAATGATCGACACCCTTGAAGGAATAAAGTACTTTAAAAACCTTAAAAAACTCACCTATTTTGCAACAACGGGTTACTACCCTTTAGGGAAAATCGAATTAGGTAGTGTGACCTCCTTGGTCAGCACCAATCCTGTCGAAAATCTCCGTTTTTCAATCGCCTTGCGGACGTCAAACAATTTCTCGAAAAGAATTGAATTGGGGGGGAGAATGGGTTATGGTCTCTTGGATCAGAAACTTAAATATGCGGGGTTAATCCGATACAACATTACCCCAAAAAAAAGAGGGATGCTCTCCCTTTATTATCAATACGACCTCGAACAGATTGGTCAGTCACCTACCGCTGCTCAATTGGGAAGCACCTTTGCAACCGTTTTAAATACTGCTCCGTTCGATAAATTAACGTTTGTAAAAAAAGTAGGGTTTAACTTGGAAAAAGACGTAAAAAAGGACCTTATCGTAACCGGTGGCTTTGATTGGAAAGAATATACCCCTTTGGGTATTAGCGCCTATATACGGAACAATATCATTACCAACATCCTTGACACGCTTTCAAAGCTAATTACTGCAGAATTCATTGGAAGAATTCGTTGGACTAAAGACGAAGAGTTTCTTTCCGGTCAATTTGATCGAACCAGTGTGGGGTCGGCATTTCCCATTTTATCACTACAAGGAATTTTCGGCGTCAAGGGCATCGGAGGAAGTTTATACAACTATCAGAAAATCGAAGCCCAGCTAGAACATTATACCCAGGTTGGTGTATTAGGCCGATTAAGGTACGGAGCCAGTTTGGGGATGGTATTTGGTAGCACCGCTTTCCCTTTTTTGAAAGCTCATGAAGGAAATCAATCATATTGGTTGCTTACAAGCGCGTACAACAAAATGAACTTTCTTGAATTTATTTCAGACCGTTATGCCAGCGCTTTCATTGAAAACCATTGGGAAGGTTTATTTTTTAATTGGATACCTGGAATCAATAAATTAAAGTTAAGATTGGTAACTCAACAGCGAATTTTATTAGGTGCCTTGAAAGGACCACATTCCCAAAATGTAATTATTCCAAACTATGTCCGGGATTTTGGTAAAACGCCCTATGTTGAATGCAGCGTCGGGCTTGAGAATATTTTTAAAGTTGTTCGCATTGATTTAGTTTGGCGGGCTACCCATTTAACTCCGGGCATCAGTCCTTTAGGAATTCGAGGTAGATTCTCCTTCAATTTTTAATACCTTCGTCCTATGAAACTTCACACGCAAGCCATCGAAAAAACCTACCGAGGTAGAAAAGTAGTTGACGGCGTCTCTGTGGAAGTTGGACAAGGGGAAATCGTCGGGTTACTTGGTCCAAACGGAGCCGGAAAAACCACGTCATTTTATATGATTGTGGGTTTAGTTCAACCCGATAACGGACAGGTTTTCCTTGATTCCCAAGAAATCACACGGCTTCCCATGTATAAAAGGGCTCAATTAGGCATAGGTTATTTACCCCAAGAGGTTTCTGTGTTTCGCAAATTGAGCGTTGAGGACAATATCCTTGCAATTTTGGAAATGACGCCCCTTACCAAAGAGGAACGGCTTCAAAAACTCGAACAATTGATCAACGAATTTTCGCTTTCTAAAGTTAGGAAAACGCTTGGTAACCGGCTTTCTGGAGGAGAGAAACGGAGAACAGAAATTGCCCGAGCCTTGGCAACGGACCCAAAATTTGTGTTGTTGGATGAGCCTTTCGCTGGGGTAGACCCCATTGCAGTTGAAGACATTCAATCCATCATTGCAGACTTAAAAACCCGCAACATTGGCGTGCTAATCACCGACCACAACGTTCAAGAAACCCTTTCGATTACCGATCGAGCCTACCTTTTATTTGAGGGTAAAATTTTGAAAAGCGGAACCGCGGAAGAACTGGCCAACGATGAACAGGTAAGAAAAGTGTATTTAGGACAGAACTTTGTCCTTCGGAAATAACCTAACGAAGCAACCTCACAGAACCCGTGATTTGTTGCCATGCACTGGGGAATTCGCAACCTCGATAACGTATCTTGTACGAATATACTCCATCGGGAGAATCGAAGCCCTTAAACGTGCCGTTCCATCCTTCGTCTAAACGATCTGTCGTGAATACGGTTTGACCCCAACGGTTGTAGATTTGAAAATCCCAATCGTAGATTTCAAAGGGGCAGATTGGCAAAAACACATCGTTTTTGCCATCTTGGTCCGGGATGAAGGTATTGGGGACGTAAATCGAAAAAGGCAATACCATGAGCGTTTGGCGAACGGAATCTTTACATCCAAATTGATTCGAAACAATGAGTTGTGGGTAGTCGGTTCCTACATTTACATATTCGTGGGTGAAATTCGGCTCTTCCGACATAAACCCGTTTTGGTCGAAAATATACAAGTACGAGGTTGCTCCTGAAGACTCATTGGTGAATGTCACTTCGTTGTCACAGACGTTCACTTCTTCTGGGGTCACACTGAACATGGCAACAGGCGAGGGATTAACATTGATGATATCTTGTTGTAGCAAATACAGGGTGTCTATACAACCAACAAGGGTAGTAAGGGTTAGGCTTACGCTGTAATTACCTACCTGGTAGTAGGTATGGAAACCGTTGAAACTGGAGGAAGTTGAACCATCTCCAAAATCCCAAGCATATTGAGCGGGACCATCCGTCGTTGAGGTATTGATAAACGTCGCAGGATAGGGAACACATTGCAGACCAGGGATCATAGTGAAGCCAATACTAGGTTCGGAATAAACGTACACTTGGCTTTGCACGGAATCTATGCAGTTATCAAATGAACCATACAAGGTGATGGGCTGAAT